>CAYWNE010000064.1:0-20676 GCA_964459555.1 uncultured Burkholderiaceae bacterium | reverse complement strand
TCAACGATCGCTGCCATTTTGTCTTCTTTAGTATCGACCACGGCAATCTTGTTCGAGGCATTCGCAGCCACTAAGAAATAACGACCCGTTGAATCGAAGCCACCATCATGCAAGAACTTAGCTGCGTCGAGCGTGGTGACTTTGAGGTTATTCAAGTCGGAATAATTCACCATCATGATCTTGCCGGTCTCTTTCGCATTGATGACGAATTCTGGACGATAGTGAGATGCCACAATCGATGCCACGCGTGGTTCTGGGTGGTATTCGTTGTCGACGGTCATGCCACGGGTAGAGACGATCTTGAGTGGCTTGAGAGAGTCACCTTCCATCATCACGTATTGGGGTGGCCAGTAGGAACCAGCGACCGCAAACTTGTCTTCGTAACCTTTGAATTTAGAGGTTTCGACCGAACGTGCCTCTAAGCCAATTTTGATCTCAGCAACGTTATCTGGTTTTTCCATCCACAAGTCGATCAGATTCAGACGTGCATCACGGCCAATCACGTACAGATAGCGACCAGAAGCAGAGATGCGCGAAATATGCACCGCATAACCGGTTTTGACGATGTTAATAATCTTCTTGGTATCCCCATCAATCAAAGCAACTTCGCCGGAATCACGCAAAGTGGTGGAGAAGATATTGGCGATGTTGTAGTTGTTCATCTTCTTAGTAGGACGCTTCGATGCAGGAATAAATTCCTTCCAAGTTTGCATCATTTCCTTCATGCCAAATTCTGGTGGTGTTGGTGGTTCCTGTTGAATATAGCGTGCCATCAAGTCGACTTCTTTTTCAGTTAAGTCACCTGAAGTTTGCCAGTTTGGCATACCAGCGGGGGGAGCCATAAGCGATGAAGACCTTTAAATAGTCCGTACCTTTTTCCAGCGTGATGTCGGGTGTTAATGCTTTACCGGTTGCGCCTTTACGCAACACGCCATGGCAGCCGGCACAACGTTGGAAATAAATTTGTTTGGCTGCATCGAATTCAGCCTTGGTCATTGGAGGCGCTTTAGGATTGATGTTTTGATGCATAGCCTCGGTCGCGAGAGGTGAGCCACCTGCTTGATATTTGAGCTCGGCTGCGGTGTGCGTTTTCTCATCTTTTTTATCTTGTGCGTAAGCGACGCCCGCTAACAAAGGTAAAGCGGCGAGTACAGCGACCATAGGACGCAGTGCGGGTCTTAAGCTGCTCATTGTTACTTTTCTTTCAGACGTTCTCATCTTGATTTCTTCTTTCAATGTAAGCCCTTGGTGAATGTTGAAGCGATGCATGCTTTGCTAAGATCTCAATGTGAGGCTACGCTTCGAGAACCTTGAAATCATTGAACGTGGTCAAGCCTAGTGGGCAATGCAGCAAGGTTTGCGCTAGATCAAATGGGGTGTTGGAAAGTCGATGGCGTGTTGTGGGTAATGGGCTCCGAAACGCATCGCTCTTCCCGATGCGTTCCGAGTCTCTAGCGTGCGGTCAATTGAACGTAAAGGCGTGGCAAAATCGTCGGCAGATCGTTGATGTGTTTGACGATGGCGAAGCCATTGCGACCAAATAAGTGGGGAAGATAATCTTGTGCCGCGTCATCGATCGTCACGCAGAACGGAATCAAACCTGCCTCGCGCGCTTCTTGTACAGCGAGCCGTGTATCTTCGATGCCGTAACGCCCTTCGTAGTGGTCGAGATCATTGGGCTTGCCATCGGTGAGAATCAGTAAAAGACGGCGATGGCATTGCTGTAATTTAAGCGTGGCTGTGGAATGTCGAATCGCGGCGCCCATGCGGGTATAGAAGCCTGGTTTCACTTCGGCCAGTCGAGCCCGCACTGTGCCGTCGTATTGTTCGTTAAAGCCCTTCAATAGATGCATGCGAACGTGATGGCGACGGACGGAGGAAAATCCATAGAGCGCGAACTTGTCGCCACTCGCGTCGAGCGCTTCCGAGAACAAATACAGACTATCGCGTATCACATCGATGATGCGTTGCTCATTGTTGGCGGCAGCATCGGTTGACATCGACAGATCAGCCAGTAAAAGGCATGCAAGATCGCGTTGTTGACGGCGCCATTCCGTATACAGTTTGGGTTGCGCTGAACGCTGCTGAGCGTGTATGGCATGTTCACTGAAGTAGCGCACGCAGGCATCGATATCGATTTCTTCACCTTGTTGTTGAGCCTTGAGGAGCGTCTGTTGCGGCTGTAGGCTTTGGAATTGTCGCCGTAGTTGCTGTGCTAAAGCACGTAAAGAGGGCGGCAGCTCTTGCTGCCGTGGATGACGCGCCACCATCATTTCGACATGGGCATAGTGATCGCGGTAGCTTTGTCGTTTGTAATCCCACTCTGGATACAATAGGCCCTGCGTTAGCACAAAGTCGTCTTCGGCCTCGGACGGTAGATCTAAATCGAAGCGGAAGCGGCTGGCGAGCGTTTTGCCGTCATTGGCAACACTGAGGAAATCGAGGTCTTCAGCGGCTTTCGCGGCGTCGAGATTTTCATCATCATCAAGGTCGCGATTGACTTTGATGTATTCAGCCCATGAGAACAAGCTCTCGGCACGGAACAACAACATGAAGGGACTGGTCGGCTCTGGCGTGTCGGTGTACTCAGCCGCATGTTTCTTCTTGCGCTTTTCTTGAGCAGGATCGGTCACGAGCTGTCTTTGATAGTGATCATTTTGTTGCGGATCGGGGCGCTGTTTTTTCAGCGAGACTTGAGTCGCCGTCTGAGGCTGTAACCAACAAATGACAGGATGGATACCCGTTGTGAGTTCGAGACCTTGTGCCACACTTCCCGGTTGGCGTAGTGCTTGAGCGATCAGTTGCTCATGCGCTTGGGCGCGTTCAGCCGCGGTGAGTTGCTGGTGACGCAGCGCCAGAAAAGCGTCGATCAATTGATGATAGCGAGCACGCATCGCCGGCAGCGTCTGCAAAGCATGTTTGGTCGCAGCTTGATTGCGCAAGAGCCAAGGGGACTCAGGTTCGATGTCATGGGCCAAGAGAATGAGCAGCCACAGGTATAACTCGCGATTCAGCTCACGTTTCGGAAAATAGTCGATCGAGCTCGGCAGCAGAAGTTCGGCTTCGGTACGCGATGTACCTTCATGGCGATCGCCAATACCCGCGATACGCTGTAGCCAGTTCAGTTTCGCACCGTGACGGCGCGCACTACTGGCTTGGATTTGCAATCCAGCTTCACCGCCCAAGGCTTGAAACAAGACGGTGGCCAAGGGGGCGATCTGTTCCAGATGCACCTGCGCCTCTGGATATCCAGTGTAGGCTATCTTGGTGACCAGCTTGTCCCACAGCGCGCCTATGGTTTCTTCCATGATGCCTCCGTCTGCGCTGGCTGGCAGGCTTTGTGGGTTTGTTCGCGATGGATGGTGATGATGCGTGCTTGTTTGCCATTCAGTGCGGCTTCAGACTGCGCATCTTGACCGTTGAGCCACGCTAGTAACTCGCCATCAGGATTCGTTTTTTGGCTATGCGAACAAGCGTCTATGCATTGACCACATTGGACACAAGCGAACATCATGCGTTTCACACTACGTGGTTGTAGTCGCATAGGACAAGCATGATCGCAGGCAGACTGACAAGTTGCGCAATCGCGGGCGCGTTGGCGTTCGAAGCCGACTACCATAGCTTTTTTGTTGGCCATCCACGCCAAGCTTTGAAACAGTCCCAGAGCGCAGGCGTAGCGACAGAATAGGTGGCGCGCAAACATGAATTCGACAAAGAAAGCGATACTAGCGGCAATTAAGAAAATGCTTTGATTGCGCGTGAGTTGCCCTTGCCATAGATTGCCATAGATTTCGGCTGGAGGTAGCAGGTAGGTCAACAGCACCAGCGCCCAAGTGAAGGCACAGAGTATGACTAAGGGAATGACGCCCAACCACCAAATGGCGTCTGCTTTGATCTCCGTGCCATCGGGATTGCGCTCTGGAATGGGCTCTTTATCCCACAGGCTTTGTTTGCCGATGGCGCGTCGCAAGGTTTGGTTAATCGTCTCCACCATAGAAAAATGTGGACAAAGCCAACCGCAATACAGGCGCCCCCATTTCCAACTGACGAACAGGATGGTGGCTGCCAAAGTTAGTAAGGGCAAGATTGCACGTAGAAAGATTGCGGCTGCCGCATCGAGCGGCGAGCTCTTGCCTGGTACGAAGTGTTCTAGTCCTAGGGTCCAGTTCTGGCCAAAAAGAATGAAATGTTTGAGGTTGAGATCAAGTCGGAAAATATCGAAAATCGGCACCAGAATAAAGGCAACAAAGAAAGCGGCTTGCGTGAAGCGACGCCAAGCTTGGACACGTGAAGCGTTGGTGCGTTTAGTGCGATTAGTTCGTTTAGTGTGTGTGGTGCTAGGCATATCAAGCGAGGATGAGGTAGAAAGCAAAGGTCTCAGCTGAACGTTGCGCTCGAACGCGGCCCACCAATCACGGGATAGCGAAACAAACGACCAGCTTGGGCGTGGCTCAAAGCCAGCACGCCATACAGAATGAAAACCGAATGCAGGCTCAGCACATACAGTATGAGCCCCATCCAAGTCCCGACCTGATGCCAGTCGCCATACAATAGGACCAGAATGCTAACCAAAACTAACATCAAGCCAGCCCACAGACTGGCGCGTAAAGCTTGCTGTAAGTGGTTGCATACCAGTGGCGAGGCATGATTTTGATGGCGTACATAGAGCAGGACCAACAAGACGAAGGCGATGCCGGGCAACAGCAAAATATTCAAGAGATAGAGTGCTGCTGCACGGGTCGCGATGGAAATGGCATCGGCATCAGGAGCTTGGTTCATGGGCATGCCTTCTTGGTGAAATTACGATGCAAAATGCAAATGAATAATTTCGACCAGTGCTGCAATCGTACTGGCTTCATCACTCAATGGTTGGGCCAGAGCGTAGTGGCAAGCATCACGCGGCTTGAGTCCGGCGACGATCAACTTTGCCGCGTAAATCAACAAACGTGTGGAAGCGCTCTCTTCCAGATGGTAGTGTTGCAAACGGCGATAGGCGGTGGCAATCGCGACTAAGTTTTTTGCATGATCGATGTCGATGTCCGATTCTTGCATCACGATCTGCGTCTCGATCTCAGCATTCGGGTAATTGAATTCGATGGCGACAAAGCGTTGACGGGTCGAGGGTTTGAGATTCTTCAAAAGATTCTGATAGCCGGGGTTGTATGACGCCACCAACATGAACTCGTTTGGCGCCTGCAAAAGTTCGCCGGTTCTATCGATCGGTAAAATGCGACGATCGTCGGTCAGGGGATGCAACACGACGGTGGTGTCCTTACGTGCTTCGACGATCTCATCGAGATAGCAAATTCCTCCTTCGCGTACACTGCGCGTCAGTGGGCCATCAGACCAAATGGTTTCACCATCGCCGATTAAATGGCGACCGACTAAATCGGCGGCACTCAGGTCATCGTGGCAAGCAACGGTGGTCAAAGGTCTCTGTAGCTGTGCCGCCATATGGGCGACAAAACGTGTTTTGCCGCAGCCAGTCGGTCCTTTAATGAGTAAAGGTAGACCACGTTGAAAGGCAAATTCAAACAGTTGGCACTCGTTGCCGACGGCGAGGTAAAACGGCGCGCTAGCAGTTTGAGATGGTGTCGCCAGTAGGTCGGCAGGAAGGAAATGGTTCATAGTGATCAGAAAGAAAATGCCCGATCACGTGGATCGGGCAGTGGTGAAGCTTAGCTTGCTGTGGCGACGCTTTCGGCGTCCCCAGCGCGGGCAAAGAAGCTAAAGATGTATAAGCCCAATCCGACGAGGAAAATCACACCAGAACCTAAACGCAACCAGTAGAAAATCGCGAGTTGATCTTGAGTGCTCATGAAACTCAGCGGTGAGGTCGCGACACGTTGCAACCATACCTGCAAGATACCAGCGGCGGTCAAGAACAAAGTGATGAAGACCATGGACACGGTCATCAACCAGAACGACCACATTTCCATGACTTGTGCACGATTGCTGTTGGCTTGGCGACCGCGCATCAACGGCATGGTGTAGCTGATCATGGTGATCACAACCATCGCATACGCACCATAGAAAGCCATGTGACCATGGGCGGCGGTGATTTGCGTACCGTGTGTGTAGTAATTGACTGGCGCCAAAGTATGTAAGAAACCCCATACACCCGCACCGAGGAAAGCCATCACGCCGGTTCCTAAAGCCCATAACACAGCAGCACGATTTGGATGATCTTTGCGGCGACGATTCACCATGTTGAACGCAAACACCGTCATCATGAAGAAAGGTATCGGTTCCAGTGCAGAGAACACGCTACCCCACCATTGCCAGTATTCAGGAGCGCCGATCCAGTAGTAATGGTGACCTGTTCCAATAATGCCAGTGATGAGTGACATGGCAATAATCGAGTACAACCATTTTTCAATCACTTCACGATCGACGCCAGTTACTTTGATCAAAACGAAAGCCAGCATCGCACCGAGTATCAATTCCCATACACCTTCTACCCAAAGATGGACAACCCACCACCAGTAGTACTTATCTTTGACGAGGTTGCTAGGGTTGTAGAAGGAGAATAGGAAGAACACCGCGAGGCCCCAGAGACCCGCCAACATAACGAGGCTGATACTGGTTTTGCGGCCTTTTAAGACGGTCATCGAAATATTGAAGAGGAACACCAAAGCGACCACAACGATACCGAGTTTAGTCGGTAGCGGCTGCTCTAAGAATTCACGTCCCATCGTTTCGAGAATGTCATTACCCGTTAGTTTGGCAAGTGAAGCATACGGGACCGCGAGATAGCCGACGATCGTTAAGGCACCAGCGACCAAGAAAACCCAAAACATCAGCATCGCTAGCTTAGGGCTGTGCAGTTCGCGTTCTGATTCTTCGGGTACCAAATAGTAAGCTGCACCCATGAAGCCAAAGAGCAGCCAAACGATGAGCAGGTTGGTATGCACCATACGTGCCACGTTGAACGGAATGTAGGGGAATAGAAAATCGCCAATCAAGTACTGTAAGCCCATGATCAAGCCGAATAATATCTGGGCGAGAAACAGGGCGATGGCCGCGATGAAATAAGGCTTCGCGACGGCCTGTGATTTGTATTGCATGAGTTTCTCCGTGAGGTTTTGTATTCTTGACGGTGGCAATTAACCTTCAATGTTCGGTGGCCAGCTATTCGTGTTGATTTCTGATGTGTACTTCAGAAATTCAACCAAATCATTGAGTTCGCCTTCATTGAGATGAAATTGCGGCATTTGGCGACGCCCTGGTGCACCAGTCGGTTGGGCTGCCATCCATGCTTTGATAAATTCTGGACCACGACGCTTGTACACATTGCCGAGTTCCGGGGCGAAATAGGCTCCCTCGCCGAGCAATGTGTGACAGCCGATACAGTTGCGTGTTTCCCAGATTTTTTTGCCGCGTGCGGTGGCTTCCGTCAGCTGTGAGCTGTTGTCGCGTTTCGGTAGTGCGGTCATGGTGTCGAACGTCAGTCCAACGAAGAACAGAAAGAAGAATACGGAACCTCCATAAAAGATATTCCGCGCGGTGGATTTTGTGAACGATGAGCTCATCTTGATATAACCCCATGCATGAAACCATCATCTTTTTTTGTCGATGAAACCTGTGACGATGGATGTTAAGAAGGGCGTACGAATCCATCCCTTCCGAGGACTGTAGTTGGTCGCTTGACACTACGCGGGGGATGGTAAAGAGTGCAGTGCGCAATTTCCTTGACTGCAGTTAACTTTGGAAAATCAGAGACAGAAAGCGCATGAACTCGCGAGCAAATCGTCGGCAAGCTTGATTGATATCAAACGAAGTGTGATTTCATGGTCGCAAAAAAAGCCTGCTGAGTTTTGTAACCGAGCAGGCTCAATTTGGCTTGGTCAGACTGATGGAACTAGCAGCCTTAACGCTTCAGCTTAGCGAAAGCCGATGCCATCGCGCTATTCATCGGACTTGCGGCTTGAGTATGTTGCGCATGTTGCGTTTGATTGCGATGTTGATTGAGACGACGGGAGTCATCGCGATCAGCACGTTGTTCAGGTTTGCTGCCCGGTTGCGGTGCTGAGTCTGTTAAGCGCATGGTGAGTGCAATACGCTTACGTTTCTCGTCGACTTCGAGTACTTTCACTTTCACCACTTGGCCAGCTTTCACCACTGTGTGCGGATCTTTGACGAAGGTATTCGAGAGCGCCGAGATGTGAACTAAGCCATCTTGATGCACACCGATGTCAACGAAAGCACCAAAGGCTGCGACATTCGTAATCACGCCTTCGAGGATCATGTCTGGACGCAAATCTTTGATCTCTTCGACGCCATCTTTGAAAGTCGCTGTTGTGAATTCAGGGCGCGGGTCGCGACCTGGTTTTTCCAACTCTTTCAAAATATCGGTAATGGTTGGTACGCCAAATTTTTCATCGGCATACTTCGCTGGCGATACGCCTTTCAAGGCGGAGCTATCACCAATCACCGACTTCACATCCTTTTTGATGTCGGCCAAAATCTTTTCAACCAAAGGATAAGACTCTGGGTGAACTGCAGAACGATCGAGAGGGTTATCGCCATTCATGATACGCAAAAAGCCCGCTGCTTGTTCGAAGGTTTTATCGCCAAGGCGCGGCACAGAACGCAAATCAGAACGTGATTTAAACATGCCTTTGGCATCGCGGAAGTTAACAATGCTTTGCGCCACGCTGCTCGATAGACCAGACACACGAGCCAACAGTGGTGCTGACGCTGTATTCACATCGACACCGACTGCATTCACGCAATCTTCGACGACAGCGTCGAGTGAACGCGCCAATTGTGATTGGCTGACGTCATGCTGATATTGGCCCACACCAATCGACTTAGGATCAATCTTGACCAGCTCAGCCAATGGATCTTGCAAGCGACGTGCGATTGATACCGCGCCACGAATTGTGACGTCGAGGTCAGGTAATTCTTTAGAGGCAAATTCAGAAGCGGAGTAGACAGATGCGCCAGCTTCAGACACCACAATCTTGGTCAACTTCAATTCAGGCTTGAGCTTGATGAGGTCTTGCGCCAACTTATCGGTTTCGCGCGAGGCGGTACCGTTGCCGATAGAAATCAAAGACACATTATGCTTAGCCGCAAGCTGCGCCAAGGTATGCAAAGCGCCATCCCAGTCATTACGTGGTTGATGTGGATAGATCGTGGTGTAGTCGACCACTTTGCCAGTGGCGTCGACCACAGCGACTTTAACGCCAGTGCGCAAACCAGGATCGAGACCCATGGTGGCGCGTGGACCTGCAGGTGCTGCCAACAGTAAATCTTTGAGATTGCGCGCAAAGACGTGGATCGCATCGACTTCGGCTTTCTCGCGCAAGTTCGTCATCAATTCGGTTTCGAGATGCATGAAGACTTTCACACGCCATGCCCAACGCACGGTATCGCTGAGCCATTTGTCGGCGGCGCGGCCTTTATTGCTAACGCCGAAATGCGCGGCGATACGGCTTTCGCAAGGATTCAAAGGCGCATCCCATTTTGGTTTCTCTTCTTCGCTATCGAGACGTAAATTGACGGTTAAGAATTCTTCGCGACGACCACGGAAAATCGCCAATGCGCGGTGTGAGGGAATCGTGCCCAGGGTTTCGCTGTAATCGAAGTAGTCGGCGAATTTCGCACCGGCATCTTCTTTGCCTTCGACGACTTTGGTTTCAACGATGCCGTGATCGAATAAGTACTCACGAATGCTTTGCAAGAGTGTCGCGTCTTCTGAGAAACGTTCCATCAAAATTTGACGCGCACCATCGAGCGCCGCTTTGACATCAGGAACGCCCGGATTATCACCATTGGCGGTCGAGAAGGCTGGTTTTAAATAGGCTTCTGCAGCAGTTTCAGGAACGAGGTTTGGATCAGCCAGCAAAGCATCGGCCAAAGGCTGAAGGCCAGCTTCGACGGCGATTTGCGCTTTGGTGCGACGTTTTGGTTTGTAAGGCAAATACAAATCTTCGAGACGGGTTTTATCTTCCGCATGGGTGACGGCATCGAGCAATTCTGGCGTCATCTTGCCTTGTTCTTCAATTGAAGCAATGATGGCAGCGCGACGGTCTTCGAGCTCACGCAAATAACGCAAACGATCTTCTAAAGTACGTAACTGAGTATCGTCGAGTCCACCGGTGGCTTCTTTACGGTAACGAGAAATAAACGGAACGGTCGCGCCTTCATCTAAGAGGCCGACAGCGGCCGCGATTTGTTCAGGTTTAGCGCTCAATTCGGCGGCGAGGCGATGTTCAATTGAAGGTAACATAGGACTTTAAAAATAGTTTTTACATATCAAGCATCGGATGCGGCGCGCACCCGTCGATACTTGGGAATCAATCTGCAAGAATGCGACGATACATCACCAAATCTAGCAGCAGGCCGTGATCATACGCAATTTGAGATATTGCGCCAGTCTTGACACGATCGAAAATCGTGAATTGGTAGCGATTTTTAGAATTAATATAGAAAATCCACAATCAGATGCTGTGTGCGTGCATCAGAGAGGGCCAGGTTCGCTTCAGTTCTTGTGCTTTACCGGCGAGAGTAAATATCAGGCACATTAATTTCCATCATGATTTCGGGTTTGCCCAAGGCGGTGAAACCAAATTTTTGATACAAGCCACGCGCATCGCTGCTGGCAAGCAAGAAGCGGCGTAGACCTTGCAATTGTGGATGGGCTTGGATGGCCTCGAGGAGGCGGCGACTGAGTCCGCGACCACGATGTTCCGGTAAGATGAACACATCCATCAAGTAGGCGAAGGTGGCGTAGTCACTGACCACGCGCGCAAAAGCGATTTGTTGACCGTTTTCGTAGCCACCAAAGCATAATGAATTGTCGATGGAGGTTTGTACCGTGCTGAAAGGGATGCCTTTGGCCCAGGCACTTTGTTCTGACAAAAAACCATGAATGAGTGGTAAATCGAGTTTGCTTTTGTCGTTACTGATGTCCATTCCACACGCCTCCTGTGACACGCCAAATTCCGGCTAAATCCTGCCAACTTTGTACATCCACAAAACCGGCTTGTTTGAGTAAATCTTGCACTTGCTCGGCTTGATCATAGCCATGCTCCATCAGAATTCTGCCGCCATCGACTAAGTAACTTTGGGCGCCCGCTATAAGTTGGCGATAGGCGCTCAAACCATCGGCGTGATCGGTCAGTGCGTTGATTGGTTCGAATCGCAAATCACCTTGCGTCAAATGTTCATCGTCTTTCACGATGTACGGTGGATTGCTGACGATCACATCGAATTGTTCCGGCGGTAGTTGTTGAAACCAATCGCTCTCAAAGAAACGCACGGGATTATTCGGCGAAAGTTGCAGCGCATTGTGACGCGCAATTTCTAAAGCTGCTGGGCTGATGTCTGCCGCGGTCACCTTAAATTGCGCTTCTTGATGGGCGAGACTGACGGCGATGGCGCCTGAGCCCGTGCCGAGATCTAAGATGCGTGCCGGACGTGGGCTGAACTGCAGCGCGAGTTCGACCAGAAGTTCGGTGTCGGGGCGTGGAATCAATACTGCGGGCGATACTTTGAAATTGAGCCCGAAGAATTCGCGTTCGCCCAAAAGATAGGCAATCGGTTGGCCTGCTTGGCGCGCGGCGATTAGCGCAGATAAGTCAGCGGCTTGTTTGTCAGTCAGCAAATCCTCACTATGCGTGATCAATTGCACGCGACTTAAACCTGTGATGTGGCACAACAGCATGCGCGTTTCTAGCGCATCCAAAGGAGAAAGCTTTTGGCATTGTTGGATGCTGGTGTTGGCGCCGATCAGTTGGTTCATGCCTTGATTTTGCCAAAGAAATTACGCTCCTTTTTCTTGGCGATGATGAGAGTAATTTGTGTCACCGTAAAGATCGCAAACCAGACACAGGCCCAGGCCGGGATCGACAAACCAAGAATCGGATCATACGGTGTGTCGCAAAAACCGGTCGCTTTGAACAAGGACGGGAACCACTGCGCGGTGAACAAATTATTGAGCGGCGCAGTCAGCGGATCGACACCGCAGGAGCCTGGTGGTTGAGTCAACACCCAAACGTGATAGCCAGAGATACCAAGACCAGCCAAACTGGCGAGGCTGCCCAAGCCAACGAAGAAACGATGATAGGACTGTACAACAAGGGCCAACAAGGCAAACAAGCCGATCAATAAGAAGGCATAACGTTGTATCACGCACAAAGGGCAAGGCAGCATATCGAGCACTAATTGCATGTACATGGCAGCACCGAGCAAGCCAGCGCAAATCAAAACGATGCCGAGTAAAACGGCGCGGATGCCAGTGTCGCGAGTCATATTGGTCTTCTATCAGTTGAAATAGCTCGCTAGCATACTCGATTTAGGGGATTTGTTTCCAGATCAAATTGCTATTTTTTGTGAGGTGGACAGTCATGCTTCGTTCACCATGACAATTCACGCTTTCATTGAGCTCTTTCTTCTGGGGTAAGCACTACCTTGTCTAGTGATCCGTTAGCTTCCCACAAAATCCAAGGTCTTCGTGGCAGAACATCGCAAAGCGGTCTATCATTTCGGTTTTGACGCCGCTCTGCCCGGCGTTTGCATTAGTAAAAAGGAACTGCTATGGGAAGCTCACTTGGTGCAGCCAAGATTGTTCGCGGCGTCTGTCCGCATGATTGTCCAGACACATGTGCGTTGTTAGTGAAAGTCGAAGACGGTGTGGCGATTGAAGTCAAGGGCGACCCCGATCATCCGGCCACTGGCGGTGTCTTGTGCACCAAGGTGTCGCGTTATACCGAGAGAACCTATCACCCTGACCGTTTGCTGTATCCACAAAAGCGCGTCGGCAAAAAGGGCGAAGGCAAATTTGAGCGTATTACTTGGGATGAGGCGATCGCTACCATCGCCGCCAAGTTGAAGGAGATTGCTGCCGCCAATCCTTTATCGATTCTGCCGTATAACTATGCGGGTACTATGGGTATGGTGCAAGGCGAAAGCATGTCGGCGCGCTTCCTGAATAAGATTGGCGCCTCCTTTCTTGACGGGACGATTTGCGCATCAGCGGGTGGAGCAGGGTACAAATACACCTTAGGCGACCGTATCGGTACTGACGTCGAACAAACACAGAATGCGCGTTTAATTATTATTTGGGGCGGCAATCCGATTGCTTCGAGCGTACATTTTTGGACGCGCGTGCAAGAAGCAAAACGTAAAGGTGCGAAAATCATTGCGATTGATCCTTATCGTTCATTGAGTGCGGAAAAATGCCATCAACATATCGCCTTACTGCCTGGTACCGATGCGGCCTTGGCGCTTGGCATGATGCATGTCTTGATCAAGGAAGATTTGCTCGATCATGATTACATCGCCAAATACACGCTCGGTTTTGACGAGTTAAAACAGCGAGTGGCCGAATGGACGCCAGAACGCGTAGCAGAAACTTGTGGCATCAGCGTTGATGAAGTGCTGGGATTAGCGCGTGAATATGGTGAAGGCGCTAAGCGTGGCGAACCGAGTTTGATTCGCATGAATTACGGCGTGCAACGCACCCACGGCGGTGGCATGGCGGTACGTAATATTTGTTGTTTGCCCGGTTTGGTTGGGGCATGGCGTCATGCGGCCGGCGGCGCTTTGCTATCGTCGTCGAGCAGTTATGTTAAGAATTCTGACCAGTTGAAAAGGCCAGATTTATTCCCGGCAGGTTTGCCGCAACGAACCATTAACATGACGACGATCGGTGATGATTTATTACGTCCGGCGTCTCCTGAATTTGGCCCACGCATTGATGCTGTAATCGTGTACAACTCGAATCCGGTGGCGATTGCACCAGAGTCGTCCAAAGTAGCAAAAGGTTTTGCGCGTGAAGACTTGTTCACTGTGGTACTTGAACACTTCCAAACTGATACCGCGGATTACGCTGATATCTTGTTGCCAGCGACCACGCAATTGGAGCATGTTGATGCGCATGCTTCCTATGGTCACCGCTATATGATGGCGAATAATGCAGCGGTTGCGCCGATGGGCGAAGCGAAATCGAATGCTGAGATCTTTCGCTTGTTAGCCAAAGCCATGGGATTCACTGAGCCATGTTTTGTGGAGAGTGATGAAGAACTCGCGGCGCAAGCGTTCAACTATGAACATGAGCGTACTCGACACACCAACTGGGAAGATTTGAAAGCCAAGGGTTGGTCCAAACTGCAAATGCCAGAAGCGAGTTTCGCTGCCGGTGGATTTTCAACGCCGTCGGGTAAGGTCGAATTCTATTGTCAACGGATGGCAGATGATGGACTCGATCCTTTGCCGACCTTTATCCCACCATATGAATCTAAAGCGAGCAAT
The DNA here is from genome assembly GCA_964459555.1 of uncultured Burkholderiaceae bacterium. Taxonomy (GTDB): domain Bacteria; phylum Pseudomonadota; class Gammaproteobacteria; order Burkholderiales; family Burkholderiaceae_D; genus Undibacterium. The sequence goes on along the minus strand of CAYWNE010000064.1, from coordinate 6,414 downwards.
CCGAACTTGGCAGAGCGTTATCCACTGGCCATGATCTCGCCGCCAGCGCGCAATTTCTTGAACTCGACTTTTGTGAACGTCAAGAGTTTGCGGGACACTGAAGGCGAACCGCATTTGGATTTACATCCTGAAGATGCGGCTGCACGCGACATCCACAATGGTGACATGGTGCGCATCTTCAATGATCGCGGTAGCTTTGTTGCCAAAGCTCGTGTCACCGAAAAAGCGCGCCAAGGCTTGGTTGTCGGCTTATCGATTTGGTGGAAAAAATTTGCGTCCGATGGCAAGAATGCCAATGAAGTGACCAATCAACGTGTAACGGATATGGGTGGCGGCCCTACCTTTTATGACGTCTTGGTGCAGGTCGAACGCGCCTAAAATCTGACGCCACATCTTCCACTCCTCACCACTATTTGCGCCGCAATGCCATGTTGCGGCGCAATATCTTCTAGAAGACTTGCTCAGTTCTGAGTGAATTTCTGCAGCTTATTTGCACCTCACATAGTCAGATTTCAGCGCTTCGTGTATCTTAATGCTGATAAGGTTTGACCGAGTCTGTGCGTGAAAGGGAAATCACCGCAGTCCGCAATGGATCATGCCACCATGTAAGCGCATCGTATTCCTAGAATGCGAACGCTAGACCGATAAAATTCATACAAACAACGGAGACATACTATGGCGATGGATAAATTCTGGCTGAAATCATACCCATCAGGTGTGCCAGCGGAAATCGATGTCACTCAATACAAGTCCTTAGTCCATTTACTTGAAGAAGCCTTCACGAAATTTGCTGATCGCAAGGCCTATGTCTGTATGGACAAATTCATGACTTATGGCGAAGTTGATCAAATGTCGCGCAAGGTGGCAGCTTGGTTGCAAAGCCGTGGATTAAAACCCGGTGCACGCGTGGCTATCATGATGCCAAACGTCTTGCAGTATCCAGTAGCCTTAGCAGCGATTTTGCGAGCAGGCTATGTGGTGGTCAACGTCAATCCTTTGTACACACCACGTGAGCTCGAGCATCAATTGAAAGACTCTGGTGCTGAAGCGATTTTCATCTTAGAGAACTTTGCGACCACACTAGAAAAAGTGATCGCAAACACGGGCGTGAAGCATGTGGTAGTGGCTTCGATGGGGGAATTGCTTGGTGGCCTCAAGGGCATGATTGTGAACTTGGTGGTGCGTCATGTGAAGAAGCTCGTACCAGCATTTTCGCTCCCAGGTTCTGTGACCTTCAAACAAATGTTAGGACAAGCCGGTTCTTTAAGCTTCCAACCACGCGAATTGAAGCTCGATGATATCGCCTTTTTGCAATACACCGGTGGTACAACGGGCGTATCGAAAGGTGCGACGCTGAGTCATCGTAACGTGGTCGCGAATGTCTTGCAGAATCACGCATGGTTGAAGCCGACGATGGATGCCCACAAAGAAACCGAGCAATTGGTGTTTGTCTGTGCACTGCCGCTGTATCACATCTTCGCCTTGACCGTCTGTGCGATGGTTGGTACACGTATTGGTGGTTTGAATATTTTGATTCCGAATCCAAAGGATATTCCTGGCTTCGTCAAAGAGTTGGGCAAATATAAGGTCAATGTTTTCCCTGCGGTGAACACCTTGTACAACGCTTTGTTGAACAATCCTGATTTTGTGAATACTGATCATTCCGGCTATATCGTGTGTACTGGTGGCGGTATGGCAGTTCAAAAAGCGGTGGCAGAGAGGTGGAAACAAGTGACTGGTTGTACCATCGCCGAAGGCTATGGTTTGTCTGAGACATCGCCCGTCGCGACCGCCAACTATGCTGATGCCAAAGAGTTTTCCGGCATGATTGGTCTGCCGATTCCGTCGACGGAGATCGCTATTCTTGATGACGACGGCAACCCCGTACCATTGGGCGAGTCTGGTGAGATCGCGATTCGTGGTCCGCAAGTGATGCTCGGTTATTGGAATCGCCCAGATGAAACAGCAAAAGTTATGACTGCCGATGGTTTCTTCAAATCCGGTGACGTTGGGGTGATGGATGAGCGCGGTTTCACGAAGATTGTCGATCGTAAGAAAGACATGATCTTGGTTTCTGGCTTTAACGTGTATCCAAATGAAGTTGAAGGCGTGGTTGCTAGTCATCCAGGTGTGTTGGAATGCGCGTGTATCGGTGTGCCAGATGAGCACTCTGGTGAGGCGGTGAAACTCTTTGTCGTCCGCAAAAATCCTTCGCTCACGAAAGAAGAGTTGATGAACTTCTGCAAGGAGGAGTTGACTGGCTATAAGAAGCCGAAGTACATCGAGTTCCGTACTGATTTGCCGAAGACAAACGTTGGTAAGATTTTGCGTCGTGCTTTGCGCGATGAAAAGCCAGCTGCTTAGTGAACGCGCGGTGAAAGACAGATGGGATCTCAGGTTTAAACTACCTATCATTGCAAAAACAAAAGAGACGCCGAGGCGTCTCTTTTGTTTTGTGCGGAAGGGGAAGAAACTGTGGGAGTTTCGTTCAGTGAAACCGTTTGAGCGAACCGATCAGATACCACGTACTGAGCGTGTCGAAAAAAAAGCAAACTATTCTTTGATGTTGTATTTCTTTTGGAGACGTTGGAAGCTCTTATCTTTTTTCATTTCTTCGAGCGCTTCGTTCCATTGACTGACTATGTTCTTATTGGTTGATTTCGACGCCGCAATGTACAAGTGGGAGTCGAAAAGCTTGAAGACCGATTTCACATCACTGACTTGATAGCCTGCAGCCTTGGCCACGCCAGCGACACCAAGTTTTGAGTCGGTATAGACGGCGACTCGGCCGACCATCAATTTTTTGAAGCTTGAAACGTTTGACGCTGCGCGATCGAGATTGGTGAAACCAAGTTTGGTGAGAGTTTGATCACGTATGTCATTACGGTAGACACCAATGAGTGAAAGTTTGCGGGCGTCATCTAGGCTATTAATTTTGATATCCGCATCGGCTTTCGCGAACAATTCATAGGTCACTGAGGCGATAGGGCCGATCCACTGGTAAGAACTCTCGCGATCTGCCGTACGTGCCATGGTGAAAAGCAGGGTATTCGGATTGCGATTCACCATGTCGAGTCCTCGGGACCAGGGGACGACTTGAATCGCTGATTTACTTCCGATCCGTTTTTGGATTTCTTCGACGATTTCGACAGTGAAACCAGTCAACTTACCTTGTGCGTTGTAGAACTGTAAAGGCCTATCTTCCTCGCAGTACAAGGCGAGATCTTGTGCATAGGCCGATGCACTACTCAGTGTGAGAAGGGCGGAACACAGTAGCAGGCGGCGGAGTCGGGATAGTTGACGATCCATAAAGCGGTAAGGTGTCGAAGAAAGACGAGTGGGCTTTGGCCGAAACTGACCTTATCGACAACATCATACTCGTGAAATCCAATCACGCCAGCAGAAACTGAAGGATGTCGTTTTTACACACTCGACAACCACCAGAATTGGTCTCAATGAGAGCTTGAAATCGTTTCTAAGGGGGGAATCTGACGCGGCTTACGGCTACTGTCGGTGGCAACATAGGTCAATGTAGCTTCGGTCACTTTCACTGTATCGGCTTGCAAACGGTTGCGTTCGGCGTAAACCTCAACATAGACCGTAATTGAGGTGTTACCGACTTTGACCACTTCAGCATAAAACGATAGCAAATCACCGACAAAAACCGGCTGCTTAAATAGGAAGGAATTGACCGCGATGGTTGCGACCCGGCCATTGGCGCGTCGTGCTGCGGGTATCGCACCAGCGATATCGACCTGTGCCATGATCCAGCCGCCGAAAACGTCGCCATGAATGTTCGCGTCGGAAGGCATGGGCATGACACGGAGGGTTGGCATGCCCGCAGGCAGGGAAGTTTTGTTGGCTTCGCTCATATGGACCTCGAGAAGAGTTTAGAATAGCGGTAGTTGCATAGAGATGCGTCGCGTCGCAAAGGTAGACGACGAATTGGGGGTGAGCTTTGAATTGCCCCGCAAGCTTCGTGCATCTCGATAACATCATCATATAGCAAATTTCCTCTGAGAATGGATTTCCATGCGGCGTCATGCACGTTCCCCTTCCGATTTACCGCCTTCAGCCAAACAAGAAGTACGCGGAGATTGGTCAACTGTTAAGACTTTATTGCCATATTTATGGGCCTACAAATGGCGTGTGATGTTGGCCTTATCCTTCCTAGTTGGCGCCAAACTGGCGAATGTCGGCGTACCTTTGATTTTGAAAGAGCTGGTAGATCGCTTAACGATCACGCCGACCCATCCTTTGGCGAGTCTGGTCCTACCGGTAGGGATGCTGCTTGCCTATGGCGCTTTGCGTATCTCGATGACGCTGTTTACCGAACTACGCGAATTCGTGTTCGCCAAAGTCACACAAAGAGCGGTGCGCACGATTGCCTTGAAAGTTTTTCGGCACTTGCATGCTTTGTCTTTGCGCTTCCATCTGAATCGTCAAACTGGTGGCATGACACGTGATATCGAACGCGGCACACGCGGCATTTCTTCCTTGGTGTCGTTTGCCTTGTTCAGTATTTTCCCGACGCTGCTTGAGATCGCTCTGGTGTTGAGCTACTTGTTCCTGCAATACGATAAGTGGTTCGCATTGATTACGATCGTCGCTTTGGTGACCTACATCGTCTTCACAATTGCGGTGACCGAATGGCGCACCAACTTCCGCCGCACCATGAACGAGCTCGATTCGAAAGCGAGTACGAAGGCCATCGATTCTTTGCTCAACTACGAAACCGTGAAATATTTCGGTAATGAGGAATACGAGGCGCAGCGTTACGACCAAGGTTTGCAAAGCTACGAAAAAGCCGCGATTAAATCGCAGACCACGTTGTCGATGCTGAATGCCGGTCAATCTTTCATTATCGCAGTTGCAGTTACTCTGATTTTGTGGCGCGCCGCGCAAGGCGTGCTCGATCAAACCATGAGCTTGGGTGATTTGGTATTGGTCAATGCCTTCATGATCCAACTGTATATTCCGCTTAATTTCTTGGGCGTGTTGTATCGTGAGATCAAACAAAGCTTGGCTGATATGGAACGCTTGTTTTCTTTGATGGACCAGAACAAAGAAATCGCCGATAAAGAAAATGCACCTGCCTTAAAACTGAATCCTGAACACGCTCCGGAAGTACGATTCGAGCATGTCAATTTCAGTTATGAGGAAAACCGTCAGATCTTGTTCGACGTCGATTTCACGATTGCAGCGGGTACGACCACGGCCGTGGTGGGGCATAGTGGCTCGGGTAAATCGACACTGTCGCGCTTACTATTCCGTTTTTATGATGTGCAAGCGGGCGCGGTGACGATCGATGGGCAAAATATCCTCGACGTCACGCAGCAATCTTTGCGACAAGCGATCGGTATCGTGCCGCAAGATACGGTTTTGTTTAACGATACGATTGCGTATAACATCGCCTATGGCAAGCCGGGAGCGAGCGAAGAAGAGGTGATCGCGGCGGCGAAAGCAGCCTATATTCATGATTTCGTCGCGAGTCTTCCTGACGGCTATCAAAGCATGGTGGGTGAGCGCGGTTTGAAACTGTCGGGCGGTGAGAAGCAGAGAGTAGCAATTGCGCGCACGCTATTGAAGAATCCATCTTTGATGATCTTCGATGAAGCGACTTCGGCACTCGACTCGCAGTCCGAGCAAATGATACAAGGCCAGCTCAAGCAGATTGCGAAGAATCGCACCAGCTTGGTGATCGCCCATCGATTGTCGACCATCGTCGATGCGGAACAAATTTTGGTAATGGACAAAGGTCGCATCATTGAACGCGGTCGCCATCTTGACCTTGTCGCAGCGGGCGGCGCCTACGCGAAAATGTGGGAGCGTCAACAGCATGGCAAGATGGACGATGCAGAGATCGACGAAACTTAGTAAGTAAGAGATAGGCAAACTATGGAAACCAAATGGTTAGAAGATTTTGTTTCTTTGGCAGAGACGAATAGTTTTAGTCGTTCTGCTGAATTGCGCCACGTCACGCAACCTGCATTTTCTCGTCGCATACAATCACTCGAAGCGTGGTTGGGCGCAGACCTCATTGACCGTACTTCCTATCCAACACGCTTAACCCACGCAGGCGAAATCTTCTTCGAACAAGCGATCGCCATGCTCGGGCAAATCAACAATGCGCGGGCTCTATTGCGTGGTAAGCGTACCTCAATCCAAACCACAGTCGACTTCGCGGTGCCACATACATTGTCGTTGACCTTTGTGCCGAAGTGGCTCACTGATCTACAGAAAAATTTTGGTGATATCAATAGCCGTTTATTGGCCTTGAATGTACATGATGCGGTGATGAGTTTGTCCGAAGGTGGTTGCGATCTGATGCTGTGTTATCACCATCCGCAACAACCCTTGCTACTTGATCCAGCGCAGTATGAAATGATTAGCATGGGGACCGAGACTTTGCGC
>CAYWNE010000063.1:0-20793 GCA_964459555.1 uncultured Burkholderiaceae bacterium | reverse complement strand
CAAAAACATACCATCTTCTCGCGAAACAAAATGAACATAGCCAAATCGGTCTCCGACAACCACGGCACGTCCAAAAGAGGCCGGGGCAGACAAGTCGCGCCTCGCCAATTTCTCGTTACGCCAAATATTTGCCCCACCATTCAGTGCATACGCAACTAAGCTACCTTGATTGTCCGCCACAAACACGAATCTCTCGTCCGCGGCAACTCCAACTTCACTCGATATCTCTTTGCTCCACCGATTTGTGCCATTGGCTATATCAAAGCAACCAACTTTCCCTTGATAGGTTGCTGCGCAAACATTGTTTCCAACGATTGCCGGCGCCCCGGACATATCGACCACACGTTCCAATTCTGTTGCGCCTTTTGGCTCCGCTGCATTTGCCTCCCACCGCATACCACCATTTTGCATTGCAACCGAAATGAGTTTCCCACCGGGCGTAGACGCGAAAGCGACCTGATCCTTGATGGCGATTCCGCTCGCGATGCGTAGAGTCAAAACTGGTAATGGACGCTCAAGCGTCCAACGATTAGCACCGGTTTCGACATCAAACGCCGCAATTCGATTATCAATGGTATGCACAATAACAAAGTTGCCTGCAACCATGGGAGATGTAAGGATCTCTGAGGAAGCTTGAACTCTCCAGCGCAACTTACCCTGCAAATCGAATGCCAATAACGCACCCTTTTCGCCCCCAACAACCACAGCCTTTTCGTTTGCGCCTACCCCGGCAGTTAATGGTAAATCGGCTTTTACTCTCCAAAGTACCTGGCCATTGGTCGCATTAAGCTTGACGACACTCCCGTCCGCGGATGCAGCGAATAGATTGTTCCCAACCATGGCAGGTGTAAATCTATACTCACCAGTAGTGCCAACATTGACGGTCCAAGCGCTCTTCACTGTCATACTCGTGGTGATGCTTTGCAATTCAGCTGGAGCTGTCTTGGGGTCAACTTTCGAGAACGGGTTCCACGAACCACAAGCACTTAAATTGACTAAAAATGCAATGGCAATACTCAAAGTATGCAAAGACTTCATATACATCCTTAATTATTTTTTAACAGAACTAACTTCTGTATTTGTCTCCAGCGCGCCGCCAATAGCGTCAAGCTTAATTTGAACCAATTGACGTCCCGCGTGTTTTTCGCCCATTTTATCAAGCGCCGACTTGTATGCAGCTCTGGCTTCACTTATCTTATTCTGAGCTACCAAAAGGTCCGCCTTATGATCCCAAACATCAGCTTCGAACTCTTTGGGAAATTGAGTTTCAAGAAGCTTAAAACCTTCCTCATATTTTTTCTCATCAAGTGCTATCGAAGTCAAACGCAAACGTGCAATTGCTTTCAGCTCTGGCGAGCTTCCGTGTTCGGCAACCCAGCCTAAATGTGTCTTCGCTGTCTTCAAATCGTTAGCATCAAAGGCACTCTTTGCAGCGATCATGCTCGCCATCGATGCGTAGCTAGAACTTGAAAATTTTTCCACCACCGACGAGGTTGCGGCTTGCACCTTACCATTATCCTTTAGGGCAGCAGCTCTTTGCACTTCTTCGTAGAGCGTCGAGGCAGCCATTGCTTGTTTGTTCTGATACGTACCATAAGCCGTCCAAGCAGCAAATGCTGACAAGGCTGCAACCGCTACCCACGTAATCAAATTGCCGTTCTTTTTCCACCAAGCCTTAAGTAACTCAACCTGTTCCTGTTCTTCGTGATCGTATGCCATTTTGTGTCTTAATGATGAATGTGAATATGATTTGGGTTATTGCACTGTCCTTCGTCTTCTCCGCCGCCAGCAATGTGGTCAACTAAAAAGTCAACAGCTGATAAGAACGGTACAGTCGTTTGGTTATTTTCAAAGTCTCCTCCGCGCAAATCTTTCACGCAGACAGTTTCATTCTTCGCCTCGTCTTCGCCGATGATGACCGCATATGCCGCGCCGCTCGCATCTGCCTTCTTCATTTGCGACTTGAAACTACCGACTCCCGCAGAAGAGGCGCAATGTAACACAACATCTAAGCCAGCATCACGCAATCTTTCGCCAAGCACGAAGGCCTGCATACTGGCATCTTCTCCTTGATGCACTAAATAAACGTCACACGTACTGACATTTTGGCCGTCACCGTTTGCCTTCATCAATTCAAGCAGACGCTCGACACCCATGGCAAAACCGCAGGCTGGAGTAGGCTTACCTCCGAATATGGAAAACAGAGTATCGTAGCGGCCGCCACCACAAACAGTGCCCTGCGAACCCAACTCGTCAGTTACCCACTCGAAGACTGTTCGATTGTAGTAGTCCATGCCACGCACCAATCGAGGGTTAATTGTGAACGGAATACTATTATGTCGCAAAATCTTTTGTAGACCTTCGAAGTGTGCAAGCGATTCAGTCCCAAGGAAGTCGATCAACTTAGGTGCATTGGAGGCCATCTCTTGCATTTTCGGATTTTTTGTATCGAGAATTCGCAAAGGATTGGAATATAAACGACGCTTTGCTTCCTCATCCAAAATGTCTTGATGCTTTTCAAAATACGCAATCAGTTCCGCACGATGTGTGCGACGCTCCTCAGCATCGCCAATCGAATTGATCTCTAAGCGAATATTTTGGAGTCCCAAATCATCCCAAAGGCGTTGGCACATTACAATTAATTCTGCATCGATATCGGGTCCTGCAAAACCAAGGGCTTCTGCACCCACTTGGTGGAACTGGCGATAGCGGCCACGCTGCGGTTTTTCATGGCGAAACATAGGACCGTTATACCAAATGCGCTTCGGCCCATCATAGGTGATGTTATGTTCAATTGCTGAACGTACGATACCTGCCGTATTCTCAGGGCGCAAAGTGAGCTTATCGCCATTCATCGAATCTTCGAAAGAGTACATTTCTTTTTCAACGATATCGGTTACCTCACCGAGCCCACGCGCAAACAGCGGTGTCGCTTCGACGATAGGCGTACGCATTTGTTGAAAACCATAACTCTTCAAGACCGATTGCACAGTATTTTCAAACAACTCCCATAGAGCTGACTGCTCTGGAAGAATGTCGTTCATGCCCTTGATGCCGACGATTTTTTCTATTTTCTTCTCTTGGCTCATTTATGCCATTCCAATCTCAACGACGTTATTACTTCACATCTCTACTAATCTACACAACCGAATTCGTGTAATGCGACTTGACATAGTCTAAGACGATCTTCTGAAAATCCTGCGCAATTGATGCTCCACGCAAGGTCATTGCTTTCACTCCATCGATAAAAACAGGTGCTGCTGGCGATTCTCCCGTTCCAGGCAAACTGATACCAATGTTCGCATGCTTGGACTCTCCTGGGCCATTAACGATGCAACCCATCACCGCTACATTCATATTTTCGACACCAGGATATTGCGTCTTCCACACTGGCATTTGTTCACGCAAAAAAGATTGAATTTGGTCTGCCAACTCTTGGAATACGGTCGAGGTAGTACGCCCACATCCAGGACAAGCGATCACCATGGGCATAAACTTTCTCAAACCCATCGTCTGCAAGATTTCTTGCGCAACAAACACTTCTTTGCAACGATCACCACCTGGCTCAGGAGTCAAAGAAATGCGAATCGTATCACCGATACCTTCTTGCATCAAAACTGACAATGCAGCGGTTGAGGCAACGATACCTTTACTACCCATCCCAGCTTCAGTTAAGCCCAAATGCAATGGATAATCACAACGTTTTGCCAACTCGCGATAGACCGCAATCAAATCTTGTACACCAGAGACTTTGCATGACAAAACAATTTTATCCCCAGCTAAACCTAACTCCTCTGCACGTCTTGCGCTTCCTATTGCAGAGGAAATCAACGCTTGATACATGACTGTTTGTGCGCTCAATGGTTGTGCTCGACGCGCATTTTCATCCATAATGCGCGCTAACAAACTTTGATCTAAGCTTCCCCAATTGACACCGATACGCACAGGTTTATCGTACTTGCAAGCGATGTCTATCATCTGCGCGAATTGAGTATCGCGTTTTGCCCCTTGACCAACATTACCAGGATTAATTCGATATTTGGAAAGAGCTCGGGCACACTCAGGAAATTCCGTCAAGAGTGTGTGCCCGTTGTAATGGAAGTCACCAACTAAAGGCACCTCAATGCCCATCTTATCGAGCTGCTCACGAATCTCCGGCACTGCCTTCGCAGCTTCAGATGTATTCACCGTCAATCGAACAATTTCAGATCCTGCACGCGCCAACTCTTTAATTTGAATCGCCGTTCCAATCACGTCAGCGGTATCGGTGTTGGTCATCGATTGCACCACAATTGGCGCATTGCCACCAAGGCACACGATCTTCTGACCATGCTGCACTAACACACTACGCGTCTGCCTTTTTGGCTGAGGGCCTGAATCAATATCTGAATCGTCAAACATCATGTTACTTCACAGTTAGTGTCGCGACTTTACTGTCACGTTCGGTTTGAACGATCAAAGGCTCGCCACGCAAACTCGCCTCGACATCGACCGCATTGCCGATTTTCACAAACAGCCCCTGTTTGACATCGAATGACTCCTCCGCGCCAGCGCGAACCATGCGCGAAGTCAGAACTGCCCCACCGTTCGCTTTTACAAACAACCAAGAATCATGCTTAAACTTCAACGTCAACTTTTCAGTTTTCGGTGCCAGGTTATTTTTCCCAGCGTTTGCCATTTCGATAGATGCAATCGAACTTCCCGAAGATTCGACTCCAAGGGGCACTTTTGCCGAATTATCCGCCAAAGCAACTGCCGACGAAACTGGTATCGAACCTGCAGCAGCATGGGTTTCATTCGTACTGTCAACCGATGCAACAGGTTGACTCCCACTCACCACATTAGCTGCGATCGGCTCCGAAGCTACGGCCTGACTCGAATCCGATACGCTCACAACTTGAGCGCTCGCATGCTCGATGGTAGGTTGGGCATGATTAGAATTTGAGAATATGCTAATCACTTGCTGCCCATAGTCCGTACGTTGAAAGAAAAGGGTTAGCACCACCAGAATCAACAAAATCAAAATCCCAAACACGTAACGTCTATTGGTTTCGGGCTGACCAGTTAACGAAGCACGTGGTTCAATAAATGGAGTAGTCAATGCTGGTCGAAGTGAGGTTTCCAAGGCCACCGTATCTTGGTCTTGAGGCATTAATTGCATCAGCTCAGCCCCATCTAACCTCAACAGCTTGGCGTAAGCGCGCACAAAACCGCGCACGATCACCAGTTTTGGAAGACGATCAAACTGATCCGATTCGAGCGCGACTATTTGTGTCTGCGACAACTTCAACTGTTCAGCAACATATTGAATAGTCCAGTTTTTCTGCTCTCGCGCATAGGCCAAACGAGCCCCCACCGAGTTGGCATTCATAGCGGGCACTACTTTATCTTCTGCCGCAAAATCTCCCTGTAGCTGATCATTCATTGAAAGCACCTTTTTGGAATAGTGCATATTCCTTTGAATTTGGATGACGCCGACGTAGCTGTGTTCCAAGACTCGCTACAGAATTCTGATCACCCAGTTTTGCGTCAATTTTTATCGCAAGCCACAAAACATCAGCTGCAAAAATCTCATCTTTCAAAACCCTTTGAATGTGGACCTTAGCTTTCTGAAACTGTCCAACATCAAGATAGACCTTAGCTAAATTGGCATTTACTGTAGGATTTCCAGGCTGGTCTTGGTATGCCATATTCAAATACTTCTCAGCACCCCGAAGATCTTTCACCCGAAGACTACACACACCGGCATTAATCATCGCCTTTTCAGGAGTTTCGTAGAGCCTATCGCTGAAGACCCGCTCAAATAGAGGAATTGATTCTTTTTCCCTGCTTGTCTGACAAAGAAACCAAGCGTAGTTATTCAAGATGTCTGAGTTTTTCGGCTCGAGCTTCAGTGCATACTGAAAATTCTCTTCAGCATGCTGGGCATCGCCCATATCCATCTGAATCAAACCTCGCAGGTTGTAGGCACTTGCTGTTTCCGGTGCTAGAAGCAAAATTTGACGAACTTCCTCTAGAGCAGATTTCAATTGACCTGCCTGGTAGTACTCAACCGCCAATTGCATCCTTAAACCAACTCTGCGCCGGATATCAGGCGTACTTGCCGCCGCCCTTGCATCAGCGTCACTTACAAATTTCTGAGTCGAACATCCGCCAATCGGCGATAACGCAACAATCACAACAAATGAAAAAATCACCTTCAGGATTTTCATTTCTTAATCTCCACAATTTTTCCGAAATTGGGACCAAACTTTTTTTGATACTCTGCCATTTGCTGCATGCGTTCTTGCACTCGGGTTCTATCCTGCACTTCGCCCGCCAACTGGCCACAAGCGGCATCAATGTCATCCCCTCGCGTTTTCCGTACAGTTGTGACAATACCAGCATCCATTAGAATCTGTGCAAAAACTTTAATACGAGCATTGGGCGAACGCTTTAGGCCAGACTCAGGGAAAGGATTAAACGGGATGAGATTAAACTTACATGGCACAGTTTTTACTAACTGCACCAGTTCACGAGCATGTTGATCAGTGTCATTCACACCGTCCAACATGCAATATTCAAATGTAATGAAGTCACGTGGCGCGTAATCCAAATAGCGACGGCACGCATCCATCAATTCATGCAGGGGATACTTCTTATTGAGCGGCACCAAACTATCGCGCAAGGCATCGTTCGAACCGTGCAGAGACACCGCCAAGGCTACCGGACATTCTTTTGCAAGTTTATCGATCATCGGCACGACGCCACTGGTCGATACAGTCACTCGACGACGAGACAAGCCATAAGCGTTATCATCGAGCATCAACTTCAAAGCGGTCACGGTCGGCTCAAAGTTAAGGAGAGGCTCACCCATCCCCATCATCACCACATTGGTGATTTGACGCTCACCCTTGGGACCGGGCTCAACACCCTTGGTACGACGTAACTCAAACTCAGCCATCCAAAGTTGACCAATAATTTCGGATACGCTTAGATTGCGATTGAAGCCCTGCTTTCCCGTCGAGCAAAACCGACAGTTCACCGCACATCCAGCTTGGGTGGAGACGCACAAGGTTCCGCGATTTTCTTCCGGGATAAATACCGTCTCAACGGCATTCCCATTTCCAACATCAACCAACCATTTTCGAGTCCCGTCGGACGATGTATGGTCGCTGATGGCTGCCGGCGCGGCAATCTGCGCGCGGCCCGACAACTTCTCCCGCAAGGATTTTGCAAGATCGGTCATCTCATTAAAATCATGCGCGCCGAATTGGTGTATCCAGCGCTGCAATTGCTTAGCACGAAACGGCTTCTCACCCAGCTCGCCGCAATACGCGACCAGCTGTGCAGGATCAAATTCCAACAAATTCGTGAGAGCCGTCATGTGCAGTTTCTTTCAAGCCCCTTATGCAACGCACTCGAGACATTTCAACATTTTCAAAATCCAAACTCAAATTAACGAGAGTAGATGTTCAACGCTGGGAAGAAATAAGCGATTTCCACAGCAGCGGTTTCAGGAGCGTCAGAACCGTGAACAGCGTTTGCATCAATAGACTCAGCGAAATCTGCGCGAATTGTGCCTTTTTCTGCTTTCTTAGGATCAGTTGCACCCATCAAGTCGCGATTTTTTTGAATTGCGCTTTCGCCTTCGAGCACTTGCACGAAAACTGGACCAGATACCATGAAGTCGACCAAATCTTTGAAGAATGGACGTGCAGCGTGAACTGCATAGAAACCTTCTGCTTCAGCACGGGACAATTGTGTCAAACGGGCAGCAACTACTTTCAAGCCTGCGCCTTCAAAGCGGCTGACGATTTGACCAATAACATTTTTTGCAACTGCGTCAGGTTTGATAATAGACAATGTGCGTTCGATAGCCATCTAAAAACTCCAATAAAATGAAAGGGTTAAAACAAAAACTCAATAATTCAACTAACCTTAGATTTTACCATGAAACCACTAACTCTAGGAAACATGTCAATAATCATAATTAATCGCCGAGAAATAATGCCAAAAACATATGAAAGCTTCGTGACGAGTGGACAATTTGGCGAAGCCTCCACTGGAAATCACTGACCTAAAGTCGAAGACACATCCTTGTAAACCAACAAGTTCACGTATACCTACAAGCAACAACTTCATTTCGACATCAATAAGTTCCGGTAAAATTCGACACCAATCCGAACACGGCAACCACTAGATCCTTAAACGCACCTCCTTAGAAAGCCTCGAAACTCCATATGATTCGCATCCTTATAGCAGACGACCACACCATCATGCGCGAGGGTCTCAAACGCATACTTGATGGAATCGAAGACATTCAGGTAATTGGGGAAGCGATTGACGGACACGACACCATCACTAAAGTGCGAGAACTAAGCTTCGATGTTTTGCTTTTGGACTTATCGATGCCCGGACGCAGCGGCGTTGACCTCATCCATCAAGTTCGAAGTGAATTCCCCAAGCTTCCCATCCTTATTTTGACCATGCACGAAGAAGAGCAGTATGCGGTGCGAGCCATTCGGGCTGGGGCCAATGGCTATCTCACCAAGGAAAGTGCTGGCACTCAGCTTGTCACGGCTTTACGTAAAGTGGCATCTGGTCGGCCGTACATAAGCATTGAAGTGGCCGAAGAGTTGGCAATGTCAGCCATGGCAGGAACAACTGAAGTATCTCACTCAGCATTATCTGACCGCGAATATGAGGTCTTTCACATGCTGGCAAAGGGAAAATCAATCACCGAGATTGGAGAACTACTTCACCTCTCAGTAAAGACAGTCAGCACGCACAAGACTCGCATTATGCAAAAGATGGGGCTAAACTCGCTGTCCGAGCTCGTCCAATACGCCGTAGCACACAAGCTTCTCACCTAAAGGCTCTGCGAGCCGCCCTACAAGCCCACATATGCCCACCACTTTTCGAGGCTTGTAGGAATATTCCTAGTCCCGCATAGCAAAATCCCACACTTCAAATCAGGGAACACTGATTTAAATCAACATCGCGTCTGATCATAATGTGCACATGCAAGCAAACGTGTGCCAACTCAAATCAAACGCGCCATGAACCTGTTTATTGTTGAAGACTCCCTGCTCATTCAGAATCGCCTCGTGCGTTTCATCGAAGAATTGACTGACGTCGCTATCGTCGGCATTTCTGCAGAGATCGCAGGCGCCTATGACAAAATCGTCGAAGCGCATGCTGATGCAATGATTCTTGAC
Organism: uncultured Burkholderiaceae bacterium; assembly: GCA_964459555.1. Lineage (GTDB taxonomy): Bacteria > Pseudomonadota > Gammaproteobacteria > Burkholderiales > Burkholderiaceae_D > Undibacterium. The sequence continues at coordinate 11,593 of CAYWNE010000063.1, read as the reverse complement.
ATTCAACTGAGCGACGGCAACGGCCTCGTGCTACTCAAGAAAATCAAAACGTCAAAGCCAGAAGTACGCGTTGTTGTTCTAACTAATCATTCGAACGAAGCGAACCGTATGCAAGCACTCCGTGCCGGTGCTGATAGCTTCCTCGACAAATCAACAGACTTTGAACAAATTCCCGGTATTTTGCAGCGTTGGCAGGCTCATGGGCCAGCTCATTGAACTCATTCAATCACACGAATCCTATTCACTTTTATCGCACTAACTAAATTAAAGAGGAAACATCATGTCGAATTTATCTACGCTCTCTCAGCCAAAACGTAATGTAGACATCGCTTCCCAGCACGAAGCACCATGGCGCCAACAAGGCAGCTTGTGGTCTAATCTGCGTCAGGTATGCGAGTTACTGAGCATCCCTGCCCCCGCAACAGCTGACGAAGAAGACACCCTCTTCCAACATGTACGTTATAAAGCGGGACAACGCATTCATCGCATAGGCCAAGCCTTTGATACACTTTACATCGTCAACTCGGGTTTTGTAAAAACCCTGCACATCGACGAATTCGGCAATGAGCAGGTGCTGAGTTTCCCGATGAAAGGCGACATCCTCGGCATTGATGGCATTCACAAACAACACTATGCTTCTGAAGCCGTGGCACTGTCCGATTGCGACATGATTCTAGTGCCTTACAAAACCTTCGCTGCACTTGGTCGCATTCATTGCGAACTGGAGCAAGCGATGTTCAGCGTGATGAGCCGTGAAATCGTTCGCGAACAAATGATGATCAGCATGCTAAGCGCCTTATCGGCAGAAGCCAAAGTGGCGCGCTTCCTCACAAATCTTGGCGAACGTTTTAGCCAAATGGGCTACTCTGGCCGCAGCTTCAATTTGCGCATGACTCGCCAAGAAATCGGTAGCTATTTGGGTCTCACGCTGGAAACAGTCAGCCGTACTCTCTCTGCTCTCAATGAATTGGGCATGATCTCGGTTGAGCAACGCGAAATCAATCTGCTAGACACCGCAGCTTTGAAGTCCTTGCGCCGTTTGCCTCCAGCAAAAGCCCGTAATAAAGTTGCAGAGAAAGTCACCGCTTTGGTCAATAAGAACTTACTGCCTCAGTGGAATCCGGAACTGAGTGCTGCAATCAACTAACGCTAATCCGAGCACCATTGAGTTACAGAGGAGGAAGCCATGACTTTCAAAAGTATCTTGGTTCACGTTGATGATTCTGCCCGCGCGAGTGTTCGAACAAAAATTGCACACGAGCTAGCGTCAAGCTTTAATGCTCATCTCATTGGCATCGCAGTAACTGGCATCTCGCGCTATGTATTTGAGGGCAGTGACTTCAGCATTAGCGACCCCAATATTGGTCTTCATCTGAACGATTTGCATAAACGTGCAGAACGCGCCGTCGACCGCTTTCAGCGTGATTGCGACGCTCTCGGCGCACAAAACTGCGAGGCGAATATCGCCAACGACGAAGCTAACGGCGGCCTCGGGCTCAGAGCGCGCTATTGTGATTTGATCGTCATAGGACAGACCAATCCGCAAGAACCATCGCCCTCTGTCATGTCGGACTTCCCCGAATTTATGGTGGTGAACGCAGGCAGGCCAACACTGCTGATTCCGCATCAAGGTGAGTTTTCTAATCTAGGAAAACACGTCGTGATCGCCTGGGATGGTAGTCGCGAAGCCGCTCGCGCCATTAGTGATGCACTACCCTTACTACATCAAAGCAATACTGTACAAGTCTTAATCCTCAATCCCGGCGAAGATGCTGAAGCACATGGTGAAGAACCCGGTGCAGACATTGCTCTCTACCTCGCGCGCCATGGTATTAAAGTCGAAGTTTGTGTTCGCTTCAGCAAGAAGGAGACTGGGGATGCAATTCTGCAACATGCTCAAGAATTGGGGGCTAGTCTGATTGTAATGGGCGCTTACGGCCATTCGCGTTTTCGTGAGATGGTGATGGGCGGTGTAACCCGTTCCATCCTTGAAAACATGACTCTACCTATTTTGATGTCTCACTAAGCAAATAACTATAGTCACGACCGATTTGCAATACGAGCCTCGGCATTCTGTGCATTCATGACAGAATGCCTTTTTTTGTTCTCTCCCGTGTTCTAAAGACCTAAAGTGCCAAAAACTCGATGATGCTTCGCAATCACTTCACATTGATATACAAGCCGGGATTGGGCTTACCAAATAAATTCAGCTTTACGTTTTGTCCTCTGCTTATAGAAAGCAAAGCAAAAACACTCTAAAATTCAAGCACTCCCTTTCGTATTCGCCTGAACCTCTTATGCATGAATATAGCTCAGCACGTGACTTTCGCTTGATTGGAATCGCAAGTGCTTTTTTGCTGCTGATTTCCATTTTGCTTTGGCTAAATTCCGCTACCATCGCAACCATCAAAGTCCCTTACCCACTTGCATTTCATACCGCACTTGAAACCGCAACAATTGTCCTCTTTGTGTCAGTCTTTATCGTCTGTTGGAATGCCTTCGGCGAGAGGCGCAATCGCAGCAGTTTGATCCTTGCCGTAGCGTTCCTATGCGCGGCCATCCTTGGTTTTTTTCACGCGCTTGTTTTTCAAGGTATGCCTGGTTTTGAAAACAGCAATTCCATGCATCAGTCTTTGAGTTTCTGGCTCGGTTCCCGTTATATCGTCACCTTTACGTTACTGGGCTTAGCTCTCAAGCCCAGCGATCGTCTCGTTAGCAACTTACATTCAAGTATCAGTCTGGCCTTTGGGCTCGCACTCACTATCGCCTTGAGTCTCCTCATTTTTTACAGCCCCAACCTATTGCCGGCCACCTACGACTCCCAACTAGGTCAAACACGATTCAAGATTGTCGGTGAAGTCATCCTGGTTATTTTCAACCTTGTTAGCGCCTACTTCTTCTTCCGGCAGATTCCTTCATTTAATGGGAGCCGACTCAATGATCTATTGGAGCTAAACCGAGGCTATCTCTGTTTTGCTAGCATCATGCTCGCAATCTCTGAAATCTATTTCTGCTTGTACCGATATTCAACGGAGGCCTTCGTCCTCATCGGCCACATTTTCCAATTACTTTCAGCGCTCGCGATCTACAGAGGCATGGTCGCGATTAATATTCATGCCCCTTATGCCTTTCTCATCAAAAACACGAGCCAATTGCAAGATACAGCCGACGAGCTTTTGGTCAACAAACAAAGGCTTGCGGGAGTCATTGAAACCGCGATGGATGGCATTCTGACCGTTGATGATCAATTCAAAATCATACTCGTCAATCCTGCAGCGGCGCGCGTTTTTGGCTATGAAGTGTCGCAACTAATTGGACAAAACTTAGACATCGTCATTCCCATGCGACACCGCCATGTTCATACGAAGCACGTTCAGGCTTTTGGTCAACATGGTACAACTCGTCGACAGATGGGGACGAGTTTTGAAGATTTCTACGTAACAGGCCTGCATGCTGACGGTAGTGAGTTTCCTATCGAAGCCTCGATCTCTAGCCTAATTGAACATGGGCGACGTTTTTATACTGTCATTTTCCGTGATATTAGCGAGCGCAAGATCGCTAAGGAAAAACTAGCACAGTACCATAATCAATTAAGTCAACTGTCTGCCGCCTTACAAAGCATACGAGAAGAAGAGCGCAAACATATCGCTAGAGAATTGCACGACGACTTAGGGCAACTTCTTGCTGCACTTCGAATGGATCTCTCACTTCTACAAAGAGATCAAGCCATGTCAGAGCGTTCTCGGCTAACCCTGGGAAGCATGGATCAACTCTTGCTAACTTCGATCACAACCTTGCGACGAATTGCCACGGACTTAAGGCCACGCGCACTCGACGAAGGTGGTTTATTCTTTGCGTTACAGACACTACAAAAAGAATTTTCGCAACGACACGGCGTTCATTGCGATCTGATTGCCGATGAAGAGCAACTCATTCTTGACGACGAAAAAAGCACTGCCATCTTCCGTATTGTTCAAGAATCACTGACTAACGTTGCACGGCACGCGAAAGCCACACATGTCGAGATTTACTTTGAGCGAGACCAAAATCATCTCTTACTCAAAATAAAGGACGATGGGCGAGGCATTGAAGAAGGTGCGATGAATAAGACTCGCTCGTTCGGCTTGGTCGGCATGCGCGAACGTATTAAGGCAATGAATGGGCGATTTAACCTTCACTCAAAAGTGGGCAAAGGAACCGAGATTGAAGTAGAAGTCCCATTATCAAATGACGAGAATGAACCAAATGGCAAGACAAAGTAGCCAAACAAGACTAGCGTGCTCAAGTTTTTCGATCTCAGGTCGTTAATGGACTCGTTAAGGGCAAATTGTTTTATTCAGGGTTCTCAGCAAAATATTGTCAACCAGACTTGCAAGCACCCCGCCCGATCGTCGCGTCACATCGCGCAAGAGGAGTTATTAACATGGCTATTTCAGCACTCAATAGTGGTCTTTCCGCGCTACGAGCCTACGACACGGCTCTCTCTTCATCGGCATTTAACACTGCCAACGCCAACACCAAGGGCTTTCAACCTCAGAGAGTTGAATTTCAAGAAGCAGTTAATGGCGGCGTGACGGTCAACCTAAGTCAAGCAAGTAGGACTCTGTCGCAGCAAACCACCGCAAGCGAAGAAGCGAGCGGCACAGATCTCGGAACTGAAATCACCAATTCATTGCAATACAAAATTGGTTTTCAATTGGCCGCGAAAATTGTGCAGACGAGCGATGAAGTATTGGATAGTCTACTCAAATTGAAATAAATGCCAAGTCAAATCCAAATTCGCGGCAAGTGGATTCGCCCCAATAAGAAGACATTAACAATTTATACTGACTTAGGACTAACGCAGAGAAAATCCGGCATCGATTGCATGTCCCAATAAAACAGACCCAAGCCCGCAACCGCAATCATCGTAACGCCACAAGCCCAGCGTACATAAACAAAGAACCGGCTATCACTCCAGTGCCGACTCAACGCCTGTGTCAGCAACAAATGCGGCAAAGCCGCCAAGCCGAAACATAACATCAAAATAGCGCCCGACCACGCAGCACCCGACAGAATCGCGAATGGCGCAATCGCGAAGCTTAATCCACATGGCAATAGCCCCCAGGCTAATCCTGTAAGGAATGGGTGCCGCGCCGACCTATGTAAGCCAGGCTGCAAACGCTGATACATGTTTTGGACGAGATGCAGTGTCGGTGAAGGCAATCGAACTAGCACACCCAGCAAGCGAAAGCCTAATAACAAAAGAAGTGCATTACCCAGCAGATAAAGAATCTGGTGAACACCTACAAAATTGAGCTTGAGTACAAAGGTGCCAGCGACGCCAAACACAGCCCCAATAATCGCGTACGTCGTCAAGCGACCGAGATGCAGAAGCAGCATCAGGATGCTACTTTTCGGTTGGGCTTGGACGTGAATTGGAATCGTCAAAGGTTTTCGTTTGGTGTCGGCGTCTTGGGCGAATCTTTGCCCATCAATCATTGCGCGCCCCAACATTTGCGAAATCCCTCCGCACATGCCGACGCAATGAAAACCGCCAATCAAACCGGCCGATATCGCAGCTATCAACATCGACCAAGTAATCATTGCTTGAACGCTTTCCTTGCGAAGAGGAATACTTCTAGAGTCAAAACTAGATTAGTTTCGAATATTTTGCTCCGCTATTTTGCATTAAATAGCGATCGAAAACCATGGCAAATGCACGCACAAACATGCGCCCTTTGGTGACAACTGAAATTGAATTCTCATCAATTGCGAGTAGCGCCTCTTTTGCGTAGAAATCTAGGCGGGACAATTCTTCTGCAAAATAAGATTTGAACTCGATACCATACTTTTGTTCGATCGACTTGAAATCAACGGTATTGCTGCACATGAGTTCCATAATAATTTCACGGCGCATCAAATCGTCATTATTGAGATCAAATCCTTTTTCGACAGGCAGTCGGCCGTCATCAAGCGCAGCATAATACTCGTCGAGTGTACGGACGTTTTGCACGTAGGACGCGCCCAACTTGGAAATGGCCGAGAGTCCAAGCGCAATGAGATCACAATCAGCGCGTGTTGTATATCCTTGGAAATTTCGATGCAAACTCTTGTCTTGCATTGCCATCGCCAAGCTATCTTCAGGTTTAGCAAAGTGATCAAGACCAATGTAAACGTAACCCGCATCCAATAGACGCTCAATCGACATCAAGAAGATTTGCAGTCGTTGCTCAGCCGATGGCAAATCCGCTTCATTGATGCGCCGCTGCGGCTTGAATCGCGTCGGCAAATGCGCATAGTTGTATAGAGCAATACGCGCTGGTGCAAGTTCAATGACATGATCCAGAGTACGCGAGAAGCTTTCTAGATTCTGTTTCGGCAAACCATAAATCAAATCAAAGTTAATGGATCCAAAACCCTCTGCCCGACTATCTTCGATGCATTTTGCCACCATCTCGTAGGGCTGAATTCGATGCACAGCTTGTTGAACTTGTTCATCAAAATCCTGTACGCCAAGGCTAGTACGATTAAACCCCAGAGAGGCCAAAAGCTGCAAGTACTCAGTCGTCACCGTACGAGGATCAATTTCGATAGAAACTTCTGCATCAGCCGCAAAACTAAAATTTGCTCGCAACATCGCCATCAACTGGCGCATTTCATCATGACTTAAAAAAGTTGGAGTGCCGCCACCCAAATGCAATTGCGAGATCGTTTCGCTAACGCTCAGGTGAGAACGCACCAATGCCAGTTCTTTCTCAAGATACTGTAAATAAATCGCAGATTTACTTCGATCTTTTGTGATGACCTTATTGCATGCGCAGTAATAACAAAGTGATGCGCAAAATGGCACATGAATATAAATCGACAACGGTGGCCGCTGCGCATCGCTATTACGTTCCTGCAGATAACGAATGTAAGAATCTGCACTAAAGCCGACATGAAAGCGATCCGCAGTCGGATAGGAAGTATAACGTGGACCCAAAGAATCAAAACGACGGATTAGATCTTCTGAAATTTCTAAATTATCTCGACGCGCTTTGACTCTTGTATCCATTGTTTTACCGTATTTTTTGTAATAAGAAAGTGGTGATCCAACTCGATAGACAACCCAAGGCCCAGAACATCAAGAAGCCTATCGTGTATGCGCCTAGCATATGAACTTGAACCTTCTCGTCCAAGATGATCAGCTCCATGGGATCAACCAAACTAAAAAAGATGCCAGTTCCAACACAGGCCATCAAGAAGCCTGGCCAAAGCACAACCATCAATGTGGTGCCTAACGAAAATCTTTGTTCTGTTGTAATGCGATTTTCCAAACTTGTCTCCTCTACTTGAGTGCAGCTTGCAAGCTATCGACACTGAACAACATGCCTTAGTTTGCCACGGATAAGACTAAATTTCTTTGAAGTGGATCATACCAATCACCTGTAAGACGCCATTCATTTGTCTCTAGTTTGATATGCAACAATTTAACACGCTCCAGATCCAGACGATTCTTCCCTTCCATCAATTGACTGAGATCAACCGAATACTTCGAATCGCCGACAAGCTTCAAAGGAAGTCGACGCACGACCTCTTCTACTGAGCCACTTTGTGCTCCTGAAGTGGCAATACTCAACTGCACGCTATCAGGCACTTTGGCTTTTGATTGCAGCTCCAAAGACAAGCGCTTGTTAGCAAAATCAAGCTGCATATTCGCCCTGAGATTCAGCTCTCGCGCCTTCGCGTCGCGCTGCAAGTTCGTGTTGATCATCAAACCTTGCTTGTAATAGTCCTTCGCCACCACTTGGTCTGCCCCACGCATTGCCAACAGGCCAGTAAAGATGCTGGCGAAGACGACGATCATCGGTCCTCCAACCACCAGGAGTAACCAAGGTTCTTTATACCAAACATCATTTTTTGTTGGTTTTTGCAATATCGCTGTGTTCATTTTTGACTCCAATTATCGAGGTACGATAAAGACGGCTTTCTCCGTCACCGTAACATTCATTTTCTGTTTATCTGTCACTGTAAATTTAATTCGATTTGAACCAGTCACCGCGACACCGGCCGGTACTCTCACGCGGACAGGGAAAGCCTTGGTGCTTGCGGATGGAATCACGACAGAATCGGCATTTACAATCTCGGCACCATTCAAACCTTTCACACCAATCACATACTCACGTTGTGACTCTTGCGTATTCATGATTTGCAAACGATAGACGTTTTCAACACCACCCGTTTCGGTAATCTTCGGCATCGCACGATCACGCAACACATCAACTTTGAGCGGCACACGGAAGGCCAGCGAGAGGCCCGCCAAGAATATAATCAGACAAAGAATACCGGTATAAATCAGAGTGCGTAAGCGGAACACACGCTGCCACATTTCTTGCGTGTTCATCTTACGCTTCAAGGCATGCTCGGTTGTATAACGAACCAAGCCGCGCTCATAGCCCATCTTATCCATCACCTGGTCGCAACCATCAATACATGCGCCGCACGCGATGCATTCATACTGCAAACCATTGCGAATATCGATACCTGTCGGGCAGACCTGAACACAAATGCCACAATCAACACAGGCACCTAAGCCTTTTTCTTTGTAGTCGACTTTCTTATTCCGTGCACCACGCGGCTCACCACGTTCCGTATCATAGGTAACGATTAACGTGTCTTTATCAAACATCGCACTTTGAAAACGTGCGTAAGGGCACATGTACTTACATACTTGTTCACGCATAAAGCCAGCGTTACCGTAGGTCGCAAACGCGTAAAACAACATCCAGAATGTTTCCCACGGACCGAGATTGGTGGCGAGCACCTCCTGTGCAAGCGTCTTGATCGGCGTGAAGTAACCTACGAAAGTAAAACCAGTCCACAATGCGATCAGTATCCAAGCGCTGTGTTTGATGGTTTTGAGTCGGAGTTTGCGCGCCGACATTGGCGCATCATCGAGTTTCATACGTGCGCCGCGATCGCCTTCGACCTTGGCTTCTATCCACAAGAATATTTTGGTGTAGACAGTTTGAGGACAAGCATAGCCGCAAAACAAACGCCCTGCGATTGCCGTAAATAAGAACAAAGATAAGGCCGAAATAACCAACAAGACAGCCAAATAAATGAAATCCTGCGGCCACAAAATGAGGCCGAATATATAGAACTTACGGTTGACGAGGTCAAATAGAATGGCCTGGCGATCATTCCAATCTAGCCAAGCCGCACCATAAAACAAAATTTGTGTAAAGAACACCAAAACCCAACGCCACGATTGAAACCAACCTTTCTGCGTGCGGGGATATATTTTCTTCCGCTCTTCAAAAAGTGCCAACTCCGCTTCGTCGTTCTCAACTGGGATAATGGGTATTTTCTTCATGTTTGACCTTGTTACTACATGTGGTTTAGCGCCGGGCAAAGCTGCCCGACGCCAAGCTTACTACCTTTTACTTCGATGCTGGAGCAGCTTCGATTTGTTTCAACGCGTTCGCTTCACTTGCTGCAGCCGCACTGTTACCACTATTTGAAAGGCTCCATACATAAGCCGTCAACAAATGGATTTTTGCATCTGACAGCAATGCCTTATGCGCAGGCATCTGATTGGAACGGCCTTTGTTGATGGTTTCCATAATCGTATCAATACCACCGCCATACAACCAAACCTTATCAGTCAAGTTCGGTGCACCAAGGGCTTGATTACCTTTGCCATCAGCACCGTGACAAGCCGCGCACACACCAAACTTAGCTTTACCCAAAGCCGCTTTGATTGGATCATGTGCAGCGCCAGACAAACTCATCACATAGTTCGCCACGTTACGCACATCTTCATCAGCGCCCAAGGCTGCACCCATCGGTGGCATTTGACCATGACGACCTTCAGTAATGGTTGTTTTGATCGTTTGCGCATCACCACCATACAGCCAATCACTATCAGTCAGGTTAGGATAGCCTTTACCACCTTGCGCATCAGAGCCGTGGCACTGAGCACAGGTATTCAAGAACAATCGTTGACCAATCTCATGTGCCTGAGGATCTTTCGCCACTGCTGCAACATCCATCGACAAATATTTGTTGAAAAGTGGACCATACTGCGCCTCACCATCCTTCATTTCTTTGTCATAGGCGCCAGTCTGAGACCAACCAAATTTGCCTTGATAGCTACCAAAACCAGGATACACAACGAGATAACCAACGCTGTAAATCAAGGTTAAATAGAACAACCACATCCACCATTTTGGCAAAGGATTGTTTTGCTCGGAGAGATTTTCATCCCATACGTGACCGGTTGTTTCAGCTGGCAGTGGTTTGCCATCTGAGCCGATTTTCACTTTTACTTTGGACTGGGCCCACAACAAAATTGCACACGCAAGAATACTAATTGCTGTCACGATCGCAATCGCTGTGCCCCACCATTCGCTCATAAAGTCTGCCATGGCTATTTTCCATTCTCTTCATCTTGTGGCAACTTGGCCAATTCTTCAAAACGGGCTTTGTTATTCGAACTAAAAGCCCAATACAGGATGCCGATAAACACGATCATCGAGATCAATGTCATCACGCTACTGACGATAGTAAAGTTCATCCTAAGCTCCTTTCAAAAGACTTAGTTCTTGTTCTTGATCGCAGTACCCAGCACTTGCAAGTAAGCGATGAGTGCATCCAACTCGGTCTTATCTTTGACATCAGCAGCAGCCGCAGCGATTTCTGGTTCTGTGTAAGGGACACCGAGTGTACGCATTGCGCGCATTCTTGGCGCTAAACCTTCACCATCAACAGCAGCCTTCGACAGCCATGAATAAGATGGCATATTGGACTCTGGCACAACAGAACGTGGATCCATCAAATGGTCACGGTGCCAAGCATCACTATAGCGACCACCCACACGCGCCAAATCTGGACCAGTACGCTTACTACCCCATTGGAACGGATGATCGTAAACAGACTCACCTGCTACAGAGTAGTGGCCATAGCGTTCGGTCTCTGCGCGGAATGGACGAATCATTTGTGAGTGGCAGCCATAGCAACCTTCACGCAAGTAGACGTCACGACCAGCCAACTGCAATGCGGTGTATGGCTTAACGCCCGCTACCGCTTCAGTCGTCGATTTTTGAAAGAACAGTGGAACGATCTCAACCAAACCCCCAACACTGATGGTCAAGATCACTAACACCAACATCAGACCGATATTTCGCTCGATCAAATCATGTGTAAATTTACGCATTCTTCTTCTCCTAATGGCGTGTTCAATTAAGCGTGCGCTGCTTGTGCAGGCAATGCAGGAATCGCATCGTTCGCAGGCTTAGCCATTGCGATAGTTTTCGCAACGTTGTACACCATCAACAACATGCCACTTAAGTACAGGGCACCACCAGTCAAACGGATCACATAGTATGGATACGTTGCTTTGACAGATTCAACAAATGTGTATGTCAATGTGCCGTCTTCATTCACTGCGCGCCACATCAGACCTTGCATCACACCGGCAATCCACATCGCAGCGATGTACAGAACGATACCGATTGTCGCAATCCAGAAGTGCATTTCAATCAAACGCTTGCTGTACATTTCAGTCTGGCCAAACAAACGTGGCACCAAGTAGTACAAGCTACCGATAGAAATGAAGCCAACCCAACCC
>CAYWNE010000062.1:0-20885 GCA_964459555.1 uncultured Burkholderiaceae bacterium | reverse complement strand
CGATGAGATCAATACCTGTATCGCGTGTAATCAGGCTTGCTTGGATCATACCTTCTCAAATCAACGCGCGAGTTGCTTAGTCAATCCACGTGCGGCGCATGAAACTGAATTGGTTTATAACAAGAAGCCGATCGCAAAACGGATCGCCGTGGTTGGTGCTGGTCCAGCAGGTTTGTCGGCTGCGACGGTAGCCGCAAGTTGCGGTCATGATGTGAGCCTGTTTGATAGCTCTGATAGCATAGGTGGTCAATTCAAAATCGCTATGCAAATCCCGGGTAAGGAAGAGTTTAAGGAGACACTACGCTACTTCGCCAAGCGCGTTGAAATGACCGGCGTAAAACTCCATTTGAATCGCCGCGTGACACGTGAAGAGTTGGTGGCGCAAGGTTTTGATCACATCATTATCGCCACTGGCATTACGCCACGTAAGCCACGCATTGAAGGCATTGATCATCCTAAAGTTTTGTCTTACCTCGACGTGCTCTTGCATAAGAAGCCCGTCGGTAAAAAGGTCGCCATCATTGGTGCTGGTGGCATTGGGTTCGACGTTGGTGAGTATCTCTTGCATGATCCAGCAACACCATTACCAGTTCCTCTCTCCAAATGGTTGGGTGAATGGGGCATTGATCTGCAAGCGAAACAGAATGGCGGCTTGGTTGCGCCGCATGTTGAAGCACCAATTCGTGACATCTACCTATTGCAGCGCAAAGCGAGTAAGGTCGGTGCGGGTTTAGGCAAGACTTCAGGCTGGGTGCATCGCGCGACTTTGCAACGCAATCAAGTGAAGATGATGGCAGGTGTTGAGTACAAGAAGATCGATGATCAAGGTTTGCATATTAACGTCGGCGGACAAGATCAAGTTCTTGACGTTGATCATGTGATCCTGTGTGCAGGCCAAGAATCGCTGACCGAATTGATGCCGACAGAAGTCAGTGAAAGTGGTCCGAAATTCCATAAGATAGGCGGCGCGGCCTTGGCTTCTGAGTTGGACGCTAAACGCGCAATTAAGGAAGGTGCCGAATTGGCAGCTTCTCTGTAGGGAGTACTGAGGATCTGCAAGCACTAGCTAAGGGAAGTATTTCCGCTAGGCGACCTGAGAAAACGGGTGTTGAACGGGTGTTGGAGTGAGTTAGAAGTAAAAAAGCCAGTCGACGACTGGCTTTTTTGTTTTCGAAAGAGTAGTGCTTCGTAGTGCTTATTTCGCAGAAGCATCTGCAGCAGCTGCTGCTTTGACTTCAGGTTCTTTGAATTTAGCGCCACCAGCATTGGCCATGTGAACCACGGCGCGTGCTACTTCGATATTGTCCAAATCTGGATTGCCGCCTTTCGCTGGCATACCGCGCAAACCTTCGATAGCGTGCTTCACAACGGTGTCATAGCCTTGCGCAATGCGTGGACCCCAAGCAGCGGCATCACCGAACTTCGGAGAACCAGCGGCACCAGAACCGTGGCAGGCTGCGCAAGCGGCGTTGTAAACTGCTTCACCAGTTTGCAAAACTTTTGGTGCGCTAGCGTCAACAAATGTGAAGCCTTCATTGGCAACTGGGCTAATACGTGCAGCAATTGCTTCTGGGGTTTGGCTTTGTGAACCTGCGCCGACCTTATTGTCGCTGGCGACGTATTTCACCAACAAAACGATGATCAAGATAGGAACCAAGAAACCAGCTACCACGGCAACTACCAGTTGCTTAGGCGTTTTAATCGCTGTTTCGTGTTCGTTGTGAGAGTCGCTCATGATTTCCTCAATACAAAAAAATGGGTATGCGGTCAGCGCCTAGCTTGATGCTTTTGATAAGACAGATTTGCAGCGCGCGTAAAACCCCAGATTATAGAGGTAAAGCTTACTATTTGGAACGAAAAATAGCGATTCAGCGGCGGTGCTGCGTGAAGAATTCCACAAATTCCCCCCGAAAACTCCTAAAGTAGCATGGTAATTTAGGTTAGAATACGCGCCTATTTTCAAAATCTCCCAAGCGCCAGTAGCTCAGATGGATAGAGTACAGCCCTCCGAAGGCTGGGGTCGCACGTTCGAATCGTGTCTGGCGCGCCAAGTATCTTATTTTCCTAGAAATTTTTCTCGCGCAGTTGATCATTTGTCATCTTGGTGTTTGATCCATATCGGGATTGAGCGCGGTGTTCCTCATTTAGTCGTGGTCCAGGCTAAACTTTGCCATGTTTATGCCGTAAATTAGGATGCGCCGTAATAGATTTAAAAACACGGGCGGAGATAAGCATGAATATCAATCAGGTTACGAGCAATTTGTTTGCGAACATTTCAGCGCCTGCTGCGAATGTTGATGCTCGTCCTGTCACTAAGGCGATTACTACAGAAAGTTCTTCGACTACCGTGGCTATCAGCAAGCCTGAGGCTGACAGCGCGCTGAGCAATACAAACAAAGAGCTCAGCGAAGCGGAAATCAAAAAAACCGTGGAGCAGCTGAATCAAATCATGAACGCCAACAACGATGTCAATTTCAAAATTGATAAAGGTTCTGGGCGCATGGTGATTCAAGTCGTGGATCGTGAAACCAATACGGTGATACGACAAATCCCCTCAAAAGAGATTATTGAGATTTCGAAAGCACTAGAAGGAAAGACTGGTGTTTTTTTGAAAGATCAGGCTTAGGCCTCTCATTTCACGACATTCGGTGGCCAACGCGCCTCTCGTCAAACCTCTGCAAACCAAGCTTGACACGGAATAGGCCCGGTATATTTACGAAAACTTCCCACGAGGACGGACTTGTCGTAGATAATGCGGCTTCCCTGATTGGGGTTTGTAAACCCGATCGCTCGTTTTCAATACCACGTGTTATGCAAGCACCTCAAACCACCTCTCTTGATCCTCAAAGCCCAGAAGAATGGGCAGCATTGCGTCAACAAGCCCATGGCATGCTCGATGATATTTTGGATTACGTGCAGGCCTTGGGGCAGGGGCCGGTTTGGCAATCAGCGCCACCTGAGGTGCGACAACAGTTTTTTGAAGCGATGCCGCAAGAGCCGACTTCGCTGGAACAAACTCATGCAAGCTTCAAGCGTGACATCATGCCTTACGCCATCGGTAATGCGCATCCAGGATTCATGGGGTGGGTGCAGGGTGGTGGCACGCCTGCAGGCTTGGTGGCGGAAATGTTGGCGGCTGGGCTAAATGCGAATTGCGGCGGTCGTGATCAAATGCCGATTGAAGTGGAACGTCAAATTACGCGTTGGATGGCAGAGCTCTTCCAATTTCCTGCAAGTGCCAGTGGCTTATTTGTGACCGGTACTTCGCTGGCGAATTTGATCGCGGTATGGGTCGCAAAAAATAAAGCCTTGGGTCATGAAACGCGGCGTCGCGGTCTGCGCGAGGAGTCGGTGCAATTGGTTGCTTATACTTCGGCGGGAGCGCATGCTTGCGTCAAGAAGGCGATGGACTTGGCCGGCATTGGTACGCAGTATTTGCGTGTGATTCCAATGAATGAGCGCTATGAAATCAATTGCGAGGCTTTGCGTCAACAGATCCAAGCCGATCGCGCTCAGGGCTTGAGTCCCTTCTTTTTGGCCGGTACCGCAGGCACGGTTGATGTCGGTGCGATTGACGACTTGAATCAACTGGCTGACATCGCGCAGGAAGAGAAATTGTGGTTCCATATTGATGGCGCTTTTGGCGCATTAGCTGTGTTGGCTCCAGAAATTGCGCCGCGTTTGGCGGGTATTCAACGCGCTGATTCGATCGCGTTTGATTTCCACAAATGGTTGCAAGTGCAGTACGACGCAGGGTTTATTCTGGTGCGCGATGCGCAATTGCATTACGATAGTTTCGCCGCTGCGGCTGGCTATCTGCGTCGTGAACATCGTGGCATGGCAGCGAATTCGCCTTGGCCTTGTGATTTTGGTCCTGATTTGTCCCGTGGTTTTCGCGCTCTCAAGACGTGGTTCACAATACAAACTTATGGAGCAAAGCGCTTAGGCTCCGTGATTCAACAGACTTGCGATTTGGCGCAGTATTTGCGTAGCAAAGTGGAAGCGCATCCTGAGCTGGAATTGATGGCGCCGGTGTCATTAAATATCGTTTGCTTCCGTTATCGATCTTCGAGACAGGATCAAGCTGATGTTCTCACAGCGCGCTTGGTGGTGGCCTTGCAAGAATCTGGTATCGCCGCGCCATCGACCAATGTCTTGCCGCAAGGTTTGGCAATCCGTGCGGCAATTGTGAATCATCGTACGAATGCGGCGAATATCGATGCATTGATAGCGGCGACACTGCGCTTCGGAGCCGAAATCAGTGCGGAACTCAATCTAGCTTAGTCTAGAACAAGGGTAATTGCTCATCGCCATGTTTGCTGGCGAGACCAATACCTAGGCCCAATAAGCGCACGGGCAACTTACGTCGTTCGAATCCTGTTGTGACCAGCTCCCTAAACTTTTCTTCACTAAGTGCACTGGCACGGCACTCAACCGTGGTTTGCTTAAAATCCTTAAAGCGGATTTTGATATTGAGCTTGTGAATTTGATCCGCCGCCTTGGTTCGTTCGACCTGTTTTTGCAGTGCTGCATACAACTCTGGTACTTCGGCAATACATGCCGCAAGATCGGGCAAATCACGACTATAAGTTTCTTCAACACTGACCGATTTGCGTTCTGAACTGGGTTCGACGCGGCGCTGATCGATGCCACGACACAGCGAGTAAAGACTGCTACCGAGCTTGCCGAATTGCGCCACTAAGTCAGGCAAACTCCAGGCCAGTAGATCGCTACAATTTTGAATACCCAAAGTGTGTAATTTTTGAGCGGTGACTTTACCGACCCCAAACAATTTGGCAACTGGAAGCGTGGCGACGAAATCGCTGACTTGCTCTGGCAAAATCACGTAGAGCCCATCGGGTTTGTTGATGTCACTCGCGATTTTGGCGAGAAATTTATTGGGTGCTACGCCCGCCGAAGCGGTGATACCAACCTCGGCGGCGATACGAGCACGTATCTCTTGAGCGATGCGGGTGGCACTGCCTTGATGTTGATGGGCCTGACTGACATCCAAATACGCCTCATCGAGCGAGAGTGGCTCAACTAACTCGGTGTAGTCGCGATAAATCGTCATAATCTGACGCGAGGCGACCCGATACTTTTCCATATTGGGTCGCATCACCACGAGGTCGGGACAAAGCTTAAGCGCCTGCGAGGTTGGCATGGCAGAGCGCACCCCAAACTTGCGAGCGACGTAATTGCAGGTCGCGATCACGCCACGCTGATCAGCCTGACCGCCAATGGCTAAAGGCAGTTCGCGCAAGCGTGGGTCGTCACGCATTTCAACCGAGGCGTAGAAACAATCACAGTCGCAGTGAATGATTTTCCTTAGGCTTCGCTCAGGTGATGACATAGTGAGTGTGGTTTCGATACTGTGTTTATAATCAGTATTTTAGTCCGCTTCTGTGACTTCACCAAGTATCTTCGGAAAGACTGTAGAAATGATTTCCGACAAGATTTACCAAGATTTTTGTCAGACCAGAGCGGGATCTTGCTTATTCGGGGATCAAAACCTGAAATTAGAAGCGTGTAACGGATGACAAAGCACGAAAAGAAGTTCAGTATTTCGGCATATAGAAACGATTTTGCATTTGTTTTATTCTTGATTTTGTAAACACAGTCTCATGTCAGCTTCTTCCACTCCTTTTTCTCACACAGAGCCAGGGCGTTTAGGCAAACTTCTCCCCGCGGCACCCGCGTTGGATCATCAGGCTTTGTTGCAATTGCTCGGTGAGCATGTGTGGGATTGGCATGTGGCGGAGAACGAGATTCATTTTGTCGAACAGTTCCAAGAACTCTTGGGCTATCCAGCAGGCGAGTGGGGTCATCACTTGGATGAATGGTTTAGCCGCATCCATCCCGAAGATGCAAAGAATTCGATACCAGCAATTCGCGCTTGTTTAGAAGGGCGAGCCAATAGTTTTTCGGAAGATCATCGTTTGCTTTGCCGTGATGGTCAATGGAAGTGGGTCAGAGCTCGTGGCACCGTGGTCAGTAAAACGCCAGGTGGACGGGCACTTCGAGTTCAAGGCGTGATGAGTGACATCACTCTACAGCGCGAGCGCAAAGAACAAATCTTACGTAGCCAAGCCGTTTTGGCAAATTTGTCGCGCGAATTGCCGCGTGTGTTTTTCTATCAATTTCAACGCTTCTCAGGTGGTCATTGCACAGTGCCGTATGCCAGCGATGCGATTGATACTGTACATGGCGTTAGCGCTGTACAGGTCCGCGATAATGCCGCGCCGATGTTCGCCCTCGTTCATCCCGATGATATCGAAAATCTGCGCGATACCATGAAAGAATCCGCCATGCGTTTACACGTTTGGCATCTTGACTATCGTTTGCGTTTGAAGAATGGCGAGCGTCATTTGTTTGGTGAAGCTTATCCGACGCGGCAAGAAGATGGCAGCGTTATTTGGCACGGATTTTTGGTTGATGTGACAGACCGTAAGATTCGTGAACA
Organism: uncultured Burkholderiaceae bacterium; assembly: GCA_964459555.1. Classification (GTDB taxonomy): domain Bacteria; phylum Pseudomonadota; class Gammaproteobacteria; order Burkholderiales; family Burkholderiaceae_D; genus Undibacterium. The sequence goes on along the minus strand of CAYWNE010000062.1, from coordinate 14,422 downwards.
GCAAATGCGGGCGACCGAACGGCAGCTTCACAATGCTATGCGATTTACCAGCCTCGGTATGTTCGACATGAATGTGCAGACCGGGCATGGTCAATTTGCTCCCGAGTATGCTGAGATTCTCGGTCTCTCACAAGACTACTTTAATCACACTGAAAAGTTTTGGGATTTCTTTTGGAATGAGAGTTTGCATCCAGATGATATCGCTGGGCTCAAACAAGCCTACCAAACGCATTTTAAATCGCATGGCGAGGTCGCATTCAAAGCAGAATTCCGCTTACGGGCGAAGTCAGGTGAGTGGCGTTGGATGCTCTCGGTCGGCAATGTGGTTGAATGGGATGAGAATGGTCGCGCTTTGCGCATGATTGGTACGCATCTTGATATCACCGAGCGTAAGAAGCATGAATTGGAAGTCAAACATTATGAAGACTTGCTGCGCTCAGGTCGTGACCGATATAAAAAACTCGCCAGTGAACTGGAAATTTTGTTCAACCATACACCGGTTGGTTTGATGCTTGTGCATAACAAACAAATCATGCGTGCCAATCCTAAATTGGCGCAGGTGTTTGGCTACAAAGATGCCAAAGAGATGATAGGTTTGTCGGTCTTGAATATGCATGCGAACGAGGCCTCCTACCAAGATTTCCGCACTATTATCGGCGAGAAGTTACAACCCGATACGGCGATCGAAGTGATACACCGCCTCAAGCGTCGTGATGGAAGTTTTTTCGAGGCGCGTTTGATAGGACGTATCCTGCCGTTTGATCAGAGCGCAGACACCATGGTGTGGATGGTGGAGGCTTAACACGGTGTGTTTCTTAGAGAATGCCTTGGTGCGATGTGATCGACCAAGGCATTTTTTGTTTGTCACCAGTACTTATCGCTTAGCGAACTTCTTGTCCTGCACGCGTTGTAAGTCGGGCGCAGGCAGTGCTGGACGCGCTTGTTCAAAGGCATAGCCCATATTGAGCAACTCAGCGTCTTTCCAAGCACCAGCAAAGAACGATAAACCTACTGGCAAACCTTTGACCACGCCCATCGGCACGGTTAAATGTGGGTAACCTGCGATTGCGGCCGGTGAACTTGCGCTACCTGCAATCACATCACCTTTTTTGTAATTGATGTCCCATGCTGATCCTGTGGTTGGTGCGATCAGGGCATCGAGTTGGTGTTGCTGCATCAGCGCATCAATACCCTTTGGACCTGCAAGCAACTTCGCTTGCGTCGCCGCGGTTTGATAAGTGGGATCATTCAAACCAGCTTTGGCTTGCGCCATTTGCATAATTTCCTGACCGAAGTAGGGCATCACTTGTTGGCGATGCGTTTGGTTGAAGCGCATCACATCAGCCATCGTGCGTACCTTTACTTGGCTCGGTGCTGCCGCCAGATATTGATTGAGATCCGCTTTAAAATCATAGAGCAGTACCGGTAGCTCTAACTTGTCGAGATCGGCGAGGTGGGGAAGTTCGATCTCTTCAATGACGGTAGCCCCTTGTGCCTTCAAAATGGCGATACTGTCGCGTAGTAATCGCTGCGTCGCTTTGTCGTAGCTACTACTGAGGTTCTTGACGAGGCCGAGACGTTTGCCTTTAAGTGCTTGTGGGTTGAGACCTGCCGTATAGTCGGTAGCACGTTGACGATCGGCGTCCACTGTCGCGGGATCATTTTTATCCGACCCTGCAATCACATTCATCAGCAAAGCGGCGTCGCGTACGCTGAGGGTCATTGGCCCGGCTGTGTCCTGACTATGTGAGAGAGGCACAATGCCAGCGCGACTCACCAAACCCAAAGTTGGCTTCAAACCGACTAAGCCATTGACTGCGGCAGGGCAGACAATTGAACCATCGGTTTCGGTGCCAATCGCGGCCGGAATCATACCTGCTGCCACCGCTGCACCGGAACCAGAGCTGGAACCGCAGGGACTCTTGCGAGGATCGTAAGGATTGCGGGTTTGCCCACCAACGCTACTCCAACCGCTAGTCGATTTGGTCGAGCGGAAATTCGCCCATTCGCTGAGATTGGTTTTGCCCGCAATAATGGCACCAGCTTCGCGCAAACGTTTGACGATGAAAGCATCTTCGGTCGCGAGATTGTCGGCCAGAGCGAGAGAGCCTGCTGTCGTCACCATGCCTTGTACGGCGATATTGTCTTTGACCATTAACGGCAGACCATGGAGAGGCGCGCGGCCATCTTTCCTGGCGTCCGCCTGACGCGCTTCTTGATTAGCCTGATCGCGCAAAACAGTGACAGCATTGAGATAGGGATTCAGCTGCGCGCTTTTGCTTTGGTAGGTCTGCAGCAGTTGCGACGCACTTTGCTGTCCTGCGGCCAGCTCGGATCTGATCGCTGTTAGGTCCTTACTTTGGGCGGCGCTGAGGCTGCTCGTGCCCAGAAAAATCAAGCCTATGGTGAGGCTCAGCGTTTTACGTTGGATGTTCATGCGGTCTCCTTGTAATAATGTTGCAGACGATACTGCATTTCTTCGAGGTTTTAAGCTGTGAACTGCGGGTTTAAAAATGCTTGTTGATCGCGAGATGGACGATCACAGCGAACCAGAATAAAGCAGCAAAGAAGGCGAGTTGTCGTCCGCGTCGACTACCTTGGCTCTTGAGAGCGATGTAGCCGAGAACGATGTAGGCAATCAGGGCCATGATCTTACCCAGTAACCAAAAATTTTCGAGTGGATCCAGATGCGCTATCCACGCCAGGCTGATCGCACTCGTAAGCAGAACGGTATCAATGATGTGCGGCAAAATGCGGACCCATTTCACTTGCAATTTTGCCGGTGTCGTCATACTCCAATAAAAGCGCAAAATAAAAAAGGAGATGGTAATGACGACGCAAGTAATGTGCAGATGTTTGAGGGCGAGATAGGGCATCATGATGTTTGTGTACTCACTTTATTCTGAAGGTTTTTTCTTATTGACCGTCTTTGCCACGCCATACGAGGTAAGCCGCTAGCGCAGTGATGAAGGCGACCAGACCAACGATGATCCAAAATCCTTGTGGATCTTGCGCCAAGGGCACGCCGCCGACGTTCATGCCCATTAGGCCAGAAACGATATTAATCGGCAGCACCAATACCGTGACAACTGTTAACACAAACAGCGAGCGATTATTTTGTTCACCGACATGAGCCGCGATTTCCTCTTGCAGCAATTTGATGCGTTCTTGCAGCGAAGCCATATCGCTCAAGACGACTGAGAATTCCTCTGTCGATTGACGCAGGTCATGCACATCGGGTTCGGCCATCCAGCTTGGTGGTTTCTGTAAAAGACGAAAGAGCGCTGCGGGTTCTGGTGCCAATAAACGTTGCAGGCGCACCATCAGCCGTCGTAATTCACCGAGATTGGCACGCTTACGTCCAACGCGCTCCGACAAAAAGTGATCTTCAATTTCATCAATTTTGCTCGTCGCGTCTCGTACAATGGAAGTTAAGACATCAGCTTGGTCGCGCAAAAGATGCGTCAACAGTTCGCTCGGAGAATGAAAAAGCTCGCCGCGGTTAACCGCATTGCGCAGATGATCAACCGACTTCAAGGGTTTGCGTCGCGCGCTAATCATCACTTGGTGATTGAGACTCAGCCATAGTGTGGCGATATCGGCAGGATCGAAGCTGAAGTCATGTAAGACATCGTTGATCACCGCGATTAAATGGTGATCGGCATGTTCGATCCGCGTGGAGCGCGAACCTTGATGCAGGCTTTCATAAAATTCTTCCGGTGCGTCGCTGTGTTCATGCAGCCAGCGCTCGGTCGCCGTGTGGGCGAGATTGAAATGGAGCCAGAGAAATTCTTGCGATGCTTGTTGGCGCTCGCGGGCTTGGCTTAGCCAGAGCAGTGCCTCATCGGTATTAATGACACGGCCGGGCGAAGTTGGACTAAAAAGATAGCCGCAAATGAGGCCAGAGGCATCAGCGCCGTAAGAAAGTTGTTGAGGATCCATAGCAGACAAAGTGATCGCCATGCCCCATTGCATGGCGATACCCTATTGTATAGCTGCTTGATGATGTTGTCGTGACAAGCTTATTGGGCGTCAGCGAATTAGCGCAAGACGCTGCCGACGGCGATTGCGAAACCTTGCAGGAAACCTTGCGCTGGTAAACGTTTGCCGCCGGGTTTCTGTAGTTCCGTAATGCGTAAAAGACTCTTTCCCTGTTCGCAGGCAACCACAACACCTGTTGCGTCTGCGCTTATTACTTGGCCGTTCTCAGCACCTTCAATTGATTTGCCCGTGACGATTTCTGCCTTCCAAAGCTTCAAAGTGACCTCATCCAATTTCGCTTGCGCAGCAGGGAAGGGATTGAAAGCGCGAATCTTGCGATCCAGACTTACGGCGCTTTGCGAGAAGTCGAGCGCGGCTTCTTCTTTGCTGATTTTGGCGGCGTAGTTGGCCAATTGATCGTCCTGTTTTTCTGGCGTCAATCGTCCGGCCTCAAGATCGCGTAAGGCGGAGACGATCATGCTACCGCCGAGTTCTGCTAACTTGTCATGCATGCTAGCGGTGGTATCTTGCGGCAAAATGGGGACGGCTTGCTTGGCGAGCATAGGCCCCGTATCAAGACCTTCCTCCATTTGCATGATGGTGATGCCGGTTTCGGTATCGCCTGCTTCAATCGCCCGATGGATCGGTGCGGCGCCGCGCCAACGTGGTAATAGCGAACCGTGAATATTGAGACAGCCCAAACGCGGAATCGATAGTACCGACAATGGCAGAATCAAACCATAGGCAGCGACCACCATCACATCATGTTCGGTGGCGTTCAACAGAGCATGGGCTTCGGCTGCGACTTCGGGATATTTGCCATCGAGACGCAAAGAGACGGGCTGAGCCACTTGGATGCCGTGTTTAAGTGCAACTTGTTTGACGGCGGAAGCTTGCAACTGCATGCCGCGACCAGCCGGACGATCCGGCTGAGTGAATACCAGAGGCACCTCAAAGCCCGCACCAATGATGGCTTCTAGGGCGACTGCTGCAAATTCTGGTGTGCCTGCGAAGATGACTTTCATCGACGCGCCGCTTTCTTACTCAGCTCACGTTCTTCTTTTTGCAGCTTAGTTTTGATGCGGTTGCGCTTGAGCGGTGAAAGGTATTCAACAAAGACTTTACCCTTCAAGTGATCCATTTCATGTTGAATACAAACGGCGAGCAGGCCATCAGCATGAATCTGAAAAGGCTGGCCATTGATATCGAGGGCGCGGACTTTCACTTCGGCTGGGCGCTCGACGTCGTCGTAAATGCCGGGAACAGACAAACAGCCTTCGTCATATACTTTCTTTTCTTCACTGGCCCAAATAATCTCAGGATTGATGAAAACCTGTAATTGATCGTTGGTCTCAGAGACATCGATGACGACTAATTGCTCATGCACGTCGACCTGTGAAGCCGCCAAACCGACGCCGGGAGCGTCATACATCGTTTCGGCCATATCAGCGACGAGTTTTTTTAATTTGTCATCAAAAACAGTGACAGGTTTCGCCACTTTGTGCAGGCGTGGATCGGGATAGCGCAGAATATTGAGTATAGACATAAGACTTTTCACAACAAGCAAAGGGGGCCGCGATGCGGTTTCTCTTGCTAGTTCAAGGATTTATGGGCAGAATTTGATTCAAATTGGTAAGTTTGCCAAGGGCATGTGACGCACAAATTGCTTTGTTTTGTCCGCGCCGGGCGCTTCGCCCGCATTCTTACTCGGGAATCTGTTACATGCATCGGAAAATTTTCATGAAAAAGTTTAGCACAATCGCCCTTGCTTTGGCCCTTCCACTTGCGCTGACTGCGCCAGCTTTCGGACAAGAAGCAGCGCGTACAGCTCCCGCGCCACTTAGCAGTAAGTGCAACTTTTTGCCGGATGCTCCAGATAAACATGTGGTTGTGAAGGGCGATACCTTGTGGGGAATTTCTGGAAAGTTTTTGCAGAACCCTTGGTGTTGGCCAGAAGTCTGGGGTATGAATAAAGATGAAATCAAGAACCCCCATTGGATCTATCCAAAGCAAATCGTTTATTTTGATCGTGTTAATGGACGCTTGCGCCTAGGTACACCCCTCGTCGATGGGGCCGACGGAGTGACCAAACTTTATCCACAGACGCGCACTCTTGGTGGTGATACTGAGAACGTGATTCCAGCGATTCCTAATAATTTAATTGAACCTTATCTCTCGCAGCCTTTGATAATTGAGAAAGACAGTTTTGCAACCGCTCCTCGAATTGTTGCTGCCCAAGAGGGCAGAGTCTATATGGGCAAAGGCGATAAGGCTTATGTGAGAGGTGATACCAAGGGCGAAAGCACATTTCAGGTTTTCCGGCCAGGCGTTGCACTGAAGGACCCCGACACCCGCGACGTTATTGCCTATGAAGCCGTTTTTATTGGTACGGTGAAGCTAGAAAAGAAAGCAAAAACTGATGACGGTGTTGATACTTTTATTGTGACATCGTCCAAAGAAGAAATGGGAATTGGCGATCGTTTGGTCCCAATCCCGCCTACCCCTATCATAAATTATGTGCCACACCGTCCGGAACGTGATGTTAAGGCTCGAGTTGTTGGTGTTTATGGTGGCGTAAGTGTAGCGGGACAAAACAATATTGTTAGTATCAATCGAGGTGCACAGGCTGGCCTTGATGTTGGCTCCGTTTTGGATTTAGCTCGCTATGGCAAAGTTATTCCGGATCGTACCAACGACAAGAAGCCAATTCGCCTACCTGACGAGACTTATGGACGTCTCTTCATTTTCCGTGTCTTCAAAAATATCTCCTATGGCTTGGTGATGGAGGTAACAGACACGGTCAACGTCGGCGACCAAGTGCAATCCCCAGAGCGTTAAAAGAATCGTGGCATGGGCTCGCACTTTGATTCGGATCAAGAGTGGCAATTTTGGCTAAAGTTATTGTCAATATCGGGCGTCGGTAATCAAACCGCCAGAAAATTGCTGCAGGAATTCGGGCCTCCGCAAAAAGTTCTCGGTGCCGATGTTGAGTACTTAAAGATTTTGGTGCCGGAGGCAGTCGCGCATGCAATAGTCGCCGCTCCCAATGCGGAGCAAGAAGCTTTAATTGCACGGACCGCACAATGGCTGGATGCCGATGATGCCCACATCATCTACTTGGGACATCCAGCCTACCCGCAAACTCTATTAGAAATTCCCGATCCTCCATTAATGCTTTACGCCAAAGGCAAGCTCGAGTATCTGCAGCGCGATACGATTGCTGTGGTCGGTAGTCGAAACGCCAGTGTGCAGGGGAAGGAGCATGCTTTAGCCTTTGCTACGGCCCTAAGCCAATCTGCCTGGTGCATCAGCTCAGGTCTTGCCGCGGGCATTGATGCAGCCGCTCATCAAGGTGGTCTTGCCGGAGCTGGAGGTACGATTGCTGTAATTGGTACTGGCATCGACATAGTCTACCCAGCGCGCCATCGAGACCTCGCTCATCGCGTTGTTGAACATGGATGCATCCTGAGCGAGTATCATTTGGGGACGCCAGCCGTAGCCAGCAACTTCCCGCGGCGCAATCGTATTATTTCAGGCTTGGCCAAAGGTGTCTTAGTGGTCGAAGCCGCCGAGAAGTCGGGCTCTCTGATCACTGCCCGCATGGCGGCAGAACAAGGGCGCGAGGTATTTGCGATACCAGGCTCGATTCACTCGCCCTTGGCTAAGGGCTGTCACTTGCTGATTAAACAAGGGGCAAAGTTGGTTGAATGCGCCAACGATATCCTGGAAGAGTTGAGTTTCCCATTGCAGCTTACAAAGCCAAAACAAAAGCCCCTAGCAACGACCGACGACTTGTTGTTGCTTATGGGGTATGATCCGGTTTCATTTGAAGTTTTGCTCGAGCGCGGCACCTTGGATTCTGCCAACTTACAAGCGCGGATTTTTGAATTAGAGTTAGAGGGCGTGGTAGAAATGCTGCCAGGTGGTTTCATTCGACGCATTCAATAGCCGTGGCCTTGTGCCATAAGGCCTGCTGTGATGCAGGTTTTTCTGTAGTTAGTTTTGTAGGATTGTTTCATTATTCATGCTTTCGATTTTCGTTTACCTCTATAACAACTTTCATCATCCGCAATCGTTTCCGGATACGCTCGTATTAGCACAGCGCCTCGCCGAAGTTGGTTTCGATGACGAGGAGATTGTGACCGCCCTTGATTGGTTGTCTGAGTCGAAGCAGCTAAAGTGGAGTCCTTATAGTGATGCATCGCCGCACGCGTTTCGTTTGTACACGCAGCAAGAGCAAGCACTGCTTGGGGTTGAGGCAATTGGCAAAATTGAAAACCTGATTGCGAATGGCGTCCTGAACCCAGAGCAAAGAGAATTGCTAATTGAGCAAGCGTTCGCGATTGGAGAAATGCCACTCTCGACAGAAAATTTTCAGGCGATTTTGTTGATGCTACTGTGGGCGGACAGCCGTGAGCATGCTGCGAGCGAAGTGCTGACTGCTGAGAGCAAGACCTCATTAGTTAAAGTTTTGCACTAAGTGCCAGTAGCAAAATTTCCTTTAGGAAACTTCGCGAACGAGTCTAAATAGATGCCGTAAATGATTGTTTATTTGTGGCAAATTCTTCAGCTCTATTGCAGTTCGACATTCATTCCGTTTATTATTCCCCGCTGATATATAGCTTTTCTCCATGCTCGGGCTGCGATTTACAGCGGTTTGGGTACGGTTTTTGCAAGATTTGACGACAAATTGGCTGGTGCGACGACAATATTTTTGTCGCTTCGTATCAAGGCGTGCCACCAAAAAATGGGAGCTCATCGCATCGAAGATGTGGCGAGAAAAAATGGTGAACCGATATATCTTGAAGCTAATACATAAGAATCTATAAATTTGAATCCACTATGACTAAGACCCTCATCATTGCCGAAAAACCCTCGGTCGCAAACGATATTGCCAAGACCTTGGGAGGCTTCACGAAATACGAAGACTATTTTGAGTCGGATGAGTATGTTTTGTCGTCGGCAGTTGGTCACCTATTAGAAATAGCAGTGCCGGAAGAATATGACGTCAAGCGTGGCAAATGGACATTTGCGCATTTGCCGATGATTCCTCCGCACTTTGCCTTGAATCCGATTGCGAAGACCGAAGCGCGCTTAAAAGTGTTGAACAAGCTGATCAAGCGTAAGGATGTGACTGGCCTGATTAACGCATGTGACGCGGGGCGCGAAGGTGAATTGATTTTTCGCTTGATCGCGCAACACGCCAAAGCAAAGCAGCCAGTTCGTCGTCTGTGGTTGCAATCGATGACAGCCGATGCGATTCGCCAAGGATTCACGAAATTACGCAGTGACGAAGAGATGCGACCGCTGGCTGATGCGGCGCGCTGCCGTTCCGAAGCCGATTGGTTGATTGGAATTAATGGCACGCGAGCCATGACTGCCTTCAATTCTAAAGAAGGTGGCTTCTATCTCACTACAGTCGGTCGCGTGCAGACGCCGACTTTGTCGATTGTGGTTGAGCGCGAAGAAAAAATTAAGAATTTTGTCCCACGTGATTTTTGGGAAGTTCGCGCAGAATTTATTTGTGCTGCCGGTATCTATGAAGGCCGATGGCTCGATCACAATTTTAAGAAAGACGAGAACGATCTTGAGCGTAAGCCAGAACGTCTTTGGAGTAAGGCTGCGGCTGAATCGATCGTTGCAGCTTGCCGTGGTAAGCAAGGGAATGTTACGGAAGAGTCTAAGCCTGCTACGCAAATGGCGCCGGCTTTGTTCGATTTGACGAGTTTGCAGCGTGAGGCGAACTCGAAATTTGGTTTTTCAGCGAAGAATACTTTGGCTTTGGCGCAAGCGCTATATGAAAAGCACAAAGTCTTGACATACCCGCGTACTGATTCTCGTCATTTGCCGGAAGACTATATTAATTCAGTCAAAGACACCCTAGGAAAGATTAGCGAAATCAATAATTTCCAGCAGTTTGCGGCCAAGATCCTCAATAACAATTGGGTCAAGCCGAACAAACGCATCTTTGACAATGCCAAGATCAGCGATCACTTTGCGATTATTCCTACAGGTTTGATCCCGAAAAATCTGTCTGAACCTGAACAGAAATTGTATGACTTAGTTACGCGTCGTTTCATGGCAGTGTTTTTTCCTGCGGCGGAATATTTGGTGACTACGCGTATTACCGAGGTCTCAGGCCATCAATTCAAGACTGAAGGTAAGGTGCTGAGCAACCCGGGATGGTTGGCGATTTACGGTAAAGAAGCACAAGACGATTCGGATCCAGAAAACAAAGGCCATTTGGTTGCTGTTGCCAAGGGTGAGAAAGTTAAGACCGAGAAGGTCGTCGCCAATGGTTTGGTGACGAAACCACCTGCTCGTTACTCGGAAGCGACCCTGTTGTCGGCGATGGAAGGTGCCGGCAAATTGATTGATGACGAAGAGTTGCGTGAGGCGATGGCTGGCAAAGGCTTAGGGACGCCAGCAACACGCGCTGCAATCATTGAGGGTTTGCTGTTTGAGAAATATCTTTTGCGTGAAGGTCGTGAACTGATACCGACTGCTAAAGCTTTCCAGTTGATGACCTTGCTGCGTGGCCTAGGCGTTGATGAACTTACTTCACCAGAACTCACCGGCGAGTGGGAAAACAAGTTAGCGCAAATGGAACGTGGCAAGATCACCCGCGATGAGTTCATGCGTGAGATTGCGCAAATGACGCAGGTGATTGTTAAGCGTGCAAAAGAATTTGATAACGACACGATACCGGGCGATTATGCAACCTTGCATACTCCTTGCCCGAACTGTGGTGGTTTAGTCAAAGAAAATTATCGTCGCTTCGCCTGTACCAAATGTGAATTCTCGATTAGTAAGACGCCAGGTAGTCGACAATTTGAGGTCACTGAAGTCGAAGAGCTCTTAAGTAAACGTGAAATTGGGCCGTTACAAGGATTTCGCTCGAAGATGGGGCGACCCTTTGCGGCAATCTTGAAGATAGTGCGCGATGAGGATATCAATAACCTCAAGCTTGAATTTGACTTTGGACAAAATCAGGACGAAGGCGATGAAAGTGAAGAGCAAGATTTCTCACAGGCGCAAGCCTTAGGTCAGTGTCCGAAGTGTGGCTCAAACGTTTACGAGCTCGGCTTGGCTTATGTCTGTGAGAAGAGCGTGCAAAAGCCTAAGGGCTGTGATTTCCGCAGTGGGCGCATCATTCTGCAGCAAGAGATCGTGCCTGAACAAATGCGTAAGTTATTGGTCGAAGGGAAAACCGATCTGTTGCCCGGATTTATTTCTCAACGTACCCGTCGCCCTTTCAAGGCCTATCTGGTACGAGGCAAAGATGGTAAAACAAGCTTCGAGTTCGAAGAACGCAAAGCCAAGGCACCGGCCAAGGCAAGTACCAAGTCAGTAAAAGCAAAAGAGCCTGATGAGGGCGAAGTGGTGGCGAAGAAGCCGACTACTCGCAAGAAAAAAACTGCTTGATCGTGGTCTTGTGTTGATTGGGTAGTTTGAGTGCAGGCAGCGAAATTGTCGATGTGAGCTGAATAAGTGAACTTGTTCGGCAGCACGTATGAGGAAGTATGGATCAAAGTGCTTTGTTAACAACCGCGCGCGCAGAGTTCATGCGTGGTTTTGTAGAATCAATGCAGCGCACCATTCCGCGTGCGATTGAGGACTGCTTTCAAAAAGCTGATGAGACCTTCTCGTCCCTCGAACAGGGGCGGCTGTTAGATGCACGCGCAATTCTTGTCGATCAAGGGGCCAAGATCATTGAACATATGACCTTGACCATGGAGCAGTTGCTCGCGCGCAGCTTCAAAACAACTTATAGCACTTACCGCCCATCCGCGAACTTTAACACCGATAGCCTAACGCTGATTGATCCAACGACCTTCGAAGGTGGTTTGCGTTTGGAAGAGATTACTAATCGCTTTCGCCGTGAAGCCGAAGAGCAGTTACGTGATCTGAATATTCGTATTGCACTTATTTTCGAGCAAGAAGTTACCAACGAGCGCGAAAATCCCTTCCGCCCATACTTGTTCTCGAAATGTATTTCTTCAAGCATCGAAGGGCAGGGATTGAATCCGAACGTAGTCGATATCTTGATCGAGCGGCTATCGAATAATTTCGCAACCTTTGTGCCTAATATTTATTCCGCCGTTAATACTTACCTAGCGAAAAATGGAATCGCAGCGCAGTTGCAACTGAAGATACGCAAATCACCGACCTCGCCTACAGGAGTAGAGAGCGACGAGGAGTTGCCGATTGATGAAGAGCCCACGGCCGCTGTAGCGTCTACACCTCAGAGCGCCGCGCGTGGTATGCAGGCACCGAGTAGGCCTCGTGTTAGTCAGATCGAGCAGTTCTTTAGCTCTGCGATGAGTCGCGCTACGAACTTGATGTCGCGGGGGCGTGCGGCACCTGAAGTCGAAGCCGCATTGCCACAGCCAGACGCGGCAGCGGAAGTCTCAGCAGGAGTCCCCGCAGATTTTGATCCTGATCAGCGCATGATGATGCCTGCGTCCGCTGGTTCTGAGTCCGCTCCAGGACCATTCTCGTGGTTAAAGAAAGGCGAAGCGGTTGGCGATGCTTTGAAAAAGTTTTTTAGCCCAGGCCCAAGTTCAGGCGGAGGTGGCTCGACTGGAGCGTCAGCGCAGGAGAGCGGTGGAGCTCCCTCTGGAAGCGGCCTGAATCAGACGATGAACGGTGATTCAGGATTTACTCACACCGGAGCGGCTGGCGGGCAGGGCCACCCCTCTCAAGAGGCAGGGCAAGCAAGTGCCTCAGCGAGTAACGCCGCCAGTGCGGCGTCATCGACCTTACCCCAATCATTGCATCGTTTTCAACGGACATTTACCCCATCCGGGGCGGACATGTATGACGGGACAGGTGGCTTACGCAATCTGATTCTTGAACAAAGACGCGCGCTTAATGAACTAGCTTCGAATGTCGATGAGCAGATGACGATCGACATCGTGGCGATGTTGTTCGAGTTTATTTTGCGCGACACCCAGGTTCCGGCAGAGATTCGCGCGCAATTGGGACGATTGCAGTTCTTAGTGTTAAAAGTTGCACTCAAGGACAATACGCTGCTCACGCAAAAAGGCCATCCAGCGCGTCTGTTGGTCAACCGCATTGGTTCGATTTCATTAGGTCTTAAACAGATTGATCCTAGTGGTGCGGAAATCACCAAGGAAATTTGCCGTATCGTTGAGACTTTGTTGCAGGATGAGAGTGAGGATCCGCAACTACTGTTCTCGCGTATGCTGGACGAGTTCGACGCATTTATAGCGAGAGAGCTGCGAGCCATCGACAAGAAAACTGAAGATGCGGTGGTTGGCGCTGAACATGCTCGCAACCGCACCTTACGTTTCGCGCATATTTCCGCTCAGGTGCATGAGGCTCTGCTCGGTCTAACCATCGATCCCTTCCTGCAGCACTTTTTTGAGAACGTGTGGGTGTATGCCTTGGAACTGGCCGATGCGGAAGACCCAAAACGTGCTCATCGCTATCGTTTGCTGATACCCGATCTCTTGTGGAGTATCGTACCGAAGCAGTCGGAAGACGAACGCATGCAATTGTTGGCATTGCTACCCATTATTCTCAACACGATCAAAGAGGGTGTGAAGAGTATTAACTGGGACGTAGCGCAACAAGAGCGTCTATTAAGTTGGTTGGTAGATGCGCACACTAAAGCGATGCGTTTGAATCCATCGGCAACGGTGGCGAAGTATCCTTCACTCTCTGCGATCCATCAACATTTTGAGCATTTCTTTGTTGATCCAGATCTCGAAGATTACGCGCCGCTTGAAGCTGAGGAAAAAGATTCGGGTGTTAAGAAATTCCTTGATGAAGCGATCAAGCAGCTCGACGCGCAAGTGCAAATGCTTGATAAGGTCTATGAGCAGCAACAGCCAACGGAAGCTGCTCATGCTGCAGAAGATAGCAATGATCATACCGTTGACCTTGTCCTCGAGCAGTTGAAGACAGGTGTTGCGGTTGAAATTAATTTGGGCGGTGAGCCAAGTCAAGGTAAATTGAATTGGGTTGACCCTGCATTGACGACTTTGGTCTTGAGCCTGGAAGGGCAAGAGCAGCCGTCGATGGTCAGCGTGCGCATGTTCCGTCGTATGATTGCGCATGGACGTGTTAAATTTCTGGAGGCCGAACCTTTGTTTGAGCGTGCGGTCCAGTCATTACTGCGCTCGGCTGATGTGTCGGAGCCGGTGAAGCCTTAGCAGCAGATAATCTACATAGCCGGTCAAACGTGGTCGGCGCACCCATTCTATCGAGCAAGGGAATCAACCTCGCGACACATTGTGTTCGCGAGGTTTTCTTTTTTGCAAATACTGATTTCATTAGGAAACGAACAAGGGGCTTGACGAGAATTTGGAAAGGCTGCATAATCTCGTTTCTCTGCTGCTGACGAACAAAACGATTCGAAGCAAAACGCAAAAACCGAAGTTAAAACTGATGGTGAGCGTAGCGGACCAGATCT
>CAYWNE010000061.1:0-21444 GCA_964459555.1 uncultured Burkholderiaceae bacterium | reverse complement strand
CCCGTCGGTTTCATACCAACGTGATCATAATGCGCCGTCACCAAAACATAAGTGTCTTTTAAGCTAGGGTCTGAACCACGCAACACACCGACCACGTTTTTGACCATGTCATGTGGCACGCCTTCTGGTTTCACTGGAGGCGGTGGCGTGCCAGGGCGGCGGCGCACGGTTTTGACTAGTTCATCCCAATCTGCCATTTGGAAATAGCCATTATCACCCGCTGGCTCTAAGCCAATGATACGGAATTGAGCAGCGATGTACTCAGCAGCCAAGTCCAAACCACGTGATGGTGTATCGCGGCCTTCCAACAAATCGGACGCCAAAAATTCCATATGACCACGCATGGTTTGTGCAGAGATTTGCTGGACTACTGCTTGCGCTGGTGCTGGCAACTTAGCCAGTTCATTACTTGGTTTCTGCGCGAGTGCCGCGCCAGCAAACAAAACATTGAGTGCAATGACCCCAGCACTAAGGCGTGCTTTATAGTTTGTTAATTTCATATTTCCTCGCTCTTTTTTGTTAACTTATCTTGACTCTACGGCGCTACCTCGCGATACCGTACGATAGCAAAACCGCTGTGCAGCACTCTCTGACCTGATTTAGTCCAATTAGTTCAGCGCTTGCCTTTTTAATCCCTCAGCATCCACTCTTTCAAACCATTAACCCAAATCGGCGCTTGTAATTTATAGTTGACTCGCAAAATCGCCGCACGCTGATACAGCACATCAAAATCTACTTCTGGCGCCGTTTTGAAGGCGATCGCCACCACGTTCGCATCATGGACTTCAGGTAACCACACCACCACATCAAAACAGGCTTGCATGGCAGCGATATTCTTCTCACGCTGTTTATGGTTGGCAAATAAATTGACCGTCAACATACCCGTCTCGTTGAGGCAATCAGCGCAAGCTTGATAAAACTCAGGACTATCCAATACGGGGCCTTCGGCCTCGGCATCGTACAAATCGACTTGAATTACATCGAGTTTGCCATGCAATTTCGTTTGCCGTACGTAGTCAAACGCATCCATTTCCAACACTTGAAAACGCTCATCGTCCTCGGGCAAGCGAAATTGTTCACGGCACATCGCGATCACTTTGGGATTTAATTCGACTGCCGTGACCTTAGCATCAGGAAAAGAGCGATAACAAAATTTAGTTAAGGAGGCAGCGCCCAAGCCAAGTTGCACAATATGTTTGGGCAGCATATTGAACAACATCCAGACACACATTTGCTGAACGTATTCGAGTTCAATCTGATCAGGAACGGCTAGTCGCATCGAACCTTGTATCGGCGCTACCGAAGTGTCGCTATTCACTTCACTGGCTAAGTGCAAAGACCTCACACCGCGAAATTCTGAAACAAAGACGTCGGGATGCTGTTCGGTTGAGGATTTCGAAGTCGCAGACTGCTTCGTTTTGGATTTTGCTTTGGTCAATTTCTCGAGCAAACTCATGCTGTTCGCTTTCGTGCTTTGGTTTGACGATCAGGGTGCCAATCGCAATCGGGACTATGGTCATTCACCATACCGATCGCCTGCATATAGGCATAGATAATCGTAGAGCCGACAAACTTGAAACCTCGTTTTTTAAGGTCTTTGGAAATCTGATCTGATAATTCGCTGGTGATGATACGCCCTCCACGATTGACGATGGGCTTACCATTAACGTGGCGCCACAAATACGCATCGAGGCCACCAAATTCTTCACATAATTGGAGATAGGCGCGAGCGTTGCTGATCACCGCATTGATCTTCAAGCGGTTACGAATAATGCCTGCGTCTTGCATCAATGCTTCGATCTTTCGCTCGTCATACTTGATAATTTTTTTGGGGTCAAACTGATCAAATACTTTTCGATAATGCTCGCGTTTGTTAAGCACGGTTTCCCAACTCAAGCCAGCTTGTGCCCCCTCGAGATTGAGCATTTCGAATAACTGTCGTTCATCGTGACATGGCACGCCCCACTCGTGATCATGATAATCAAGATAAACGGGATTGGCGGGATTGGCCCAAGCGCAGCGATGGAAAGAAGTCAATTTTGTCATAGTGCTTCGGAAACTTCTTTAGGATAAAAATACTGCATAAGAAAAAAAGACCGCCAAGAGTATTACGGTCGAACGATGTAGTGTTGCAAATTGATCATGTACACGATATCACGTCAGCACCACTTGGATTATACTTGGTCGAATTCGGTTTGCCATCGCCCGCTCGATTCATGGCGATCACTTATTTTGGAGCCATACAATGAATTTTTTCTCGATCAACATGCGCTCGATGGCGTCTAGGGGTTTTGCATTAATAGTGTTTTCTCTGGTACTAAGTGGCTGCGGCGGCGGTGGGTCGGGCGGTAGTGGCAGTGCAAAAGTTCTTACCAGCTGCAGTTCAAGCAACCCACTTTGCACAATTAGTTCGAACAACAGCTCCAATACAAGCATAGGGAACCCGACACAGCTGGCCAATATATGCACTCCAACAGGAGAGAAAGCATGGGTTCGTGCTCATCTCAACGATGTTTATTTGTGGTACAAACAAATTGTAGAAGTGCAGGCAGCCAACTACGCCAGCCCACAGTTGTACTTCGATGCGTTGCTGGTTAAATCCAAAGATCGTTTTAGCTTCACCGCGAGCAGCGAAGAAATTAATAATTACTTCGACGCTGGTGCAGAAATCGGGTTTGGCTACGACCTCGTAAACCAAAACGGAAGCTTACGGATCACCTATGTTCAGCCAAACTCTCCGGCGGCCAATCAAGATCTAAAGCGTGGAACAAGAATCATAGGAATCAATGGGGCTCCTATCGAGACCTTATCAAGAGACGCGCAAATCGCAGGATTGTATCCGGATGTACCGGGCACAAAAACAATACTCGAAGTAAAGGACAATGGTGGCTCAAGCAGCAGGACTGTCGAACTCACAGCGAGTGAGATTATCAACTACCCAGTCTTACAAAACAGCGTGATAACCACGCCGAGCAACAGAAAACTCGGCTACTTGGTATTCACCGACCACATTGCCACGGCAGAAGCACCGCTCATATCCACCTTTCAACAGTTCAAACAGGCTCAAATTGACGATTTAGTCATCGACCTCCGCTACAACGGTGGTGGATACCTGTATATCGCGAATGAAGTTGCGTCAATGATTGGTGGGACAAAGGTACAAGGCCGAGTTTTCGAACAACTTCAATTCAACGACAAACATCCTGAAAAAACAGCTGACAGTAAAGACCAATTTTCGAACACAGCACGTAGTGGACAGAGCTTACCTCAACTCAATTTAAGTCGAGTGTTTGTGCTTACATCTTCGCGTACCTGTTCGGCAAGTGAATCAATCATCAA
Source organism: uncultured Burkholderiaceae bacterium (assembly GCA_964459555.1). GTDB lineage: Bacteria > Pseudomonadota > Gammaproteobacteria > Burkholderiales > Burkholderiaceae_D > Undibacterium. The sequence goes on along the minus strand of CAYWNE010000061.1, from coordinate 18,105 downwards.
TGGCTTATCTCCCTTTCTACAGGTCGTGACTATTGGCGGAACGACTTGCGGCAAACCATACGGTTTTATTCAAGCGGACAATTGCGGCACAGCCTATTTTGCCATTGAGTTCTCTGGCGTTAATGACGCAGGCAAAGGCGACTACGTGAATGGTTTCCCTCCAAATTGCGCGACCTCGGATGATCTTGAGCACCCATTGGGTAGCACTTCAGAAAGCCTTCTCGCAAACGCAGTTAATTACGCTGAAAAAGGAGCATGCGGAAGCTCTGGGATTGCTCCGCCCCCGGTTCAATCCAATTCGGTCCTTGGCAATGCTATACAAGCGAGAGAAAGGGCTTGGCGCCAGATTCGACTCATAAAAAATAGATGATCGTTTCAACCCAGGAGCACTCTAACTCGGTTGCCTCTAAATAAGGCCCCAAAGAAAACGCAAAATAGATGTAAGAAATTTGTGAGTCATTCGACTAAATCGGTAACGCTTGGTCTCTAAAATTAACTCTTGCACTCTTCATATGAAAAAATTATTCACTTGCATCACACTATTTTGCTACGCCACCTTTGCACATAGTGCAAGTTGGACGTCACACACAAGCAATCAGGTGGAAGCCTCTCCCGCGATCGCCAAACTAATCGGCATAGATAGCAATAACGCCCCGATCAACCTTCAAAATATGAATGGCAAAGTAATTTTGCTGACGTTCTATACAGCAGGATGTGGCGTATGTGAACGTGATGTAAAGCTGATGCGCGAATTCTACCGAGATAACCGCAAAAAAGACTTCGTGTTGATAGGCGTCGTCATGGAGAAGAAAAAGGAAGATTTCGAGAGCTATGCCCGCATTGTTAAGCTAGCCACACCAAAAGATCAGCAATTCCCCATGGTATGGAAATCTCACGTTCAAAGTATGGAAGGCATAGCAAATATCAAAACCGACCCAACTCATCTCGTGATCAACCGCAAAGGCGAAATCATTTTGCGGCGCGAAGGCATGTTCCGTTCTGAGGACTGGGACTTTTTGTGGGAAAGCATAGAGAACAACAAACTCTAGAAAAAGCCAAAACGATGCCACAAAACAAAAAACCGTAGTGCTTAGGCCTACGGTTTTTTTAATTGAAGAGGCTAAGCTCGCTTACACCACAATCGTTTGGTGCTCTTGACCTTCGCGGGCACGAATCTTACCAATCTGATAGACCGTTTCGCCCGCTGCGCGCAAATGGGCAGCCGCTGCTTCAGCTTGATCAGCCGAGACAATCACCACCATACCGATACCACAGTTGAAAACGCGATGCATTTCAGCGTCAGCCACACCGCCATGTTGTTGCAACCACTTAAACAATGGTGGCAATTCCCATGTGCTGCTATCGAGAACCGCAGTCAAAGAGTCACCCAAAACGCGTGGCACGTTCTCAACCAAACCACCGCCCGTAATGTGCGCCATGCCCTTCACTTCCATCTCGGCCATCAAAGCCAACAATGGTTTGACATAAATACGCGTCGGGGCAATCAAAGCGTCGGCCAAGCTACGGCCATGGAAATCGGCATTCAAATCTGGGTTCGCAACTTCAATAATCTTACGGACTAAAGAGAAACCATTTGAGTGGATACCCGACGATGCCAAGCCCAAGATCACATCGCCTGGAACAATTTTGCTACCGTCGATAATCTTAGACTTTTCTACTGCACCAACTGCGAAACCTGCCAAGTCGTATTCACCATCAGGATACATCGATGGCATTTCAGCTGTTTCACCACCGATCAAGGCGCAACCTGCCAATTCGCAACCGTATGCAATACCCTTGATCACATCCGTCGCCGTTGCGACATCTAATTTACCGCAAGCGAAATAATCCAAGAAGAACAAAGGCTCCGCACCTTGTACCAAGATGTCATTGACACTCATCGCTACCAAATCGATACCGACCGTATCGTGACGGTTCAAATGGAAAGCCAGTTTCAACTTTGTACCCACACCATCTGTGCCAGAGACCAAGACTGGTTCCTTGTACTTTTTGCTGACTTCAAACATCGCACCGAAACCACCGATACCAGCCATCACGCCTTCACGCATAGTACGTTTCGCAAATGGTTTGATCGCATCAACCAGCGCATCGCCAGCGACCATGTCGACACCAGCGTCAGCATAAGAAAGAGAAACAGGAGTATTTGTGCTCATAGGATATTCGTCAGTAGGGGCTCGAAGCGGTAAAATAGCGGAATTGCTAATTTAACCGTTGATCTGTTGCGTAAAAAAGCCGACATTACCGACTTTTATCGAACGCCGTTTCAGCAGATCGGTGGAAAAACCAGTATTTTAACAAATCGACCCATGTTTTACCTAGTTTTTAGGCAGAACACAGCTCAATTGTCGGCGCCTATATAGAGTGGACTATGTCATTTAAGCTAACAAATAATCAAAAACAAAGTATGCTCTGGCTCGGCGTCGCCGCCGGTTTTGTACTTTTATTATCGTTGCTAGGTCCTATTCTGATGCCCTTTGTAGTGGCAGCGACTCTCGCCTACATCCTCAACCCCTTCGTTGACCGACTCGGCAAACTCAAGATTGCAAAGCGCCAGATGCCACGAGCTTTAGCAGTAACTTTAGTGCTGGTACTTTTGATTGCCGTGATCTTTGCCTTCTTTTTGATCATGGTGCCGATTTTTCAAAAGGAAATTCCACAGCTGCAAAATCAAATTCCGCTGTTCCTTGAACGATTCAATACCATGATCGCTCCGGTTCTCAGCGAATTTGGCATCAATGGAAAATTCGACGCACAGGCAGTGAAAGCCTTGGTCACAGAACATCTCGCCTCAAGTGGCGACGTGATCGGCAAGGCTGTGTTGTCTTCGATTCGAGTTGGTGGCACCGCTGTGCTCGGTGTTATCGCCAATCTCTTATTGATTCCCATCGTGCTTTATTACCTCTTGATGGATTGGCATACCCTAGTACATCGTATTCGTAATTTCATTCCGCGCCGTTGGCTACATTCCATTATGTCATGGACCAAAGAAGTCGACAGTTTGCTGGGCCAATATCTGCATGGTCAATTGATGGTGATGCTGGTGCTCGCACTTTACTACTCAATCGCCTTATGGATTGCCCGTTTCGAACTCGCTTTGCCAGTTGGCGTGTTGACCGGGCTGTTAGTGTTTATCCCCTACTTGGGTTTTGGCTTTGGTCTCTTCTTGGCATTAGTCAGTGCGGTGTTGCAATTCAATGATCTACATGGCCTGATCGCCGTGGCGATTATTTACAGTATAGGCCAAGTCATTGAAGGTTTCGTCTTGACACCCAAACTCGTTGGCGAGCGCATCGGCTTACCGCCACTGGCTGTTATCTTTGCCTTGATGGCCTTTGGCCAGTTATTTGGCTTTATCGGTATTTTGGTCGCACTTCCAGCTTCTGCCATCGTCTCGGTCGCATTGCGTCATCTCAGATCGTCTTACCTAAGCAGTAGTTTTTACAAACAAAGTTAAGACTCAAAACCAATGAAAAACAGCTTGCACAGTATGGTCTAATTCGCTTTTTTGACCATCACTCCAATAAGACAAGCCACGAAAGAAATCACTTAAGCAATGCGACAACTTCTCCTAGATCTCGACGCCGAGCAACCACCCTCGTTCGATACTTTCGTGGTCGGACAAAATGCCGAACTCGCACAGGTTCTCTGCTTATTTTCAGAAAAAACCGCCAGTCAGTACGGCGAGCGTTCGGTCTACTTTTGGGGCGAAAGTGGCGCTGGCAAAACGCATTTATTACATGCCTTGGCGCAGCATCCACATAGCCGCTACATCAGCGCCGACGCGCCAGAAGAGCAATTCTGGTACAGCCCAGCGGTTGATCTCTATTTGCTTGACGATTGTGAACAGCTGTCCCCTGCTGCTCAAATTGACGCCTTTGCGCTATTCAATGAAGCCAAAGCCAATGGTGCTTTCTTTGTGGCAGCTGGCAAACATCCGCCGATGCTTTTGCAGGTACGCGAAGATTTACGGACGCGTTTTGGCTGGGGTTTGGTGTATCAAATTTTTGGCTTGAGCGACGAAGAGAAGCTCGATGCTTTGGAGCGAGCTGCCGAAGCCAAAGGAATTAGCCTAGCGCCTGGGGTCTTACCGTACTTGATCACTCACCATCGCCGAGACATGCAATCACTCAGTCATCTTTTGCACGAACTGGATCACTACTCGCTCGAAACCAAACGCGCGATTACGCTGCCGCTCTTGCGTGAACTCTTACAAAAACAGATACCCTTGGACTAAGAAATCAAAGATTTTTATCATCTACCGCGACAGAAGACCACTCGATTTCACGCCAAATGACCTATTCATCATGACTAACCTCGCTCTCTTCGACCTTGATCACACTCTAATTCCTATTGATTCCGACTATGAATGGGGACAATTTTTGTGCCGCATTGGCGCCGTCGATGCCGAGCAATTTAGTCGTCGTAACGCCGATTTCTATGCGCAATATCAACAAGGCACGCTTGATCCTGTCGAATATTTGGAATTCGCTTTAGGCACCCTCGCGGCCTTTGAACCAAGCCAGTTAGGCCAATGGCGCGAACAGTTCATGCAAGAGGTAGTCAATCCTGCATTAAAACCGGCTGCCTATGATTTATTAAAAAAACATCAAGACAGTGGCGATCAAATTGTCATCATTACTGCCACCAATCGATTCGTCACTACGCCGATCGCCGCGGCGCTTGGAGTAAGGCATTTACTGGCCGCTGAGCCAGAAGTGGATGCAAATGGCAACATTACAGGCAAATTAATCGGCGTACCGAGCTCCGGCGCAGGTAAAATTACGCACTTGGAGCAATGGTTACAGGAACAAGGCCAAACACTGGACGATTTCGAGCGTACCTATTTCTACAGCGATTCCCAAAACGATATCCCGCTGTTGTCACTCGTCAGTCATCCCGTTGCCACCAATCCCAATGCCCTCTTGCTGGCCCACGCGCAAAAACACGCATGGCCGACCCTCTATTTATTTGAGCATAATGATTAAGAAATTCATTCGTAAGATTCTTGGCGTAAAAGACAGCAGCGACAAGGCGGACAAGTCCGAGCATGCCAAACACGATGGCAAGAGTAAAGGCAAGAATAAGCCCAAAGTCTTGAATCCGGGCGAACATGGTATCGACCCAGCAATGGTGTCGAATAATGCCATTCGCGTCACGCAGACCCTGCAAGAACATGGCTTCAAAGCTTTCATCGTCGGCGGCGCCGTGCGTGATTTGCTACTAGGCATCAAGCCTAAGGATTTCGACGTTGCTACCAACGCCACGCCTGAGCAAGTCAAACGCCTATTCCGTCGTGCCTTCATCATCGGCCGTCGCTTTCAAATCGTGCATGTGATGTTCGGGCAAGACTTGATTGAGGTGACGACCTTCCGTGGCGCTGCGAAGAACGATGCGCCCACTGATGAGCATGGCCGCGTTTTGCGCGACAATACTTTTGGCGAACAACATGAAGATGCAGCGCGCCGCGACTTCACTGTCAATGCCATGTATTACGATCCAGCCAGCCAAACTGTGTTGGATTACCACGGCGGTATTGCTGACGTACGCAAAAAAGTCCTACGCATTATCGGTGTACCCGAATTGCGTTATCGCGAAGATCCTGTGCGCATGCTGCGCGTGGTGCGTTTTGCCGCCAAACTACAATTTACGATCGATGCCGACACCCGCAAACCAATCTCGGTAATGGCACCTTTAATCAACAACGTACCAAGCGCGCGCGTGTTCGACGAGATGTTGAAGTTGCTGACCAGTGGCCATGCCATGGCTTGTCTTCAACAATTACGTAAAGAAGGCTTGCATCATGGTTTGATGCCGCTGCTCGACGTTGTCCTTGAACAACCGCTAGGCGAACGCTTCGTGACGCTGGCTTTGGCCAATACCGATGAACGCGTACGTCAAGGTAAAACGGTTTCACCAGGCTTCTTATTCGCCTCACTCTTCTGGCATCAAGTTTTGGAAAAATGGGAAGCTTACAAAGCTGCTGGCGAATTGACGATTCCCGCCTTGCATTTGGCCGCTGACGATGTACTCAACACACAAACCGATGCGCTCGCCCTGCAACGCAAAATCGGGAGCGACATGCGTGATATTTGGGCGATGCAACCGCGCTTTGAAAAACGCGTGGGCAAAGCACCATTCAAACTGATCGAAAATTCACGTCTGCGCGCCGGCTTCGATTTTCTCTTGTTACGCTGTGCTTCAGGCGAGATCGACGCAGAGATCGGTGAGTGGTGGACAGCTTTCATTGAAGGCGATGAAGAAGAACGTATGCGTCTGATCAGCATCAAACCAAAAGCAAAATCAGGAGATGCTGAGCCTGCCAAGAAACGTCGTCCACGCCGTAGCAATCGTCGCCGTCCAAAAGCTGCAGACAGCGGCGAATAATGGCTTGAGCGAGATCCGCATTCCATGTCGACTTCAACTCATTTAGCCTACATTGGCATTGGCGCCAACCTCGGTGATGCACGTGCCACGGTTAAGTATGCAATCGATCAATTGCAGCATTTTCCGCAAACACGCTTGGAAAAAACTTCCTCATTGTTTGTCACTGCGCCTATCGATTCAAGTGGCGACGATTACTTCAATGCGGTGGCATCGATACGTACTTCACTCACGCCACAAGACTTACTACAACAATTGCAGGCGCTTGAACTAGCTTGCGGCCGCGAACGTCCGTATCGCAATGCGCCGCGCACGCTCGATTTGGATTTGCTGCTGTACGACGAGGAACAGATCAAGGAAGAAAACTTAACTGTGCCGCACCCGCGTATGCATGAGCGGGCTTTTGTCTTGATTCCTTTGCTTCAGATCGATCCTTTCTTAACGATTCCAGGTAAAGGTCCGGCGCACCAATTTGCACCTGACGTTGCCAACCAGGGCATACGCAAATGGACCGGCAACTAAAGTTAGGCGAACGCGTCTCGTGCCAATGACGCATCATAAGCTCACATAAGGAGTTGTGCATGCAAATTCCCGTCATCGTTCAAACCACAGGCTTGCTACTGCTCTCGAATGTCTTCATGACTTTCGCTTGGTATGGGCATCTCAAAAATCTACAAAGCAAAGCTTGGTATGTCGCGGCGATTGTCAGTTGGGGCGTGGCGCTATTCGAATATTTACTCCAAGTGCCAGCGAATCGAATCGGGTACACTGCCTACAGTTTGGCGCAACTCAAGATTTTGCAGGAAGTCCTTACACTACTGGTGTTCGTACCATTTTCCATGTTGTACATGGGCCAGCCATTTAAGATGGATTATGTCTGGGCTGGCTTGTGCTTAATCGGCGCTGTCTACTTTATTTTTCGCAGTTAGGCTTGTGCTTATCTCCCTCAAGATCAGACTACAATACCTTACTCGCCTTCACGTTTTCGGAGAATCTCGTGGCTGAATATTTACAAGATCGCAAAGCAGTAACTTTGAGCACACTTTCAAACATGCGCCAACAGGGCGAAAAAATCGCCATGCTGACTTGCTATGACGCGAGTTTTGCGTCGATGATGGATCGTTGCGGCGTCGACATGTTATTGATCGGTGATTCACTCGGTATGGTCTGCCAAGGGCATGACTCCACCCTGCCCGTCAGCAATGCCGATGTCGCCTACCACACCGCTTGCGTGGCCCGCGGCAATAGCAAAGCATTCGTGGTTGCCGATATGCCTTTCGGCACGTATCCAACACCAGAACAAGCATTCGCCAATGCAGTACAACTGATTCAAGCTGGCGCGCAAATGGTGAAAGTTGAAGGTGGCGCATGGATCGCACCGATTATTCAATTCTTGACCGAGCGCGCCGTGCCTGTGTGTGCACACCTTGGCCTGACCCCACAATCAGTACACCAACTCGGTGGCTACAAAGTACAAGGTAAAACCGTCGAAGCGGCCGAACAATTAAAGGCCGATGCATTGAAACTGCAAGCCGCTGGCGCTGCAGTATTGGTGTTGGAAGCCATCCCCGCGCCGTTGGCGAAAGAAGTCACTGAGCTCTTGCATATTCCAACCATAGGCATAGGCGCTGGCCCTGACTGCTCGGGACAGGTGTTGGTGATGCATGACCTCCTCGGCGTTTTCCCGGGCCGTAAAGCACGATTCGTCAAAAACTTTATGGAAGACCAGAACAATATCGACGCTGCCATTAAAGCCTATGTGGCGGCAGTGAAGGATAAGAGTTTCCCGGCTCCTGAGCACTGCTTTTAAGTTTGCTTAATCAGCGATTGATTCACATAAGGACGAAAAACTGATGTCCACTTCCGACAGCTTACGCATCGCCTTGGCCCAGATTGCGCCGATTTGGCTCAACCGTGAGGCGACAACCACTAAGATCATCGACTACATCACACAAGCTGCGCAACAAGGCGCGCAGTTTGTCTGCTTTGGTGAGACGATTTTGCCGGGCTATCCATTCTGGTTGGATCTCACGGAGGGCTCACGCTTTAACGACGAGGTACAAAAAGATCTGCATGCCTACTATGTTGCGCAAGGCGTCGATATCGAAGCGGGTCATCTTGATCGCATCTGCGCTGTGGCAAAACAGTTGAAGATTGCCGTCATGCTCGGCTGCCTTGAACGTCCGCAAGATCGCACTGGCTATAGCGTTTACTGTTCTTGCGTGTATATCGACGCCGATGGACAAATCCAATCAGTGCATCGCAAATTGATGCCAACTTATGAAGAGCGGTTGACGTGGGCACCCGGTGATGGGCATGGCTTACGCACCCATAAGCTCCACGGTTTCACCCTCGGTGGTTTGAATTGCTGGGAAAATTGGATGCCTTTGTCACGTGCCGCTTTGTATGCGCAAGGTGAAGATGTGCATGTCGGTATCTGGCCGGGTAATTTGCGCAATACCGAAGATCTCACACGCTTCATCGCCAAGGAAGGTAGAAGTTTTAGTATTGCGGTTTCCGGTCTGATGCGCCGTGAAGATTTCCCGGCCGACTTCCCTCACCTCGATTTGATTTTGCAACGCTGCCCCGAAGTCTTAGCCAACGGTGGCTCCTGCGTCGCCGCCCCGAACGGTAGTTGGATCATCGAGCCTGTGATCGATCAAGAATGCCTGTTGCTAGCAACACTTGATCGCAACGAAATTCGCCGTGAACGCCAAAACTTCGACGTCGCTGGACACTATTCACGTCCAGACGTAACTCGTCTAGTCGTTAATCGCCAGCGACAATCACTGGCGACATTTGAAGATTAAGAACAAATTCTCTTAGCAAATAGAACTTTGGTAGCACCGCGGCTTCCCCTGTGTTACATGGCGTTGCGTAAGGAAAGGCCGCGGCACAAGCGTCGCGAGCGGGCGGAGTTTGTATCGAGCAACGAACCTATGTTAGGGCACAGAGAGCACCGAATATTCAAAGTTTGGTTGCGCAGTAGCTTGTACAGGTGCCTTCGCGATTACACTGCGTTGAGAGACTAACCACGCTTTCGCTTCCTCCAAAACGCGATCACGTTTTGCCATCAGATCTTCGCGTGTCAGAGCAATCGTCACATCGGGCACGACACCATTGCCCTCAATGCGTGGTCCTGACAAGGGCACAAAATCCACTTCGCTGTACGCCAAGGCGCCGCCGCCTGGCACATTCGCATAACCCAAATATGCGAGCAAACAACCACAGCTAGTGCGGCCAAACACTTTGGCGCGTCCTAAGGCTTGCAGGCTTCCTGAAACAAATTCACTGGCACTGGCGCTATCACTATCGATCAACACAGCAATCGGCTTCGTATAGGCATCACTACGGCCGCTGAGCTCAAGTCGCAATCCACCACGAGAAATCAGTCCAAAGAAAAGGCTGGGAGCTTTGCCTGTACGTGTTTTGCGATCACCGATGAAGGTTGGCTTGCTCACAAACTGATTCATGAGATTGATTGCCATGTCGAGTGCGCCACCACCGTTCCCGCGCAGATCAATAATCATGCCATCGGTATCGCGCAACTTCGCCACATGATCGGCAATTGAGGAATTCAATTTAGGATCAAAACCTGTGAGTCTAAAATAGCCCAGCTTCTCCTCTATGACTTTACTATCCAAACTATCTTTGCGCGCCACAATGCCGCGTTTCAACTCCAGACTCTCTATGGTCCGATCCGCGTGTTCAACTTTGAGTTTAACGCTATCGCGATCTATTTCAGGATCACCCGCATTCAGAATACGACGTACCGATTTTTCACGTGCGCGTTCCGTTGAATTTTTCCGCGCTTTAATTTGTTGTTGATCCCACCATGCGATCGCATCTTGTTCATCAATTTCAAGAATACGATCGCCTGCTTTGAGTCCCGCCAATTCAGCAGGCGATGTTTTGGACGTGCCCACAACAATCACTTGCTGGCCCAAACGTGCCACATTCAAACCTAGACTGACGCCTTGTTTCTGTTTGTCTTCAGCATACTGTTTAGCCGACAAAACACGAGTATGGGCGTCGCCCAACTCCGCCACCATCTCATCCAAATTACGCCAGAATACAGAATCATTGCGAGACCCCATGATGCGAGGGTAATGCGTTTTTCCTGTGAGCGTCCAATCAACGCCATTGAACTGCGGATCAAAATAAGCTTCGTTGATGCGGTTCCAGACAAAATCATAAGCTTCTTGCCTGAGCTCGGTTGATAGCGGCACACCAGCAGGCGGCGCCTCATTGCCGAAGCGGCGTGTTATCAAATGTTGTGGATCGATCACCGCGCAAGCACTCAGCGCAGCAAGCAGACTGATGGCAAGCAGTGGCCTAGCGAAGTTCCTTGAAAGGCCTGTGAATAGAGAAGCAGAATGCTTTAAATTTTTTTCCATGGCATTAATCGAGTTTCACGCCATGGCATTACATCACCACGGCAAACGCTCCCCATTATACGCAACAAAAGTTCCGCTATCACTGGGTAAGGTTTGGTCAATTTGCGCCAGCAATTCAGCCGCCGCCTCCTTGGCTGGGTGTCCAATTTGCTCGCCTTTGAATGGCTTAGACAAAGCTGAATTCACTGTACCTGGATGCAGTGCCACCACCACAGTATTGGGCTTAGTCCGTGCTAATTCTATCGACGCAGTTTTCAACATCATATTCAACGCCGCTTTTGAGGCACGGTAGCTATACCATCCGCCAAGGCGATTATCTTGTATGCTACCTACTTTCGCCGACAGACAAGCGAACACGCTACGCTCTTTTGCAAGTAGCGGCGAAAAATAGCGCAAGACCAGGGCGGGTCCTATAGCATTGACTAAGAATGTCTCCTGCATCTGCGCACTATTGAGATCTCCCAATTTTTTCTCGGGCATGAAGTCGGCATTATGCAGAACACCGGTGGCCACTACGATGCAATGAAAAGGACCGTGCACTTGTAACTGTTCAGCATAGCGTGCAATGCTTGCTTCATCGCGCAAATCAAAATCGCCAAAACCATCCTGCGCCGATTTTCGACGAACTCCATGTACGAATTCACAAGCTGGATCATTTTCAAAGTAGGCAAGCATTGCAGCGCCGATCGCGCCACTCGCTCCGATGACACATGCACGATAGTTGCTTCCAAAGCTCTTCATTTTTTGCTCCCAAATTCTTACCACGGTGAGGCGCTACTGCTCTAGAGCGTATCTAAGTGTGTACGCCAATACTGTGCTTGCTGCTCTAGATCGAACCTGTCTTGATCTGACATCTGCCGGATTTGTTTATACACGATGGCTAAGCGCGGATTCTTGCCGAGCTTATCTTGATGGCGTACGTGGAAATCCCAGTACAAGGCGTTGAAGGGACAAGCATCTTCACCGAGACGTTTCTTTTTGTTATAGCGACAGCCCTTGCAATAATCACTCATGCGATCGATATAAGCCGCACTTGAGACATAAGGTTTGGTCGCCAATTGGCCGCCATCGGCAAACTGACTCATGCCCATGGTGTTCGGCATCTCCACCCACTCAAAAGCGTCAATGTAAATCCCTAAATACCATTGATGTAACTGATGCGGATCTAAGCCAGCGAGCAGAGAGAAATTACCAATCACCATGAGGCGCTGAATGTGGTGAGCGTGGGCTTGCTGCAGTGATTGCGTGATTGCCGTTTGCACACAACGCATCTGCGTTTCGCCATTCCAAAACCAGTGCGGTAGTGCATGACGATGCTCGAAGAAATTATGATCGGCATACTCCGGCATCCGATGCCAATACACGCCACGAACATATTCGCGCCAGCCGATAATTTGCCGTACAAAACCTTCGACCGAGGCCAGCGATAAATTTCGCTCATGGTAAGCCTGAACGGCAGCGCCGACGACCTCATGCGGATGAAGCATTTTCACATTGAGAGCAAACGATAACAGCGAATGAAACAAACGCCATGCCTTGCTACTCATCGCATCTTGGAATTCACCGAAATAAGGCAGCGCATATTCGACAAACTGTTCCAATTGCCCCAAGGCTTCATCACGATTCAGAGGCCAACGCAAAGCCTCTGCGCTAGGATCACCGAAACTCTTCAAGCCTGCAGCCTCAATCGTCTTCCACAATGCTTGATGGTTATGCTGCGGCCGTAGGTCTTGCGGCTCCCACGGCATACCCGCCCACGCTTTGCGATTATCGTGATCAAAATTCCACGCGCCGCCTATCGGTTTACCAAGCGGATCAATCAACACGTCATGTTTGACGCGCATGTGGCGATAAAAGGCTTCCATCAGCCATTGCTTACGTTGCGAGAAAAACTGACCCACTTCCTCGCGCTCTGTATAGAAATGCTCGGTATCGTATTGCGTGCCTGGTAGCTCGGGCGACAACGCCAATTCCGCGAGCTCGCAGTCCAAACGCCACTCGTCGGGAGCCTGATAGGCGAAGCTGGTCGCTTGATATTGCGTTGAGAGCGCCTGCAAATTCCCGGCGATCGTGTGTCTATTGTCGGGATCATCAATGCGCAGGTAGTGCACTCGATGTCCTTGTGCTTGGAGCTGTCGAGCGAAGTCACGCATAGCAGCAAAAATCGCCAAGATCTTTTGCGCGTGATGCAAGACATAATCCGTTTCCTGACGCACTTCCATCAAGACGTAGACAACATCGTTTTCCACCTCGCGAAACCAACTATGCTGTGGATTAAGTTGATCGCCGAGAATCAAACGCAAACTATTAGCTACAGCTTGTTTGCCCTGCCCTGTTTTCACTTGCGATTGTGAGCGCTGTCCCATTTCCTACCTCTCGCTTAGGCCTTGCCGCTTCGCTGGCAACGCTCAGAGCAATACTTCACTTGCTCCCAATTTAGGCGCCATTTCTTGCGCCAAGAAAACGGTAGGCCGCAGCTCGCGCAAAGCTTGTGCGGCAAATCCGCTTTCTTTCTCATTTTCATCGCCGCAGCTCCGGCTCAATTGAGAAACTTAATGCCTTCAGCCTCGGCCACCCGCAGCAATGCTTGCTCCAGTGAGGCACGCGCTTGGGCTGCCGTGTAATGCAAGTCGCGATGCAAAGCAGCGTCGTCTGCATTGCGGTTCTCGCACTGCGCACTGTACTGCTCGAAGCTCCATAAAGTTTGCAGCAAGTCGACCAAATGCCGCGGGCATTCACAGTGGATCGAGGTAGCCGAACGTGCGATCACTGCCAACATATCTTCATCCATCAATCGTGCTGGAATCTCTTGCGGCGCAAAATGTGGTCGGGGGCGTGGACTGCCCATCACGCGACGATGACGTGTCTGCACTTGGACTTGGGAACGGGCTAAGGCAACGCGGCAGAGTGAGGCTACTTCACCCGCATCTCCAGGAATACGAGCCACTTGATTACCCGCAAGACGCAAGCGACGAATCGCATCACTCGAAGCAAAGCGATACAAAACCAAAACTGCGCGTGCGCTACAAGCTTGTTGCGCCTGACGGATCATCTGTAATTGTTCTTCCGGAGCAGCGATTTCTCCGAGCTCAATCACCAACACATCGACCACCACGTCCTTCAATTGCACTGGTGCTTGATGCAAATTGTTGGCGGTCTGTACTAAGACCATTTGCGCCGACTCTTCACCACGACTAATCAATCCATGCCTTAAGTGCGCGCCGACCAAGGCAATTCGCAAGGTTTTCTGCTCTAACATTTCAGCCAATTGCGTATCAACTCCTGCTGCTACCGCTGAATGTTGCATGGCTAAAAGTTCGTCCAAACTGAGTTTGGCAACAGCGCTGATGGCATTGCCCGCATCGACCAATTGCTTAATCAGACCAAGACGACGCACGTCTTCGAACGAATATTGGCGTTGTCCCTGTTCACTACGAACCGGGTTTGTCACGCCATAGCGACGCTCCCATACACGCAAGGTTTCTACAGGAACGCCGGATAAGCGCGCTGCGGCTCCACTACGGTAATGTGTGTTTTGCCCAGTTGTTGGGCTACTTTTTGCATGCGACGCCGACGCATGCTGGGTTTCGCGTTGTTGCATACTCATGATCACCTCGGAAGTTGGAAGCACTCAAAAAATCAAACATGAACTATGTTTGAACCATTATTTCGGCGAAATATAACACATGTTTTGGTTCATTGCTGGGACAACGCATTTTTTCATCTTTGTTTTCAAATGAACAATAAAAAAGGGCCAATCTCATGATCAGCCCTTTTGCGATACCACTTAGTTGAATTGTAGTGAGGCGTGGGAAACGAATTTCCTATCTACAGAAACGACTAGGGAAAGAAACGCCCACGCCATCGCATAAAGGGCGTTTCAAGCCAGCGATACATCAAGCCCGCGGCCAAGATACTGATGATGAAAAGCGCGGCGATTGAACCGCCCTGTTTGACATCCCAAGCCTGCTGCTGGAATGCAGGCAAGAGTGCATTCATCAAGGGTTTATGAATCAAGTAAAGCGCATAGGACCACAGCGCTAAGGTCTCTGCGCCTGGCACGCGCCAACGTGATAAATAGGATTGCGGACTCAATGCAGACAAGACCAAGCAAGCAAAGCCACATGACAGCAAGGTATAGCCGAAGGTCGTTGCAAACCACAAGAAGCCCTCTTCGATGTCGTAGCTAAACCATTGAAAAATGACGACGGCCAAGAGACTGAGAAATATGCCCCATCCAAAATAGAAATGACCGCGCTGTAGACACGACTGCCAGCGTTGCACATGAAAATTCTTGATAAGCGCTAATGCCACGCCGGGCATCAATTCATCGATCCGCCCCCAACTCGGGTAATAAATGTAAGTGCGGTACAGTCCACCATCCGCTCCCACGCGATCGAGCATGACGAATCGCATTGCTGCACACAGCAGCATGGTGAGGATGATCACCGCCCACATCGCTCGCACAGAACGGCACCAGCCAAGACATAACAAGGCGAGCAAAGGCAAGACAAAGTAAAACTGCTCTTCAACACATAAAGACCAGGCGTGTGAAAACGCCGACCCCGGTAACAAATGCAAGTTCTGGGTGAAGCTTAAGAATTGCCATAAGGGCGTGGTCGGATTCCCACCTGCCTGCACTGGAAACAACAAGTAAATCCCCAGCACAAACAAATAATTCGGCAAGGTACGCAATGCCCGTCTGCCATAAAATCGTGATAGCCGCAAACGACCATCGCGCGCGAGTTCCGATAAGATTTGATCACCGATCAAATGACCACTCAAGACAAAAAAGAGATCAACGCCTATCCATCCGACCTCACTCAATATTCCGAAGCTCGCTTCATTACTTACGAAAACCATATAGTGGTACATCATGACCAAGAGTATGGCGACTGCACGTAGCGTATCGAGGCCGTGAATACGTGATGGTGTTACTGTTGAAGGCGTGAATGCGTGAGAAGACATAGTCGGGGTATCAAATGATCGGTGAAATGCGAAACCTCGGTTGAGGTTTTCGATAAGTGCAAAGTGTATCGATTGTCGTCTGACGCGTCTGACAATTCGTAGCGCGTATAAGCTGTCTCGTCACTTAAGGAAGCTTCCACAAAATTCAACAACGCGGATAAAAAAATAGCGAAGACTGAGCCTCGCTACTTTTTTGCTTTTTTCTACATCAGCGATTGAATTCGGCGACAGGCTTACTTCTCAGTACTGGTGTAATTCGCCATGCTGCGCTCTAAGTGCGGCGCCAACATTTGCGGCGAGGTGATCGTCATCCCTAACTCACTGAGCAAACCATCTTGAATACCGTAGACCCAACCATGCACTGCGACTTCTTGCCCGCGTTCCCACGCATCTTGAATGATCGTCGTTTGGCATACATTGACGACCTGTTCGATCACATTTAATTCGCACAAGCGATTCAGGCGTTCCTTTGCAGGCAAGACCTCACCAAGATACTTCTCATGCTTTTGGGCGACGTCTTGCACGTGGCGCAGCCAATTATCAGCCAAACCAATTCGACGTCCTGTGAGAGCCGCTTGCACACCAGAGCATCCATAATGACCGCAGACAATAATGTGCTTGACCTTCAATACATCGACTGCGAATTGCAGTACGGAGAGGCAATTCAAATCCGAGTGCACAACGACATTGGCGATATTACGATGTACAAACAACTCACCAGGCAGCAAACCCAACAATTCATTGGCCGAAACACGACTATCGGCGCAGCCTATCCATAAGTACTCTGGGCTTTGTTGTGCCGCCAGTTTCTTGAAAAAATCAGCATCTTGACCAACGATACTTGCCGCCCAACGACGATTGTTTTCAAACAGCTTCTCCGGCGTGACACTATTTTTTTGCAATTCAGACATGTAAAACCTTTGCTATTCTTTCATGTCCGCCATTTTACCTTTTCTAGAGCGGTTTACCTAATTTTTGTAGGCATTTCAGCCCCATTAATCAAGGAAATTCGGCAGCAATCCTCACCAAATAGCAGACAAGTTCCGCCATTTACATTCAAAATCGAATAAAAAACGCGGGCAAGTTTCCTTGACCGCGTTTTTGACAACATTACTTACTCACTGAATTCAACTTAGCTGGACTCAGCTTATCTCACTCAAAAAATTTCTTCACCTTGTCCATCCATGTCTTGCTTTGCGGGCTATGCTTAGAACCACCCTCGACCGTCAACTGCTCAAAACTACGCAGCAAATCTTTCTGCTTGTCGGTCAGTTTGACTGGCGTCTCAATCACCACGTGGCAGAACAAATCACCCGCATAACCAGAGCGCACACCCTTCACGCCTTTACTGCGCAAACGGAAGGTTTTGCCAGACTGCGTACCCTCTGGAATGGTGAAGGTCGCTTTGCCGCTCAAAGTCGGTACTTCGATGTCGCCACCGAGCGCAGCTTTGACGAATGAGATTGGAATCTCGCAATGCAAATCATCGCCATCACGCTGGAACACGGGATGCGGTTTGATTTGAATTTCGACATACAAATCACCCGGAGGCCCGCCATTGATGCCCGGCTCACCATTGCCCGATGAACGAATCCGCATACCGTGGTCGATACCTGCTGGCACTTTGACTTCCAGCGTTTTATTACGCTTGATACGACCCGTACCATTACATGGGTTACATGGATCAGTGATCATCTTGCCCGTGCCATGGCACTTCGGACAGGTTTGCGAAATGCTGAACAAACCTTGCTGCATGCGAACATTGCCGTGGCCACCGCAAGTGGTACAGGTCACTGGAGATGTACCTGGTTTCGCGCCAGAGCCATGACAAGTTTCGCAGCTATCGTAACTAGGAATGCGGATGGTTGTATCGAAACCATTCGCCGCTTGCTCCAAAGAGATTTCCAAGTTGTAGCGCAAATCGGCACCACGATAAACCTGTGGACCAGAGCTGCGACGACCACCACCAAAAATATCACCAAAGATATCGCCGAAAGCATCCGCAAAACCACCACCGTGACCGCCACCGCCGCCGCCCATATTCGGATCAACGCCAGCATGACCATAGCGATCATATGCTTCGCGTTTTTGCGGATCGGACAGCATCTCGTAAGCTTCTTTAGCTTCTTTGAACTTGTCTTCTGCCGTCTTACTATCCGGATTACGATCCGGATGGTATTTCATCGCTAATTTACGATACGCTTTTTTGATCTCGTCATCGGAGGCATTTTTTGCGACGCCCAGAACTTCATAAAAATCACGCTTCGCCATCTCGATTACACCTTGTTTTGATTATTGTTCGAATCACGACAAAACCCCTCAACACTAAGACACAGAG
>CAYWNE010000060.1:0-21572 GCA_964459555.1 uncultured Burkholderiaceae bacterium | reverse complement strand
GACACCCATATTGATCAAGCTCGTCAAATAGTTTTTGATTTGTGTTTGTACGTAGGCGCTGCCCGTATTCAGATCCGGCAGGCCAACCAATCGACAAGAGGTAATGCTATTGCGATTGCCGGGTGTACCGTAATCCGCATCTTGAATCGCGCAATTGGCATGAAAATCAGAGGCGCTAAAACGTGGATAAGTCAAAGTCGTGGCACTAAACGTCGCGCCATTGGTGGCTGTCCCATTTGCTGCAGACAGATGATTGGCTACCACGTCAACATACACACGCACACCAGCATTGTGGCAAGCTGTGATCATGCTTTGGAACTCCGTCGCATTGCCCATCTTACTCACGAAGCTGGTGTAGTCGACCGGCTGATAAATATCGTACCAATTCACGCCATTCATTGCCGCGGTTGGTGGTGATATTTGCACAGCACCATACCCCTGCGGTCCTAGCCAATTGGTGCATTCCTTCGCGATGTCTTTCCACTTCCAATGGAACATCTGCACCGAGATGCCACGTGGATTCAAAACAGCCGCTTGCGCTGAGCTCACACTCAACATGGGGACAAGCAGCAGCGAGCCCGTCGCGGACAGCATTAGCCGCGACAGCCAGTTTTTTGTCGTCAATTTCATTTTGTCTCTTCCAGTTTAGTTTGGACGTGCTTACCGGGATCGGCGCACTCTTTTTGCGGTCGAACTATCTTGTTCGTACCGTACTCGTTCTACTTACTACAACCATGGGCGAATTCTTTGTTCGCCTCAT
Source organism: uncultured Burkholderiaceae bacterium (assembly GCA_964459555.1). Classification (GTDB taxonomy): domain Bacteria; phylum Pseudomonadota; class Gammaproteobacteria; order Burkholderiales; family Burkholderiaceae_D; genus Undibacterium. The sequence goes on along the minus strand of CAYWNE010000060.1, from coordinate 20,812 downwards.
CCCCACCACTGATAGTTCTCAACGAGGTCGGCTGAGCGCATCAGATCCACGATTCCAAGACGATGTTTTGGCACCAAAGATGATTTGTATACTAGAGTAGCCTTGCTACAAGCCAAAGCGCTTTGACAAAATAATTTGGATTTCTGTGGTATCAAAAAAACACACCGCGCAGCATATTTATTAAATATATTCAATAACTTAAAAAGTTTTCAGAAGTAAAGATAGCCTTGTAAGCCAAAATTCAAAATTCCTAATTTTTGCGTAGTTTCACTACTTCCGAACGAAAGACTTAAGTTGAAAGTCGAGGTGAGAAAGAGCCTAAATGGATTTCGGACACATCCGCAAGCCAACACAAATCACCGCAGGTCGGCATTCCATCCCATATCGATATCAGTTCGATCGGCTTATCCGCATAATGCCGCTCATTCGATCTTCCGACAGGTGAGCTATGCAAAAACTTTTTTCAGATTTTCCCTACCTCAGCTTGCGCCAAACTTACTTCTTATTTCGTGTATGTTTGGCCGGCTTGTTTATGGCTCACGCCAGCATGCGTTTTTTCGCGACCAATTACTTTCACGACTTCGGCACTTTCTTGGCACAGCGCCATGTTCCCTTCGCCTACTTCGTACCCTATTTAGCGACAGCCATTGAAATGATAGGTGGCCCACTATTGATTTGGAATCGGTTTTCGAAATGGGTGGCTCTAGGCTTCTTTGGAATTAGCTTTGGCGGAATTATCATTATCCATTTCGTCGAAGGTTGGTTCGTCGGCGAATGGGGCACGGGTGGTTGTGAATATAGCGTCGCCCTCTGCATGATGTGCTTGATGGTGGCGGCGATGGATAGAACTTTGCAACGCGATGCAGAGTTCTTAAAAAAAGCGCCATGACAGGCGATTTTAATAAAGAAACCGCTATAAGAACTTAAGCAATCTTTTCACTTGTTGACGCATTTGATCAGCGGGTACTTGCGCATACCCTAACATCAAACCTTGCCATTCGCTATGTCGTTGGCCGACCGTCAGACGGCTCAACGCTGGTATCACCAATCCTTCTCTCAAGGCGCGCTGACTGATGTCCGCATCGTCGCGCCCTTGCTTTTTTCTTTGTCCGTCAACAAATCGTAAGGCCAGGTGCATCCCCGCCGTATCACCATGTACTTCAATCTCAGGTGGCAACAATTCGTACAAAGCTTTGACTAAAGCATCACGCCGCTCTTTGTACAAACGTCGCATTCGCCGCACATGCTGAGCAAAATAGCCTTCTGCGACAAATCGCGCCAAAGCTTTTTGTTCTATGCTACGTCCACGCAAAAAAGCGCGCTGAAAATGCACGCGAAATGCTGGCGCCACCACTTGTGGCAAAATGATGTAGCCAATGCGGATGGCAGGGAACAAGGTTTTACTGAAGGTTCCCAAATACAGAACTGGCGCATCTGGAATCAAGCCCTGCATTGCTGGTAGCGGTGGTCCTTCATGGCGAAACTCGCTGTCGTAATCGTCTTCGATAATCCATGTTTGATGCTCGGCGGCGCGGCGCAATAAGTCCAAACGCCGCGCCAAGCTCATCACCTTCCCAGTCGGATATTGGTGCGATGGTGTGACATAGATCAGCTTAGGCGTGTGTTTCTGCCAGTCGCCATGCAGCGGCGCCATGCCTTCATCATCGACAGCGATGCCTATCATGCGCAATTGTGCCGCCTTGAAGGCCAACTGGGCGCCAACATAACCGGGATTTTCTATCCACACTTTGTCACCAGCATCAGCGAAAGCTCGTGCGCATAAATCGAGACTACTTTGCGTACCATCCGTAATCACCACTTGTTCGGGCTCGCATATGACACCACGAGAAGCCCGCAAATAATCAGCAATCGCCAACCGCAAGGACGATTCACCGCAGGCTTCACCATAGGCCAAATCATTGGGCGTGCTGCGTCGCCATTCTTGCTCTAGCAGACGACGCCACCGCACAACTGAAAAGGCATCGACGGCAGGCACGCCAGGCGCAAATGCACCGCTGAGTTCGGCAGGTACGGGAAGATCCATTAAGCTTGTTGTGCGATCAGAGAGCACTTTCGCGGCAGCATGAGTCAGTGTTTCATTCAACACCGACACAGGAGCTTGTTTGCTAGGTTTCTTGATCGACTCCCTAGCCGGTTTCGGTAAGAGTCCCACATCATTCACCACACTCCCTTGCCGACTCGCACTCACAAATCCTTCACTGAGCAATTGCTCATAGGCATACACCACAGTATTACGGGCAATGCCCAGCTCATTCGCTAGACTACGGGTCGAGGCTAGTCGCGTTCCCGCAGGCAGCAAACCGGTTTGTATGGCTTGACGCAAGAACCGATGCAGCAGACGTTGCGTGCTGGTTTTCTCACCCTCAAAGTCTTTAACAAATTTGGTCCATGCAATTTGAATATCCATTTCGTAGTCCTAAAAAATACTTTCATCTTGGATCTTGTGATAGAACCAGCATAGCACTACAGTGTGGCCTTGCCTATCCCATTTCACTTACTTGTAGCAAGGAAGCTCACATCTATGTCGAATAACAACCCCGCGCCAACGATCGAAGAACCAGAGGCTAATGAAACTAGCACTAACGCCCGCACACAAATTCGCCGCATCCCTAAGAATGCCCGCGATGAAAAGACTTTTCTATACGATGTAATCGATGCCAGCTATATTTGTCACGTCGCTTTCGCCGACGACATGGGTACCCATTGCATTCCGACTGCATCTTGGCGCGAGGGTGATTATCTCTACATTCACGGCGCCAATGCGAGCCGTATGGTCAAGCAACTCAAAAAAGGTGTGCAAGCCTGTGTCACCATCACACATCTTGATGGTTTGGTGTTGGCGCGCTCTGCGTTTAGCCACTCGATGAACTATCGCTCAGCTATGATCTACGGACAATTCGAAGCTCTAGCAGAGGAAGACAAAGCGGCTTCATTGGCTTTTTTCCTCGACCGTATGCTGCCGGGTCGCCAAGCGCAAGTACGCGCCGGCAGCTACGCCGAACTGGCAGGTACCACCATCCTACGCATTGCGCTCGAAGAGTTCATGTGCAAGTCGCGCACCGGCGGTCCGAATGATGATGAGGACGACATGTCGCATCCTGTGTGGGCTGGTGTGCTGCCACTCCATATGAGCCATGGTGCACCGATCGCCTGCGCAGAAAATCAAGTCGCCGCGCCTGACTATGTCGAGCAATGGATCGCAGCTCGTTGAGAATTCGCGCCTCAACCACTTCAAAATAAAACGCGGCTTGTGCGATTAAAGCCGTTTCATAGTCTTCCTCACCGCGTTACAATAGCCCCGCAGGAAATATAAAAATAGAAACTTATCATTTTTACGGGACTCTTCATTGTGGAAAATAATATCTACGCCGCACCAGTGGCAGACTTAGAAACGCCTGTCAGCATCAAAACTCAAGCTCACTTCTATGTGGTGTCAATCAAAAAATTCTCAGTGCTTTTCATTGCCACTATGGGAATTTACCTTGTGTATTGGTTTTACAAAAACTGGTCGAACTACAAAAAAGCGACTAACGATGGTATTTGGCCGGTCGCCCGTGCGATTTTTTCGATCTTCTTTGTACACTCTCTCTTCGAACAGGTTTCCTATCGCAAGGAAAAGCAAGATCGTGATACAGAATGGGACTATAAGGCAGGAGCGACGATGATTGTTGTTCTGATGATCGTCCAACGCTTGCTCGATCGTTTCTCAATGAAAGAAATCGGTTCGCCGTTTACAGATATCGGATCCATTCTCGCTGCATTTTTGATGATGCCGTTCTTTATCAAGGCACAACGGATGATCAATCTCAGCGAGGGAGATTCCCATGGTGAAGCAAACAAACACTTCACCGCCGCAAACATCATTTGGATCATTCTCGGTGTTATATTCTGGACTTTAGCTTTGGTTGGCATGTTTGTTCCACAAACAGCCCTCCAGTAGGACCCAATGATAGTTAACGTGAGCCGACAAGACCATGTTGATCCAAATTGATTGGAGCCATTTCACGCCAACGAGTGCGTTGATAGGTGGCTTACTGATAGGACTAACTGCCGTCCTCCTCATGGCCAGCTTGGGTCGCATTGCCGGTGTCACAGGGATTGTGGCTGAGGGTTTGAAGCGCCCGTTCGCAGCATCGAGCTGGCGTTATGCCTTCATTCTCGGCCTTGTATTCGCTGCGCCAATCTACGCGATATTCATGCCGCTCGAAGCCATCAGTCTTGAAGTCTCATGGCCGCAATGTATTGCTGCTGGCTTGATTGTGGGTTTCGGTTCTCGCTTAGGTGGCGGCTGCACCAGCGGTCACGGTGTCTGTGGTATCTCACGTGGCTCCATGCGTTCCATCGTGGCGACCATGCTATTTATGCTGAGCGGCTTCGCCACTGTGTATGTGGTGCGCCATCTGGTGGCAGCAAACTAAGAAAGGGAGCCCATACGATGAAAACCCTCGTCTCGTTTTTTCTCGGTCTATTATTCGGTATCGGCTTGATCGTTGCCGGCATGTCTAATCCAGCCAAGGTTCTTGGCTTTCTCGATCTCGCGGGTCGTTGGGACCCTTCCCTTGCTTTCGTCATGATGGGCGCTATTGGCATCGCGAGTTTGCCATTTTATTTACTGCGCCGTCGACAAACTGCTTGGTTCGGAGAAGACTTACGTTGGCCCACACTGAAGCACATTGACCGCCGCTTAGTCATCGGCAGTTTGTTGTTCGGGATTGGTTGGGGTTTAGCTGGTGTATGCCCAGGGCCCGCTTTCGTGTTGCTCGGCTATGGTAGCGCGAAGGGACTAGGTTTTGTTTTAGCGATGATCGTTGGCTTCCTCATTTGCGATCGCTGCGCACCACGAGAATAAGTTGAATGCATCGCCCATCGACTTGGCGATGCGGATTCACCTAATCACAAACCACCCAGTTGAACACCATATCCTGCTTCACCCGTGCTTTATCTAATTGCGGCACGATGTCATGCCACGTCACCAAACGCAATTCTCCGCTCGGCTCTTCAACTAATGCCGATAAACTCTCGACCCAATCACCATCATTGCAATACAAAACGCCGCCGATGTCACGAATTTCGGGCTTATGGATGTGGCCGCAAATCACGCCATCGAGTCCTTGCTTACGCGCCTCATCAGCGAGAGCATCTTCAAACTTGGTGATGTATGTGACGGCGTTTTTAACTTTGAGTTTGATGAATTGAGAAAGCGACCAATACGGCAAACCCAGTTTCACACGCCAGTGATTGAAGATTTGATTGAATTTCAAAATCACGCTGTACAAACTATCACCCAAGTAGGCCAACCACTTGGCGCAGGCGATCACGCCATCAAATCGATCGCCGTGTAAGACCAACAGACGTTTGCCATCGGCAGTCGTATGCACGAGCTCATCACGCACTTTGATGCCACCAAAATCGAGGGCGATGAATTGCCGTGCTGCCTCATCATGATTACCGGGAACAAAAATAACATTGGTGCCCTTCTTGGCTTTCTTCAACACCGTTTGCACAATATTGTTATGTGTTTGATCCCAGAACCAACGACGTTTCAGTTGCCAGCCATCGACAATATCGCCGACCAAATACAGGGTTTCCGATTCAGTCGCTTTAAGAAATTCGAGCAACCTTTGAGCTTGGCAACCGCTGGTACCAAGATGCAGATCAGATATCCAAATCGTTCGGAAGCGCACCACATCTTTCTTCGACTTCTTGCGGTGCTCCTGACTCATATTAAGAAACTGATCTGCTGGTTTCATCGTGCGATATCCTCAGTGCCGTAGTGTTTAGCGTAGCGATTGTCGAGATTGGCGATTGGCAGCATCACAAACAAATCGGCGCTATGAAAATCAGGGTCCCAAGCTGGTTCACCACAAATCCAAGCGCCAGCGCGTAGATAGCCTTTCAAGAGCGGCGGGATACGCGCTTCATGACCTTCGTCCATGTTCTCAATCGGAAACGGCAAATGCGGTGTGACACGATATTCAAGCGGCGCCATTTCATGCTCTTGGAAACCGCGATAGATGGCTGCTGCATTATGACCACCATCGGCCAGGCTGATACTGGCGCAACCAATCAAATGGCTGCAACGTTCACGGCGCATATACGCTGCCAAACCCGCCCACAACATCATGATGACGGCGCCACTGCGGTAATCAGGATGAATGCAAGCACGACCTGCTTCGGCCAAGCCACTACGAATCGGCTCTAGGCGCGATAAATCGAATTCACTTTCGGAATAGTATTTGCCGAGTTGACGTGCAGCGTTGGGGCCGAGAATGCGATAGGTACCTACCACTTTCAAAGTCTTCGTATCACGGACGATCAAGTGATCGCAGTACTCATCAAACTCATCTTTATCCAAGCCTTCAGAATTGGCCAGAGCCGTTAAACCCATGGCTTCGATGAAGACTTTGTAGCGCAGCTTTTGCACTTCTTTGACTTCTTTTTTAGTACTTGCAAGACTCAAACTGAGTTTAGAAAAACTGGGACTAGCGTCACCCGGTATGGTCAGCACTCGCATGCTCTTGGCTCCTTTTTTTGCCTGACAAATCAAACTGATTCGAACAGCTGCGAGAATACGGAGCGAATGCGACGGCTTTGTGACAGTTTCGTGTCGGTTTGATGACATGGCAACAGTCCGAAACGCGCAATGAATGATCAACAAACCACAATCATCACTCTGCTTTACTTCAAAAACTTGTTGCTCAAGAAAGATTTCCTGCATAATGCCCAATCACAACCTCCGTATGACAAGGCCTCTCACAAGAGCGAATAATAAGTAAACGCATTCAATAAGGAGCTTCCATGAGTATTGCCCTCTCGGTGTTCGTCAAGGCGCTGATCGTGGTACCAGTCACACTGCTACCAATTCTCAACCCGATAGCCGTCGCTCCAATCTTTTTATCGATGACAGGACCGATGGATCAGGTGATGGCGAATCGGCTCGCCAAGCGCATTGCCTTCAATTGCTTTTTCTTGCTAATGGGGGCTGTCTTTGTCGGCTCTTATGTGTTGGATTTCTTTGGCATTTCACTACCGATTGTGCGGGTAGCTGGTGGAATTGTCGTTGGCATGGCCGGTTGGAAGTTACTCAATGACCAAGGCCAAGATAAACTACGTACGTCGGTTGCAGAATCAGCGAGCAATTGGACCAAAGAAGAGCTGCGTCGCCATAGCTTCTATCCATTTAGTTTCCCATTGACGGTTGGCCCTGGAGCCATCGCCACTTCCATCACTTTGGGTGCGCAATTACCGGCTAAGCCTGTTGATTGGCTGATCACTGGCTTAGCCGCCACCATCGGCGTTTTCCTCACCACCTTGGCGATTTACTTTTCGTATCGTTTTGCCCGCAATCTCGAAAACTTCCTTGGCGATGTGGGCTCCACTGTCTTGATGCGTTTGTCTGCCTTTATCTTGCTATGTATCGGCATCGAAATTGGCTGGACCGGTGTATCCGCTTTGATTGAAGATCTCTAAGACCTTCATCAAGAAGCCAAGGATAAGCCCAACAAAAAACCCCAAGCTGCGCGAGCACTTGGGGTTTTATCTTGGTTCGGCTGTATGAAGCCGTGTAAGACGAAGTCTTCGCTTATTCAGCCTCTTCTGGCTCCGCCTCTGGTTCATGTAACATCAAAGCATGTTCAACATGAGTCGATTCATCACCGACTTTGCTCTTCCACGCTTTCATAAAATAAATTCGTTCTAATTCGGTTGGGGCGGAATGCCAAATAACCATCAGCGTGCCTTTATGATCGTGCAATTTCGCCAACTTCGTAATGCAATCGGTATTGCCGTCCGCATCTGCTAAGCCAATTGCATAGCCATAGACGCGATTCAAACGTTCGATACGATCAGGTTCTGTTTCACTGTGGGTCGCAGAAATTTTGGCATGATCAAGAAACATGAGCGTCTCCATAAAAGGGAACAAGGCGATGCGGACGATTGTAGCCCAATCGCCTGCGATTTGGCATTTTTAGGTCATTGCTACAACACTTCTTTCTGGCGGCCTAGCGCAGATCAAGCGAAGTGCGCTTTTCGCTTTGCAGACGCAGAGGAATTTGATTAAATGGAACTATCTGTGATCGCTCGGTGTCTGTCGTATCTCGCTGCTCCACTCCACACTGCCGCTGCTCCTCGCGCGGCTTGACCAATTGATGATGGCATGACTAGTCGCTACCGCACACTACTGGAAATTCTCGGCCTCAACAGCATCGCTACACGCTTGACGCTGAGCTTCGCGTTTTTGCTGCTGCTCTTCGTTGGCATCGGCATCACCACGGTCGAACAAGTGCATCAGATCGCGCAGAGAAACAACCGCTTCCAGCAGATCGATATGCAGCGTTTGCGCGATGTGCAAGAGCTGCGTTCCGAATTCGAAGGCATAGGCATACAACTCCTCGACGTTTTCACCAAAACTTACGAGAGTAAAAATGACCTCTACATCTTGATCGATGCACGTGCCACGAAGATCAATAAGCAATTCGATAAACTCAAGGAATTCCAACTCAACGCCGAGCAACAGCAGGCCTTGAACACACTGATCGAATGTAACGAGCTTTTCCGTAGCCACTATTACGAAGTGCTGGACCTCTATGCGCTCGACGACCTCAAGGCAGCAAAACAAGTCTACACCGAACGCGTCGACCCAGCCCGCAATACGCTGCTGCAGGAAGCACAAAACTTTCTCGATCAAGAAAAAATCAGTTTTGAATTGCGCCAAAACGAAGAGGAAGCCAAACTCAAACAAATGCAAGATCGTGTCTTTTTGCTGGCAGCGATCGCCATCTTGATTGGTGCATGCCTTGCTTTGATCACGCGACGTGGCGTGGTTCGCCCTTTAGTTGTTCTCGAAACCAGCGCTCAAAAAATTGCTGAAGGCGATTACGAGAGCAAAGTGCCGAGCACAGAGACCATTGAAGTCGCACGTGTGGGCCATGCGCTCAATAGCATGTCAGAAGCAATCGCCCAACGCGAACGCGAAATTGAACAACTCGCGTACTACGACAGTCTTACCCACTTACCCAACCGCACGCTGCTGCTCAAACAATTCGAAGCGGCCAATCTCTGTGGACGCGGCTTAGTTTTAATGGACATCGCGCGTCTCAAAACCGTCAATGAGACCTTAGGCTTCATTACAGGTGACACCCTCATTCTCGAGACGGCAAGACGCATACAATCCGCGCTACTCGAATTCAATCGTGAAGGCGCCGCACTGGCCAAATTCAATGGCGGGACCTTCGCCATCGTTTTACCTACAGCGCTAACTACAAACGAGAACGATAACAATACAGCCAACGAAGCACAAACCGAAGCGATCAAACATTTAATCGCGCTGATCAATCAGAATTTGACCGAGCCTGTGCGCTGCAGTGGCTACACCGTTGATGTCAATTTGGTCTACGGCATCGCACTGTGCAACAGTGATAGCCGTCAGGGCAATAGCGAACAAAGTCTCAACACCTTAATCCGCAATGGTGAGGTCGCACTGTACGCCGCCAAAGCGCAAACTCAAGCGGTGGTCTGGTATTCCGATGCGAAAGAAGCTTCGCGCTTAAGCCACCTCAGCCTCTTATCGGATTTACGCTCGGCGGTACAAAACTCTGAACTGCAAATGTGGCTGCAACCCAAGGTAAAACTCGCCACGATGCAGACCTATGGTTTCGAAGCCTTGGTGCGTTGGCAGCATCCGCAACGTGGGTTTATCTCGCCGGCCGAATTTGTACCCTTCGCCGAACGTACCGGCTACATCAGCACAGTGACGATGTGGATGATAGAGCGCGCATTGCAAACCCTGCAGCAATGGCAAACGCAACATGGTGATCTCAGCATTGCGGTCAACGTCAGCACCAACGATTTGCGCGATGAGAGTTTCCCTGATCGCGTAAGAGCTTTGATGGAACGCTACGACGTAAGCCCTGCGAATTTGCGCTTGGAATTAACCGAGAGCGGCATCATGGAAGATCCCAGCAGCGCGATTCCTCTCCTACAAAAATTACGTGAGCTTGGCCTAGGTCTATCAATCGATGACTTCGGCACAGGCCATTCCTCGCTCGCTTACCTACAAAAACTCCCGGTCACCGAACTCAAAATCGATCGCAGTTTTGTGATCAACATCGATCAGCTCCCATCGACCCAACGCTTGGTAAAGACCATCGTCGAAATGGGCCACGGCTTACAACTCAGCGTGATCGCCGAGGGCATAGAAACAGCCGCCGAACGCGACACCTTGCGCGAACTCGGTTGCGACTCTATGCAAGGCTATTTCGCCAGCAAACCCTTACATGGTGAGACCTTGCAAAAATGGGTAGATCAACTACCACCATCCTCGGCCACCACCGCAGCCCCATCTTCGACATAAAGGGCTGTGACTAGGCGCATCGTTTATAATGGCGAACTTTCAAGCCTTACACTCGGAGCCGTGCTGGAGTCGCGCTATTAAGCCACTTCGACATGCTTTGCCTCACAGACTAGTAGAAACATGATCATTCTCGGTATCGAATCCTCGTGCGACGAAACCGGCCTCGCGCTGTACGACACAGACCGCGGCCTGTTAGCTCACGCTCTCCACTCACAAATCGCCATGCATCGCGAATATGGTGGCGTGGTACCCGAATTAGCCTCACGTGATCATGTACGTCGTGCCCTGCCCTTGCTGAAAGAAGTGCTGGCCAAAGCCAATGTCGATAAACACGCCATCGACGCCATCGCCTTCACCGAAGGCCCTGGCCTGGCGGGTGCTTTGTTAGTGGGCTCGTCAGTCGCTTGCGGTTTAGCTTTCGCCTTGAAAAAACCCGTGATTGGCATTCACCATCTCGAAGGGCATTTGCTCTCACCTTTGCTCGCCAGCCGCCCACCAGAATTCCCATTCGTTGCCTTGCTGGTTTCAGGTGGCCATACGCAATTGATGCGGGTAGATGGCGTTGGTCGTTACGAACTCTTAGGCGAAACCTTAGACGACGCCGCAGGCGAAGCCTTCGACAAATCAGCCAAACTCTTGGGGCTCGATTATCCGGGCGGCCCTGCAATTTCAAAATTGGCGCTAGAAGGCAATCCCGAAGTACACATCTTCCCTCGCCCGATGTTGCACTCGAAAGACTTGAATTTCAGTTTCTCCGGACTGAAAACTGCCGTACTCACCGCCGTCAAAAAATATCCAACGCAACTAGAGCAAGCCGACAAAGCCAACGTCGCCCGCGGCTTCGTCGACGCCATCGTCGATGTCTTAGTCGCCAAATGCCAAAGCGCGATGAAACAAACAGGCTTGAAACGCCTCGTAATCGCCGGTGGTGTCGGCGCAAACCAGCAACTGCGCGCAGCCCTTAACGCCGCTGCCAACCACAACAACCCCAAAAAACGCTTCGAGGTCTACTACCCCGAGCTCGAATTCTGCACCGACAACGGCGCCATGATCGCCTTCGCTGGCGCCATGCGACTCAAAGCCAACCCCAGCCTAGCCACCACCAACTACAGCTTCAACGTACGTCCACGTTGGCCTTTGAATGAACTGGTTCCGGCTTAAGCTTCGCTTAAACTCAACAAAAGTAATTCGCCAAGAAGACTCCAATAAAAAAACGGCGGTGACGATACATTGTCGTCACCGCCGTTTATCATCATGCTGACTGCCGCTACATAAGGGCCCTAGCCTAGGTGCATGCCGATTTGACGCAAACCTGCTTAGTGTTTTTTATGCACCTTTTTGCCATGGGCGTGGGCATGTTTCTCATCATGCGCCTCAGGCTCTTTCTTCGCTTTGCTACCGATACGGCTTTCTTTACCTGCCATCAAATTCGCAATGTTTTGACTATGACGATAAATCAATAAGGCACTCATGATCACCACCGCCAACAATTCGATACGCGCGCCGAACAGCAAAGCGTAGTAGAACGGTGCAAACAAAGACGCGATCAAAGCCGCCAAAGAAGAATAGCGGAAAGCATAAGCGACCACCAACCAAGTCACAAAAGTACCAAGGCCAAGCCAGATGTTCAAACCAATCAAAACACCCAACGCCGTCGCCACACCTTTACCGCCAACAAACTTAAAGAACACCGGCCACAAATGCCCAATGAACACCGCCAAACCGACCGCCGCGATCACCGAATCACTGAGTTCAAACTGGCTTTGGAAAGTCTGCGCCAACCAAACCGCTAACCAGCCTTTAAATCCATCACCAAACAAAGTCAAAGCCGCAGCCGCTTTATTACCAGTGCGCAGAACATTAGTCGCCCCAGGATTTTTCGAGCCGTAAGTACGTGGATCAGACAAGCCAAACAAACGACTTACCACCACCGCAAACGAAATCGAACCGATCAAGTACGCTACGACAATTGCAATTATTGAATTCATCAATTACTCCACTTATTTTTATCGTTGTAAATGTTCACGCAAACCAGCGCCAGAATTTGAACACCAACCGAGCTTACCAGCTTGCCAAGCTGCTCATTCTTGCATAGACGGGGGTAAATTTCTAGACAGGGCTGACTCAAATCGAGCGAAGCTCAGGGACAGGCTTCTGATCAGTGCGTCATCGAAGAGCCGTTTTTAGTGGGTACTACGTCGATACACGCAAGCATCAAGTTCAGTGGCTTCGCGCAACTACAACAAGTGTCGACGATCTTCCAAACACGAATGCGCTTCGAACTCCACTCGTAAAAGTAAAACATGACTTGACGCCTTCGAATTTGGGCTTAATTGCGATGCTAAGGCGCAGACTGTAACGTGATGTTTTTGTCCCTATTGTTATACTGTACGTGCACCCAGTATAAACAAATATAGCAAGCATCCATGCGGATCTTGAGGCGGTTGAAGCATTTGTCTTATTGCGCATGCCGAGTTAAACTTCATTTATTGTAAATTAAATAAAATCTAGTCATCACTGAAAGGGAATCGCAAAATGACGGTAAAGACATACAAAGACCATCCCGCTCGCGAGATTCTCGACCGAATCAAGGCGATTCAATCCTCCCCTGAGATGGCCTCCACCGAGATAGCCGCAAACGAAAGCTCATCTTTTGCGAGAGACAAGATATTTGCCATCGCGAATGGACTTGGATCACTTCTCGACAAGACGCCAGCCGTTCTTGTGAACTCCCAAGGGTTGAACCAACTTCAATTAAATCTTCAAGCCCCTCTTTCGGAGCTTACTCAATTTCTTTCTAACAAGAACGTTGGGCATCTCCAGAACGCTGCATCCCAGATGGAGCAGAACGTCCTCCCACTTTTCTGGATCTTTGGCACCAATGGCATACCGCAGAACAAAGGCGAGGCCATCCAGCTTATTGAAGCTCTTCAAAGCTCAGCAAACCAAAGCATTTCCCAACTGACTGCCGAGCGCGACAAGCTCAACTCAGAACTTACTGCCTTGCGCTCAGAGATTGCAAAGCAACAAGAACGCATCGAAGCCCAAGCAGAAGCAATGTCGCGAGAGCGCTCCGAGGCTGCCGCGACTGTATCAAACTTAGAGAGGCTGTTCTCCGAGAAGGAAATTGAAAGAAATGCCGCGTTTGAAAAGCTCTTGAATGATATAGGCGCAAAATACTCGGCTGCCCAAATGAGCGCTGATCAGAGCGCAAAAGATCTTCTTCTCAACATTTCGAATTTACGCGACGACGCTGCAAAAATAGTCCACGTTGTGGGCAATATCGGCGTTACAGGCAATTACCAACAAATCGCAAGCACAGAGGCAAGACAAGCAAATTTTTGGCGTTGGGCGACAATCGCTTTCTTCGCGTGTGGTGTTAGCATAGCTATCGCGACCTTTTTTAAGTTCTACCACTCAACAATCGATGCAACGAACGTTTGGACCGTTGTTGTTCGCCTAATGTACGCAATTGCAATTACCGCCCCAGCTTGGTACACAGCGCGCGAATCTGCACGACACAGGTCAAACTCGGACAGGGCAAAGCAAACTGAGTTAGAGCTGGCATCTATTGGCCCGTTCATCGAGCTTATGCCTGAAGAAAAGAAGGTTGAGATCCGTGAAAAGCTAGCTCAGAGCTTTTTTGGAAGGGAGATAGCCCCCCACACTGTAAAGAGCCCTGTTGACATCACGCAGTTCAAAGAGCTCGCAGTGGAACTTGTCAAGGCTGCAAAGGCATGATAACTAACCGTTCATTATGCCCGTCAAAGAAAGTACGCGAGTTTAACCAATCGTTCTAGCGCGAAAAATAGTCCTGCTGTCGTATTTCCGGCATCTTGTGTGAAATCTGCTGTGTTCCGTGCCGACATGGAATCTGCCTGATCATTGCGCCACTCGCTAGTTCAAGAAAACTCGGGCAGGCGTGAATCTGCTGGAAGCGCCGGTTTAGTGCCATCGGCGTTCAACGATATGGTTGCGTTCTGTTGTGCCATGATGGGTACAATCTCTACACAATGGCTGAAAGGAAATCGGTCTTTCAAATTTCAAGGCTATCGATCAAGCTGGCATCGCATACGAAGTTCTTTCTAATTTCTTGTTTAAGCGCTGAACGGCTCGATTTTTCTTCTCCGTCACGTAAAGTGGCATAACAAATCCGCGCCCGTTTATGGGCAAGTGAGCAGGCCGCTTTGTTGTGATTCGTTCGACCTTGAACTTTCAGCGCCCAGCTTCGCAATTCATCTAAGTGCCGACCCGCACTGAAACCAACGCTAGCCGCTCGTAAAACAGAACGCGCACCGTGTGTCACATGAAAATGAAGGCTGCGAATGAGATAAGGAATGCGATGTGAACACACAGTGGCATCTATGCTGCCTCGTGCATAATATCGAGAAACTAGCGCATCATCGGTACGCAATGTAACGAAAGCGAGCCACTTCGATACAAGCGATTTCGCAGCCCATACTTGCCTCCATATCCCGCTTTGTGGCACATTGCTGCTTATGAAAGTAAAGTTTACTCATCCATTAAAAACACAAGAGAAGTCAGTGAACCGTTTCGCTGGTTTTTGGTTTTTTGTACAGCTTCGTCAACTGTCTTGAGGCATGTATGACTCCAGAAGAGTTTAGATCCAGATTTATAAAGCCCTTCCAGAAGTGCCTGCAGGGCTCAATCTTGGATTAGATGAGTTTTATCAATTTCCTGAGGCCACCCTCGAAGGGCATGGACTTCGACAAGAAGATCGAGACACCCTACTCTGGGTAGGTTTACCCAAGCAGGCAGCACCATTCCTCAGCTTCGCTGACTACCCAGCTCTAGACGACTTGCCCCCTGGCTTTTATCCAATTGGTTCTGACGGTTGCGGGAGCAACCTTTGCATTGAGCTCGGCTCTAGCAATGTAGTTCTTCTTGATCATGATTTCGGCATGAAAAAGATCTTTGTTAACAGCTCACTGGCTAAGTTTTTAGAATGCCTCTGTCTTTTTCAAGAACATCTTACGAAAGAGGTTACGTTGGGCTGTTTTGAAGCCATGTGCCAAACAGACGGTGAATTAAATTGCCAAGGCTTATGGTGGCAGAATGAAATCTCCAACATATAGCCGGCAGCTAGCAAGTCGTTGCATCGGACAGTTTTTTAAGTCACAGTTTTGTGTTTTTCTGCGTAAAAAAATTCCGCATAACCACAACTCAAGAACTACCGCTGAACTCGGCGTTAGTAGGCAAATTTCCGAATCAAAAAATCCCGACACTTGCCACAAGCATCCGCACCGCTCATGTAAAGAAGTCGATGCGAACAACCACCTGCCGTCACCACTCACAACGCGCAATTGACAGCCTTCGCACCTAAGAGCGCCGTCAGCAACTGTGGCGCAATGCCAATCAAATAGCCTCGGCGGCCGCCATTCAGATAAATCTTATCGAGGTCGAGGACGCTCTGTTCCACATACACTGGCATCGCTTTCTTGGTGCCAAATGGTGAGGTGCCGCCGATCATATAGCCTGAATGCCGCTGCGCCACTTCGGGCTTGCATGGTTCCACCGACTTACAGCCAATCTGCCGCGCTAAGTTTTTGGTCGACACCGTTTTATCGCCATGCATCAACACCACCAAAGGCTTGGCGTGTTCATCTTGCATAATCAAAGTTTTCACCACCACATGCTCCTCGACACCGAGTTCACGCGATGACACCGCAGTACCACCGTGTTCTTCGTAAGCGTAAGGATGTTCTGTGAAAGCCGCACCTTTCTTGCGTAGGAGCTGGGTGGCTGGGGTTTCGGATACGTGTTCTTTTTTGGCCATGGGACTAACAGAGAATTTAGCTCGATAATGTCCAATTATAAAAATAACTCCGGAGAAAGTCTTAAAAAGTAAGCTCAACGAGCATCGACCCCAATCCCGAAGAAAACAACAACATTAAAATAATCAATTTAAAAATACCATTTGACAATCATGCAAACGCAGATTAATTTATCAAAAAAGCATTCATTTTAAATATTTTTCCTGAAGCAGCTTGTATGTTGTACGGGGGAATTGAGTAAACATCGCGACCCGAGGTCAAAGCTCACAGGTTCGAACCAGTTGAACAATTTCGAGCGGACAGAGAACATCGTTCTCCATCCGCCGAAACGGCACAAGTAGATCTAGCCATCTCTTGCGCTGGCAGCAAATCGCATCGGTATAGGATCGATGCGATTCACTTAACCATGTATAGGAGTAACACAAAATGCGTAGCATTACAAATCAAGAGACTATGGATGTCTCCGGAGGTGCAATTCTTAACCCAAATGGTCGCCCCACAAAAATAATACAAATACTCGTACCTGTCTATGACGAGATGGGCAACGTCATTTATTCGAACGTTGATTATCAAGAAGTTTTTGACACCGATTTAGAGGCTGCACGGGAGACCGCGAAAGAGGCAGCACGCGTGGCCAAAATCTATGCTGATGAATTCAAAAAAGCAATGCCAGCGTGCGAACATACAATCAACACGAGTGGTGATTCGAGTACAAAGACCTATGGCGGGACAGTTGCCGCATCACCAAGTGGTACATACGGCGGCAGCGCTACAGCTCAAAAACCGGGGGTGAACACCAAGTGTCCGATCGGTGGCTAACAGTTATTTCGTTGAGAAATTCAAATCAATTCTTTGGACAAGCCAAACCTGTACAAACAAAAAAAATCGATGGGTGAATCTATGGCATTCTTAAAATTTTCTCTACTCTTCAACCTTGCTGTTACAGCAATTGTACAAGATCCCCCATCTCCGCACGCCATGAGGAGCGCAACGGGAACAGTTCTAGACTCGCCTTATATTCAATACTCCTATGGTAAGAACTCTCGAATTACTCTATACGGCTCGATCGATTCGTTCATCGCAACAGAGTTTGAAAAAATTACTTCACGGGATCGAGCGGTCAAAGAAGTTTTTGTTGATCTTCATGGAGGAGAAATTCATAGCGCAATTAAGATCGCGAGAATATTGAGAAAAAATAAAATGGTGCTCACCGTTGATGGTCGATGCTTTTCAGCATGCGCAAACTTCCTCTTCATGGCTGCTGAACGAAAGAAAGTAATGAAAAATTCTCTAATCGGAATTCACGATTATGCCGTTTTACTCACAACAGAAAATGGCAAAGAATGGATCACAGGGAATGAAATCGCAAGCACGCTTAAGAACTCGAGATACACAGAAGAAGTTAAAGAAAACAAATTACTCAGACACGAAATCGCCGAATTCTACAACGAGCTCGGAATCAAAGAACATCTGTTCGCAGCGTTTGACAATTATGTCAGCAATCGAAAAAGAGCATTTGATACACAAAACATCAAATCTCAAGAATCGACAGATACATGCCCCTCTTATGATTTTTGGATCCTAAATAAAGACCAGCTCGAATCAATTGGGGCGCATGGCATAGAAGAATTCTGGTTCCCAGATGGGCCAGCACAAATCATGGAAGCAACCAAAGAAACAGGGATAAAGAACTCGAAAAGTCTCTACTTTGGCACCAATGAAAACCTCAAGAATCTATGCCTTAAGTCAGAAAATTCTTGGTTCAAACGAGCATGGCTTACATTCATTCGTTCGATCAATTAAGCACCCAGCCATAAAAAACAACCCCACACTTTCAAACAAAGAAAACTGAGAACTGCGCAAAATTGCCAAGAAAAATCACAACTCTATAGGAGTAACAATACATGCGAAACGCAACAGGTAATGAAACCGAAGGGGAGAGCAAATTCAGTTTCGATAATCACAGCATACTGAATAACCACGATCGCAAAGGGAACAATGTGGCCAGCAGTATCCTAGCGATGCCACACATCGAGAGAACGCAGCGCGAGCTTGCGGAAGAGATTTTGAGATTTCTTTCTCAAAAAGAAAAAGAGGTGTTTGCAAGTGCTATGCCTAGGCTTCAAGAGGCAGGAGCAAAATTTCTCGACAAAATCACGTCCCCTGCACAGGTAAAACTCGATCAAGAGGCAAGTTACTGTCAAAAGGGAACCACTATGCTGAGCTCTAAGCAGAATGCGGAATAAGCGATGAAAGAAAATTTTCTCTATAAAGCAGCACTCAACGAATGGACAAGCAATGAGACCACAATCTAAGATGGCCCTGTCTTAGATCCACAGGCTCCAAGGGGAATACAAAACCCCAATGTAGTCCAAAAGAATTTCGAACGGACAGAGAACATCGTTCTCCATCCGCCGAAACGGCACAAGTAGATCTAGCCATCACTTGCGCTGGCAGCAGATCGCATCGGTATAGGATCGATGCGATTCACTTAACCATGTATAGGAGTAACATAAAATGCGTAGCATTACAAACGAAGAGTTGTTGTTTGTTGCGGGTGGCGCTAGTAGAGGCGAGCCAGAGGTTCAGATTGTAGAAATCGTCGGCCAGAGAATGAATCCCCTCGACAGGATATGGTATGACTTATTCGAGGCTGGTGGGAGTGCAAACTCATTAGCTCTGAGTGACTGGAGAAAACTACAAATGGCGTATGAAGAAGCAAACAACAGCGGTTTAACGGTAACAGTCGAAATAAGTCCTCCTACGTGGGAAATTCCAGGTCTTAAAGAAGGTCCTACAAAATATACAGTGCCTGTCCCGCCAGCAGATTGTTACAAACGTAAGTAAGGATTGCTTGAAGACTTTGACAAGCCCATTTGGAAGAATGGGCTTCCGCCAAGTCACTTGTAGGGTAATGATACTTTTCGACAGGTTTTGCTAGATTAATTTTTTTTCAACATGACAACATCGCCAACATTAACAAAAAATACTTCGTGGTTAATTGCAATATCAATTATTTTGGTCCTCGGGTTGCTCTTTGTAATTAGAATTCCAACGATAATTCTTTATCTATTATTTTTAACAATATCAGCTATAGCAATAAAATTCTTTAAACTTCCTCCCGCTATCGGAAGTGTTTCATGGCTGGTTATTACGCTTAGTATGATTTTAGTTGTCTACATAATTGCGGCATATTATTTTCGATTTGTACGAGACGTTTCTAGCGATTCTAGTTTTTATCGGGCAATTTCAACGTCCCCTCTTTATATGGGATTAATTCTCGCTCCAATAATCGAAGAACTCACATTTCGAAGAGTATTTTTATCTGCCCTGTTGAATGTGAATGTGCATTGGCTACTAGCGTGCAGTGCCACTGCAATATTATTCACTGTAGCCCATCCAATCAACAATTGGATATACCTTGCGCTCCCGGCTTTTTTCCTCAGCTTAATTTATAAATTGTCGGGTAGTCTGAGCTTAGTCATAGTTTTGCATTTTCTCAATAATGCAATCCACTATCTCGACCCCAGCACATTTGGCGCTACCAGAGTGTTGTGCGAACCATGCCTTCACTTTTAAACGATCAAAAAACACAAAATATTGGTTTTATGAACAACTGAATTCAATTTGACGAATATCTCTAAAGACTAACCCCGCGGATGATGCAAAGCATGCAGTTGCTTCAAGCGCTCTCTCGCCACATGCGTATAGATCTGCGTGGTTGAGATGTCGGCGTGGCCTAATAGTAGTTGCACCACGCGGAGGTCTGCGCCGTGATTGAGTAGGTGGGTGGCGAAGGCGTGGCGTAGTGTGTGGGGCGACAATGGTGCGGTGATGCCGGCTTGTTGGGCGCATTTCTTGATGACGACCCAGAACATCTGTCGTGTCATGGCGCCGCCTCTGGCGGTGACGAATAAGGCGTCGTCGATTTGGCCGTTGAGGATGGCGGGGCGGCCTTCGCTGAGATAGCGTTGCAGCCAAAGTCGTGCCACTTCGCCGAAGGGCACTAAGCGCGTTTTACTGCCCTTGCCTGTCACGCGTAACACGCCATCATTGAGGCTGACTTCAAATGATTTGAGCGAGACCAATTCGCTGACGCGTAGGCCGCAGGCATAGAGTAATTCCAACATGGTGCGGTCGCGCAAACCAAGTGGCGTGCTGTCATCGGGCGCTTGCAACAAGGCTTCAACTTGTTTTTCGCTGAGCGTTTTGGGTAGGCGTGATGGCTGTTTGGCCGAGCGCAATTTGGTGCAGGGATTAGCGCTGATTTGATTTTGACGAAACGCTTGTTGGTAGTAGCGCTTGAGCACCGTCATACGGCGATTGGCCGAGGTCGCTTTCGAGACGCTATGTTTTGCGGCGACGTAAGAAAAAATATCGGCTTCCGTCACTTGCAGTAAATGTTTGCCACCGTTTTGCTGCATCCATTCTGCGAACAAGCGTAGGTCTCGACGGTAAGCTTCTAGAGAATTCTTGGCGAGACCATCTTCGAGCCAGAGATTGTCGCAGAAGGCGTCGATCTGGCCTTGCACTTGTGCAGGTAGTTCTATGGCGGGAGGTGTTGGTGGTCGGCCACGGGGCTTGGGTATACCCTTCTCTGCAGGCTTTTGTTCGGGCTTCGGTTCGGCTTTTACCGTCGACTTTT
>CAYWNE010000059.1:0-21703 GCA_964459555.1 uncultured Burkholderiaceae bacterium | reverse complement strand
TCGATCCAACCATTTTGTGAAGCGGCGTTGATCATCGCATACTCACCACTCACTTGGTAAGCAAACGTTGGTACTTTGAATTCATCTTTTACGCGACGGACGATGTCCAAATAAGGCATGCCCGGTTTCACCATCACCATGTCGGCACCTTCTGCCAAGTCGAGTGCTACTTCGCGTAAAGCCTCATTGCTGTTGGCAGGATCCATTTGATAATTGGCTTTGTTGCTCTTGCCGAGATTGCCGGAGGATCCAACTGCATCGCGGAAGGGACCGTAGAAAGCTGAAGCATATTTTGCTGAGTAAGCCATGATGCGCGTATAGATGAAGCCTTTCTCTTCGAGCGCAGTACGAATCGCGCCAATACGCCCATCCATCATATCGCTAGGTGCAACCACATCGGCGCCCGCTTCTGCGTGGCACAGCGCTTGGCGTACCAACATGGCGGTCGTTTCATCGTTCAAGACATAACCATTAGCATCAATCACTCCGTCTTGACCGTGACTGGTGTACGGATCGAGCGCGATATCAGTCAAGATGCCTAGCTCAGGGCAGGCCGCTTTCAAGGCACGAATGGCACGCGGGATCAAACCATTTGGATTCGTCGCTTCAATGCCATCTTCCGTTTTTAAGCTTTGGTCTATCGATGGAAACAATGCCATCACCGGAATGCCTAATTGCACGCAATCCTTGGCAACTTCTAATAATTTGTCGAGTGACATGCGTTCTACGCCGGGCATTGAGGCCACGGCTTCGACCCGGTTTTCGCCATCGACGAGGAATACCGGATAGATCAGGTCTGAGGCTGTCACATGATTTTCACGCATCAAGTTGCGGGAAAAGGTATCGCGGCGCATACGGCGCATACGAATGAAAGGGAAGGAGGCGGAAGAATTAAATGTCATGGCTATCAAAAAAATATCGCGATTTATGAAACTTTTCTTACTTGTAACACTCTTAGGAATAGGCTTTATGCTTACCGCTGGTCCTCCCTAAGCGGGACGCCATTTGTTCCCATTCGATTGGCGTTATTTTTACCCCAGTACCCATTTCAGTGCGTGCTGGGGTTTTTTTATCTCATGTATTTGCAAATTATTCTTCTTTTGTTGGAACTTCTTGCTCCACTTCAAGGTTTGCATCTTTGCCCAAGCCTGTGTAGCTTTTGATCATTGCATCCGCTTCTTCGATGCCAACGCGTTTCAACGCAGAGAATAATTGGACCGTGTACGGAGCTGGGTTGCCTTGGGCATCGATATAACGGGCCAATAAAGTACGTGCATCGCGTAAAGCGCTGCTGGCTTCGTTGCGATTGAGCTTATCGGATTTGGTCAAAAGGCAATGAATCGGGCGTCCGGTCGGTGCAAACCACTCTAACATTTGTACGTCGAGATCGGTGAAAGGACGACGCGCATCCATGATCAAGATCAAAGCGGCCAATTGTTCACGCTTCTGCACATAATTGCCGAGCAAGATGTTCCAATGATTTTTAGCAGCGCCAGGTACTTCGGCATAACCATAGCCGGGAAGATCGACCAACATCGCGCGAATTTCGTCTTGACGGGTTTCATCTTTGCGGTGCTGTCCCACATGCGCACCACCAATCGAAAAGAAGTTAATGTGCTGCGTGCGTCCCGGTGTTTTCGAGGCGAAGCACAGCTTCTTTTGATTGCATAAAATATTGATTGCAGTTGATTTTCCTGCATTTGAGCGTCCAGCGAAAGCGACTTCCGGGACCTCAAGTTTGGGCAAGTCGCGCAGATGATTGACCGTCGTAAAAAAGCGTGCTTGCCAAAGAATAGACATAAGAAACCAATCGAGAAGAAATCAGCGTGAGGCCGAAATTAACACTGAGTGTAACTGAGTGAATGTAACTGAGTGAAACGGAATAGATGCGGAAAAACTAAGCGGTGCTCGGAGAAATTGGAGCGATCGCAGTGTTATTTTCAGCTGAAAAGTGAGGTTTCTTAGCGTCAATTGACTTTGAATACCTCAACATTTCCACAAAAGCTATTGTACAATAAGGGGTTAGCGACGTGTGCCCATTCGCTTAAGCAAATAAGCCAATGCGCAAGCCACGTCCCCCAATTGCTTCAATTGAACCGATTTCCAATTTTCAGTCTCAAGGTGTGTGAATGAACCGTGCATTTTTATCATTATCCAAGTCCCTCGGCATGATCGCTTTGGTGGCTTCTTCTATGGTTTCGGTTGCCAATGCCAACGAAACAGCAAAGCCAGCTAAAGCCGACCCAGCCAAAGGTGAGGCCTTGTACACCAATGGTGATGCAGCACGCGGCCTTGTAGCTTGCGCATCTTGCCATGGCGCCGCAGGTAATTCCACGATCACAACTAATCCAAAACTGTCCGCGCAACATGATGCATACATCGTGAAGCAGTTGCAGGATTTCACGACGCCAGCACGTAATAACCCAGTGATGACGACGTTTGCAAAAGCCATGACAGCAGAAGACATGAAGAACGTTGCTGCTTTCTTGTCGACCCAAAAACCAAAGGCTGGTGCTGCAAAAAATAAAGATTTGATTGAACTCGGTAAGAAAATCTACCGCGCTGGTATCGCTGAAAAGAGCGTTCCAGCTTGTGCAGGTTGCCATAGCCCGAACGGTGCAGGGATCCCAGCTCAATTCCCACGTTTGGCTGGTCAACACCAAGACTACACTGTGGCTCAGTTGACGAGCTTCTTCAAAGGCACACGTACAAATAGCCCGCAAATGGTGAAAATCGCTAAGGGCATGACTGAAGAAGAAATGAAAGCAGTTGCTGATTACATCGCTGGTTTGAAGTAATCGCCATCGATTGCATCGTCTGTGAGTGCGTGAAGCAGCGCAAAGTTGGCGTAAATCGCTGGCTCTTACAGAACGGCTAGTCTAAAAATAAAAGGGATGGCGCGAGCCGTCCCTTTTTTGTTTGCGGGATGTTATGGAACACGAAACCTCTACCTCAGGGTGGGAAATCAATACGCGTAAGCCATGGTTGGCCAGCACAGTAGAGTTACTGTCTTCGATGCGCTTTGCGATTAGCTTGCTGTGCATGATCGCGATTGCTTCCGTGGTTGGCACGGTGCTGAAGCAAAACGAACCACTGAACAATTACATCAATCAATTTGGCCCATTCTGGTTTGAGGTATTCCAAAGCCTAGGCTTGTATTCCTTGTATTCGGCTTGGTGGTTCTTGTTGATCATGGCGTTTTTGGTGATCTCAACCAGCCTGTGTATTTGGCGTAATGCTCCGAAGATGTTGAAAGATATGAGGAGTTGGCGCGAGAACGTTCGCGAGCAATCGCTGCGTAATTTCCATCATAAGGCCGAGTGGCAAAGTGAGGCATCGCAGGACGCCGTAAAAGACATCTTGGTGACTCAACTTAAGCTCACCGGATACCAATGCAAGACGGTCGATAAAGAAGGTGGCAGTCTGGTCGCAGCGAAGCGTGGGGCCGGCAATAAGTGGGGTTACATTTTTGCCCACGCGGCGATTGTGATTATCTGCATAGGCGCGACCTTTGATTCTGATTTGGCGATCCGTTTCCAGACTTGGTTCATGGGTAAAGTGCCGTACAGCGGTGGTAATACCCTCATCGATAAAGTGCCTGAGCAACATCGATTGGCCAAGGGAACGCCAACCTTCCGCGGTAATGTGGCGGTTCCTGAAGGGGCAAGTGCCAATGTCGCGATCATTCAACAAAGCAAAGGCGTCTTGCTGCAAGACCTTCCGTTCACCATTCAACTCAAGAAGTTCAATATCGATTTCTATTCGACTGGCATGCCTAAGCTATTCGCCAGTGATATCACGATCATTGATCACGAGACGGGAAAAAGTTTTGATGCAACGGTGAAGGTCAATCATCCTGTGATCTATAAAGGGATTGCGATTTTCCAATCGAGTTTTGATGATGGTGGTAGCCGTTTGCAGTTGCGTGTGCATCCTATGCGTGGCAATTCGAATAAGACGACAGACCTGAATGGCACCATGGGCGGCAATACCGAGTTAGATCCAAACTTGGCCAATGGTGAGCAGTACACGATTGAATGGTCTGGCTTCCGCCCTTTGAATATTGAAGATTTATCGCGTGGTGGTCAGGACGTACGCGCCGTCAATCAAAACGCTAATTTCGTTGATCGTTTGAGTGCAGATTTAGATAAACATTCCGGCGCAGCGGTGAAACGCGAAGGCGAAAAGAATCTCAAAAACGTCGGCCCCACGGTGCAGTACAAGTTGCGTGATAAGACAGGACAAGCGCGCGAATTTCATAATTACATGGCGCCGATTTTGTTGGATGGCGCTTGGTTCTTCCTTGCTGGAACGCGCGATTCACCGAATGAAGGTTTCCGCTATTTGCGGATTCCTGCTGATGAAGAAAGTAGTTTAAAAGAGTGGATGCGCCTACGTGCCGCCCTAGCTGATGCTGATTTGCGGGTCAAAGCCGCTGAGCGTTATGCAAGTCGCGCTCTGCCGAGTGGCGATGCGCGTAAATTTCAGGCTCAACTTGCAGCATCCGCGTCAAAAGGCTTAGCCGATTTTGCTGGGCAAGATAGCAAAAATGGTTTGGCAGGTTACGCCGCAGTCAGTGACTTTATTGGCAAACGCCCCGAAGCTGAACGTGAGAAAACGGCTGAAGTTTATTTGAAGATTTTGAACGGTAGTATGTGGGACTTATGGCAATTGGCGCGCGAGCGTGATGGTCTTTCACCATTGGAAATGACGGAGCAGCGCGCGCAGTTCTTGCAGATGAGCATGTCGAGTTTGTCCGATGCGGCTTTCTATGGCGCGCCTGTTTATCTAGAATTGAGTGGCTTTGAAGAAGTGAAGGCTTCGGTGTTTCAAGTGACGCGCGCACCCGGGCAAAACATTGTCTACCTCGGTTGCTTGTTTTTGACTTTGGGCGTGTTTGCGATGTTTTATATTCGTGAGCGCAGGGTCTGGTTCTGGGTGAAGAATGAGGGTGAGGGATCGCGTGTCTTGATGGCCATGAGTTCGCAACGCAAGACTCTAGATTTCGACAAAGAATTTGAACAACTCAAACAGCAAATTTCTCATGGTCTGGGAAAAGGCACTACTCTCGTCGAGCAGCCCAATTTCTCTGAGCAAGTTTGAGGCATAGGGGCGAGCATCCGCGCCCCAAAGAAACTTTGAGTAAAACTCGCTGTAGCATGCATGCGAGGAAAGAATACAAGAAATTGGAACAATTATGGAACAGCAATTACTCGAACAGAATTTTTTGAAGCGACTGTCTGTGGTCGATTGGATTTATGCGCTGCTTTTGTGTGTGGGTGCGGTCTACGCATTTCGCACCTATGGCATGCATATGGATGTTTATGAAGAAGCGATCCTCTTGTTGTCAGGGCCTTGTTTTGCTTACCTTGGTTGGCGTTGGAAACCAATCCGTGCCTTGATGTTGGCACTCGCCGTATTGTCTTTGTTAGCGGTGTCGCAGTACGCCGGGCAAGTCGATTTGGCGAATAAGAAATTCTTCTTGAAGTATTTTTTATCTAGCCAGTCCGCGATTCTGTGGATGAGTACTTTCTTCTTTTTGTCGACCCTGTTTTACTGGGGCGGCTTGCTGACGAAATCCGACTTCGGTGCTTCGGTTGGTTCTGGTTTGTGCTGGGCTGCAGTGGTGATTGGTGCCACCGGCATGCTTGTACGTTGGTACGAATCGTATTTGGTTAATCCTGATGTGGGCCATATCCCCGTATCAAACTTGTACGAAGTCTTCGTGCTGTTCACTTTGATTACGGCACTGTTTTATCTGTACTATGAAGATAGCTATAAAACTCGTCAGCTGGGGGCATTTGTAATGCTCATCATTTCTGCTGCGATCGGCTTTTTGCTGTGGTACACCGTCAGCCGTGGCGCCGCAGAGATTCAACCTTTGGTACCAGCTTTGCAAAGTTGGTGGATGAAGATTCACGTGCCTGCAAACTTTATTGGTTATGGAACCTTCTCTTTGGCGGCGATGGTTGCGGTAGCTTATTTGTTACGTGCAAAAGGTATCTTCGCCGATCGTTTGCCTAGTCTTGAACTGCTCGATGACGTGATGTACAAAGCGATCGCGGTCGGGTTCGCATTTTTTACTATCGCCACAATTTTAGGTGCCTTATGGGCAGCGGAAGCCTGGGGTGGTTATTGGTCTTGGGATCCAAAAGAAACCTGGGCGTTGATTGTGTGGCTCAACTATGCGGCCTGGTTGCACATGCGTTTGATGAAGGGGCTGCGTGGTCAGGTCGCTGCATGGTGGGCCCTAGTAGGTTTGTTGGTAACGACCTTCGCTTTCCTTGGTGTGAATATGTTCTTATCGGGTTTGCATTCTTATGGAACCTTGTAGTTCGCAATTTGCATTGATCTAGATCTGACACTTCAAACGCCCGAGACTGAAAAGCTCGGGCGTTTTTGTTTGTCTAGCTAGGATGAATGTGCCGAAGCATTTCTGGGTCATACGTTGTAAGGTTTCACGTCTTAGTTCGACTTATGAGAAACTAAGCGGCAATTCACTCTTGAATCGCTGCTATGCCATAAGGAGTCTGTGATGTTGATTAAGAAAAGTTCATTTAACGAGGTGATTCATCCCTCTGAAATTACGCCACGTGCAGTTTTTGAGGAGCGGCGCCAATTTATTCGACGCATGGCCCTCGGCTCCGTGGTAGGTACTTCTCTGTGGGAGATGGCGCAGCGCGAAGCATTTGCACAGAATCCAAAAGCGCAGAAATTGTCTTTCGTGCCTAATCCTGCTTATGCCTTGGACGAGAAGAAAACGTCCTACAAAGATGTCACTAGCTACAATAACTTCTACGAGCTTGGTACCGATAAGGAAGAGCCAGCAGTCAATGCGCATACGCTCAAAACGCGACCATGGACAGTGAAGATCGAGGGCGAGGTGAAGAAGCCTATCGTTCTCGATCTCGACGCACTCTTGAAGCTGGCACCGATTGAAGAGCGCGTCTACCGCTTGCGTTGTGTTGAAGGTTGGTCGATGGTGATTCCTTGGCTGGGTTATTCCTTGTCGAATCTGCTTAAAAAAGTTGAACCGACATCAGCAGCACGCTATGTTGAGTTCGTCAGCCTCGCTGATAACAAACAGATGCCGGGCGTTGGCTATCCTGTGTTGCAGTGGCCCTATACTGAGGGTTTGCGTTTGGATGAGGCCATGCATCCTTTGAGTTTGTTAGCGCTCGGTTTGTACGGCGAAGTGCTACCGAATCAAAACGGTGCGCCGGTGCGTCTGGTCGTGCCTTGGAAGTACGGTTTTAAATCAGCCAAGTCTATCGTCACCATTCGTTTGACCAAGGATCAACCGCGCACTTCTTGGAATGTCGCCAACCCACGCGAATACGGCTTCTATTCGAACGTCAATCCTGAGGTCGATCATCCACGTTGGTCGCAAGCGAGCGAGCGTCGAATTGGCGAAGATGGATTCCTTAGTCGCAAGCGTAAAACCCTGATGTTTAATGGCTATAACGAGGTCGCCAGCTTGTACGCGGGTATGGATTTGAAGAAGTTTTATTGAGGTGGCGATGCTCTTGTTCTCGCGCTTTCAGAAACTTAAGCAAGCTCAATTGAGTGTGTTACGTGTCAGTGTTTTTGTCCTGGCTTTGCTGCCATTCTTACGCCTACTGTATGCGGCTTGGCATAATGATCTAGGCGCCAATCCGCTCGAATTCATTACGCGAAATACGGGTGATTGGGCCTTGTATTTCTTGTGTATGACGCTTGCGATCACGCCTTTGCGTCGCTGGCTTGATTGGCCTTGGTTGCTGCGCTTGCGTCGGATGTTGGGGCTGTATTGCTTCTTCTATGCGAGTTGTCATTTCCTGAGTTTTCTGTGGTTTGACCATTTTTTTGAAGTCGAGGAAATGTGGCGTGATGTCTTGAAGCGACCGTTTATCACGATGGGTTTCGGCGCCTTTGTTTTGCTTGTGCCCTTGGCTCTGACCAGCACGCAGTGGGCGATGCGAAAGTTGGGTGGGAAGTATTGGCAAATTCTCCATAAGGCGGTGTATGGTGTTGCCGTTCTCGCCCTGTTGCATTATTTCTGGATGCGCGCCGGGAAGAATAATTTCGCGCAGCCGATATTTTTTACCGCAATCATTTTGATACTGTTCGGCGCTCGTCTTTTTTGGCGTTGGCAAAAGTCACGTAACTAATCTGTTGTAGCCCCGCTCTTGTAGCCTGCGCTTTCGCAGCCCCGAATGCGGATCTCGAGGCTGAGTTCTGAAACTCAGTTTATTTCTTATCGTCTTGGGCCTGTTCTGGAGCCGTGGTTTTAGGTGCTGGGCTCGCTGCAGGCGACGGCTTTTTCTCCGGTAAATACAAAGGGCCACGTTGGCCGCAGCCGCTGAGACTCGTAAGGATACTGAGGAATAAAACACTGCTGATGATAAGGCTGATTTTCTTCAAGATACGAAACCCGTTTAAAATGGAGAGAATTGAGATCTGATGTGGAGTGTACCATGACCGAAACTGAGTTTTTGCGCGAAGCCGATGCCTGTTTGCAGCGAGTGCAAGATATCTTCGAACAAGCGTTTGAAAACGATGAACTCGATGTCGACTGCAAACGTAGTGGCAACGTCTTAGAAATTGAATTCGTCGAGAATGGCTCAAAGATTATCGTCAACAGCCAAGCGCCTATGCAAGAAATGTGGGTGGCGGCGCGATCTGGGGGCTTTCACTATAAACACGACGGTCAACACTGGCGCAACACGCGTGATGGCACTGAGTTCTTTGAGACTTTGCAGCGTTTGGCACAAGAGCAAAGCTGAGCGTTTCAAGCTTGAGATGCCATCTCAGCAACTATGAAGAAAAACGGGATGTTGCCTAACATCCCGTTTGTTTTTTCCAATCTTGATCCTATTCGATGATCACTTCAGGATCGTTACTGAGATTCTTGATGGCTGAGCCGGGCGGATTCTCAATGTAGAAATAATCGCCATCAGCTTGAATCACGCCATTTGGAATCGGGCGCTCCATGATGGGAATATCTTTCAATGCCGTTTGCATATAACCAATCCAAATCGGCAGCGCCAAACCGCCGCCGGTTTCACGATTACCGAGATTGCGTGGCTGGTCGTAGCCTATCCAAGCAACACCAACAATTTTCGCTTGATAGCCAGCGAACCACGCGTCGATAGAATCATTGGTGGTCCCAGTTTTGCCTGCAATGTCCGGCCGTTTGAGGATCAAGGCTTTGGTCGCTGTACCGAAACGAACCACGTCACGCAACATGCTATCCATCAAGAAGGCATTGCGTTCGTCGATGACACGATTATTCTCGTCACCGGCAACATCAGGCTTGGCTTCGGCAAGCACTTTGCCATTGGTATCAGTGATTTTGCTAATAATGTATGGGTTGACTTTGTAACCACCGTTGGCAAACACCGCATAGGCGCCAGCCATTTGCATCGGTGTCACACCGCCCGCGCCTAGCGCCAAGGTTAGATATGGTGGGTTCTTCTCTGGGATGAAACCGAAGCGGGTCGCGTACTCTTGGCCATACTTCGCACCGACGCGTTGCAAGATGCGAATCGAAATCATGTTTTTCGACTTCGTCAAACCTTTGCGCATGGTCATCGGGCCTTCATATTTACCATCGTAGTTCTTCGGCTCCCAAGCTTGACCGCCGGTTTGTCCGGCGTCGAAACTGATAGGAGCATCATCGATGATGGTGCTAGGTGAGAGCCCTTTCTCGAGTGACGAAGAGTAAATGAATGGCTTGAAGCTTGAGCCCGGCTGACGCCAAGCTTGGGTCACGTGGTTGAACTTGTTGAGGTTGTAGTCAAAACCGCCGACTAGAGCGCGGATGGCACCAGTGCCGGTGTCCGCAGCGACAAAAGCAGACTGCACTTCGGGCATCTGAATGATAGACCACGCTTTGCCATCGTTCATCACACGTACTACCGCACCACGTTGAATGCGCTTATTGGCAGGGGCATTGGCTTTCAGTCCTGCGGCTGCGAAGCTTAGGCCAGCTCCCGAGATTTGAATCTCATCACCGTTGGCGAGAACCGCTTTCACGAGATCCGGTTTAGCGTCCAAAACCATGGCGGCCAAAATATCGTCGCTATCAGGATGCTCAGCGAGTTCTTTCTCGATCGCTTCGTCGGCGAGCTCTTTATTGGCCGGTAATTCAATAATCGCTTCGGGGCCGCGATAGCCATGGCGGCGTTCATAGTCCATCACGCCTTTACGCAAAGACTGATAGGCGGCTTCTTGTTCCGCCTTGGTAACTGTGACATATACATTTAAGCCGCGGGTGTAAGTCTCTTCCTTGAATTGGTCATACACAAGTTGACGCGCCATCTCAGCCACGTATTCGGCGTGGATGCCAAATTCGGCGCTATTGGTTTTGATGCGCAACTTCTCGACTTTAGCGGCCTCGTATTGTGCTTTGGTGATGTAACCTAGCTGCAGCATGCGCTGCAAAATATACTGCTGACGCACAGCGGCGCGCTTTGGATTTGCTACTGGATTGTAGGCGGATGGCGCTTTTGGTAGACCTGCTAACATAGCCGCTTCGGCCACGGTGATATCTTTGAGCTCTTTACCAAAGTAGATTTGCGCGGCCGAGGAAAAGCCATAGGCGCGTTGTCCCAGATAGATCTGGTTCATGTATACCTCAAGAATCTGATTTTTTGTGAGATTTTGTTCGATCTTCCAGGCTAAAAGGATTTCATAAACTTTGCGCTTAACAGTCTGTTCGGTCGACAAAAAGAAATTGCGGGCGACCTGCTGTGTAATTGTCGACGCGCCTTGTTTATTGCCACCAGTGACATTGTTGAAGGCGGCGCGAGCAATACCGATGTAGTCAACGCCGCCATGTTCGTAAAAGCGATCATCCTCAATTGCCAGAACAGCTTTACGCATGACTTCTGGAATGTCTTTGAAGTGCACTACATTGCGACGCTCCTCTCCAAATTCGGCAATCAAGACGTTATCGGCGGAATACACTCGCATCGGCATTTTCGGACGGTAACTGGTGATCGCATCGATTTCGGGCAAATTGGGGTAGGCCATTGCTAGGGCAAAGACAATAACAAGTACGCCAGCAATAGCGAGGCCGAATATTACAAAAACACCGTTGAGAAGAATGCGCGATGCACGACTTCTTACACGTCCTTGCTGAGCGGTAGACTCTTGGCTTGTGGGATTTTCTTGTGTTGTAGACATGTTGATTGTGAAGTACGGATCGATAGTTCGCATTATATCCTTCCAAACCGAACTATAAAAATTGCATAATTTCAACTAATTGTTGCGAGTGGAGAAATGACAACGCAAAAAGCCAGTTCTGACCGGAAAGTGCTTTACATTCCACTATCCTTATTGCTAGGATTTAACGTAAGCTAGTATGAGTGTCTTCTAAATCGCGGTTTTTAAAAGAAAAAATGCGTTTTTCAGCCTGAATAATAGTTTTTTATGGGCAATTTGTAGATGAATTTGCTTGTGCTTTTGAAAATAAGAATAAGTTGACTTTGAGGGGAAATCCTTGGCTCTAGATCTCGCATCACTGCTTGGAAGTAAGAATGCTCCACTGATAGGGGTGGATATAAGCACGTCTGACGTCAAGCTAGTGGAATTATCACGCTCAGGTGAAAAGGACTTCAAGCTCGAACGTTGTGCCACTGAGCCTCTGCCGAAAGGCGCCGTTATTGATGGCAATGTCGAAAACCTCGAGCAGGTCTCTGAGGCTATCAGTCGAGTATTGAAACGTGCTGGAACGGGCACTCGCCAAGTTGCGTTAGCAATGCCAGCGGCGTCGGTAATCACCAAGAAAATGATTTTGCCTGCGAATTTAAATGAGCAAGCGCTTGAGTTTCAGGTGGAATCAGAAGCCAGCCAGTACATTCCGTTTTCGATGGATGAGGTGGCGATCGATTTTGCGGTTGTTGGACCAACTTCAAATTCCGATGAAGATATGGATGTGCTTCTGGCTGCAGCGCGTAAAGAGAAGATTGAGGACCGTGTAGCAGCGGCTGAGTCTGCGGGGCTGCAAGCAAAAGTGATGGATATTGAATCCTTTGCCGCTCGGGCTGCCGTTTTACGCCTCATCGAGCAGCTGCCGAATGCAGGGCAGGATCAGATTTTCGCTTTGTTTCAAATAGGTTCGAAGGTGACTTACATTTCCATTCTCTTGAATGGGGAAGTGATCTATGAGCGCGATCAGCAATTTGGTGGTAACCAGCTGACGCAAGATATAGTTCGGAACTATGGTCTGTCGTTCGAAGAGGCTGAGCAGAAGAAACGGCAAGGTGATCTTCCTGATAGCTACGAAATGGAGTTGCTCGAGCCATTTCTGGAAAGTGCAGCGTTGGAGGTGACTCGTGCAATTCAATTCTTCTTCACGTCGACTCCTTTCACTCGGATTGACCAAATTTTCTTAGCAGGCGGATGTGCATTGTTACCTGGTCTTGTTGATACAGTGGCAGAACGAACCAAGCTCTCTACCTCGGTTATCAGTCCATTCAAGGGAATGGAGTTGGGTTCCAATGTAAATGAAAAGAATTTGCGGAATGATGCTCCTGCATACATGATCGCTTGTGGACTGGCAATGCGGAGGTTTGGCTAATGGTTAAAATTAACCTACTTCCTCATCGTGAGGTTAGACGTAAGGAGCTAAAAGCTCGGTTTTACTCCTTAATGGTGTTGGCGGCTTTGTGTGGCGCGGTGATTGTGGTCACCGTAGGTGTCTTTTTCTCCACGCAGATTTCTGCGCAGGAAGAGCGCAATGCGTTTATTACAAAGGCCAATAAGGACCTTGATGAAAAAATCAAGGAAGTTGCTAGTCTACGCCAAGAAATTGACGCCTTGAAGGCGAGGCAGCAGGCAGTTGAGGACTTGCAGGCGGATAGGAATCAACCAGTTTTCATGATGAACGAATTGGTTAAATTGGCGCCTGAAGGACTTTACCTGACTTTGATTAAGCAAGAAGGGCAACGTATTTCGTTAAAAGGCTACGCGCAGTCTCATGCAGTTGTTGGTATTTTTGTTAACGAACTAAGTGGTTCGCAGTGGATGACTAAGCCAGAAATCATTCAAAATAAGGCGGTTGGGCTTGGACAAGGTCGTGACTCGAAGAGAGTAATCGAGTTTGATCTGAGTGTTGGAATTCGTCGCCCCCGTGAACTGGAGGCTTCCGCGGACGCTAGCGCTGAGGCTAAAGGTGTAGCGAAGAAACCAGCAACGGCTGTTAAGAAGTAAAGGCGCGGAATACATATGTCTAAAGTACAGGAACAGTTTCAAGATCTTGCGAGCCAATTCCAAAACCTGAATGGCCTACACCCTGGTTTATGGCCACTTGCGCCGCGAGTATTCACCGCAGTTGTCGTATTTTTGCTCGTAATTCTCGGCGGATGGGCAGCCTATTGGAGTGGTCAATTAGAAGACATTGATCGTGGCGAGCAAGAGGAGCAAAAACTTAAAGATCTTTATAAAACAAAACTGCAGCAATCAATTAGTTTGGATGCGCTGAAAGATCAGCGCAGGCTGGTTTTGCAATACGTGTCAAAAATGGAAAAGCAGTTGCCAAGCAGCGCTGAATACGCATCGCTTTTAGATGATATTAATTCTGCGGCCAATGGACGCGGACTGAGTATGGACCTGTTCTCTCCTGGCAATGTAACCGTGAAGGACTACTATGCCGAACTGCCAATTACGATACAAATGGTGGCGAACTATCACGATATGGGGCAGTTCATCAGCGACATCGCAAAGTTGCCACGAATTATTACGCTCAATAATTTGGTTTTGTCGACAAGCAAAGACCCAAAAAAACCCGGAATCGTACTTGATGGCGTAGCAAAGACTTACCGATATCTAGATCCGGAAGAGATTGCGGCGCAAGCTGAGCAGAAGAAAAAGGATAGAGAAAAAGATCGCGAGGCCAAGAAATGAAATTGATTCGATCTTTGATATTGATGTTTGTAGCCAGTGTTTCTCTAGCCGCGTGTGGTGATAGCGGGGTCGGCGAGCTGAAAGAATGGATGGACCAAACTAAGCGGGAGATGCAAGTGAAAGTAACTCCAATCGCTGAACCTAAGGTTTTCGTGCCAGTTGCCTATGAGAGCGGAAGCCTGATTGACCCCTTTGATCCAGCCAAGTTGTTGGTCGTGTTTGCGCGACTTAAAGCCGCGAACGACAATGGTTTGAAGCCAGATTTCGATCGTCCAAAGGAGGCTTTGGAGGCGTTTCCATTAGAAACCATGAAAATGGTTGGCACCTTCGACAACAAACGTAATTTCCAAGGTTTAGTGCAAGTGGGTAAGTTGATTTATCCCGTGGTTGTTGGATCCTACCTTGGGCAAAACTTTGGAAAAGTGATTAGTGTGAGTGAAACACGAATCGACCTCGTTGAGAAAGTGCAGGATGCTACAGGCGAGTGGACGGAGCGGACAGCAAGCTTAGAGTTGCAAGAGGCGAAAAAATGAGGATTTTTATAATGAAAAACAAAGGGAGCGCGATGCGCATTTTAGGGTTGGTATTCTTGTTTTTTGCCTCTTGTGCATCCGTTTTTGCGCAAGAAGAAAACTCAATCAAAAGTGTTACCGCGAATCAGCAAGGCACCAACATCATTATCAAGGTTAGCCTCAAAAACGCACTTGAGAAACCGCCGTTGTCCTTCTCAATTTCTAACCCATCACGTATCTCTTTTGATTTCGCTAACACAACAAATCTCACTGGGAAAAATGCTTTCGATATTGGTTTGGGAGAGGTTCGCAGCGTCAATGTGATCGAAGTTCCAGGTCGCTCCCGTTTGGTATTTAACCTCAACCGTTCGTTGAATTATGCAACGGTGATCGAAGGCAATACTTTGATCGTAACCATTGATGGCTCAGGAGGCTTGGCGACGCCAGTCAATTCCTTAGGACTTCCTGTTGTGGATAAGACCCAGAAGTCTGGTCTCAAGGCGAATTTGAAAGATATTGATTTCCGACGTGGCGCCTCAGGTGAAGGTCGTGTTGTGGTTGACCTACCGAACAATCAAATTGCGATTGATCCGCGGTTGCAAGGACAGAAAATTGTCGTGGATTTTTACAATGTTGGACTCCCAGATGTATTGAAGCGCAATCAGGATGTGTCTGATTTTGGCTCGCCAGTACAGCGAGTCTCGACCGAACGTCAAGGCGACAATGTTAGGATGTATATCGAATCTAAGGGTTTATGGGAGCATAGCATCTACCAAAGCGATTCTCAGTTGGTGATTGAGGTAAAGCCAATTAAGGAGGATCCAAATAAGTTAACCCAGGGTACCCAAGGATACAAGGGCGAGCGTTTTAGCATGAACTTCCAAGACATTGATGTTCGTGCAGTGTTGCAAATGCTGGCTGAGCAAGGTGGGGTGAGTATCATTGCGAGTGATTCTGTAGTCGGCAACATTACCTTGCGTTTAATTGACGCTCCTTGGGATCAGGCCCTTGATGTAGTGATGCAAATCAAAGGCTTGGATATGCGTAAGAATGGCAACGTTATCCTCGTAGGCCCGAAGGATGAATTGTTGACGAAGGAAAAATTAGAGTTAGAGCAAAAGGCGGCTATCGAAAATCTTGAACCACTTAAGACGGAGTCGTTCCAGCTGAAGTATCAAAAAGCCGACGTGCTAAAAAATCTGTTTGGTTCAGACACTACGGTCACCAATCGTATGTTGTCGAAACGGGGATCTGTTTTGGTCGATCCTCGCACCAACCAGCTATTCGTGACCGATATCGCCTCAAAGATTGAGGAAGTGCGAAAATTGATTCAGAAGATCGACATTGCCACAAAACAGGTAGTGATCGAGGCAAGAATTGTTGAGGCAGACAATAAATTTAGCCGAAACTTGGGTGCCAAACTTGGTTTTGCAGATTTGAGGAAATTGTCTGGTGGCGATGCAGGATTTCAAGTTCAGGGTAATCAACGTGTTGCTGTCACCGGAAATTATTTAGGTGTGGGTGAGCAAACAGGTCAGGCCAAGGTCACCGATAAGAGTTTCATCCCAAATACCCAGTTTATTAACTTGCCTGCGGCTGGCATTGGTGGTCTGGATGCAGGGAGTATTGCGACAAGTATTTTTTCAGCCGCGGCTAACCGTTTTCTGAATTTGGAGTTGTCGGCTCTTGAAGCAGATGGCGATGGCAAGATTATTTCCAGCCCCCGCGTTGTAACCGCAGATCAGATCGCCGCACATATTGAGCAAGGGCAGGAGATTCCTTATCAAGTTACAACCTTATCTGGTGCCACGGCAATTTCTTTTAGAAAGGCCGTTTTGAGTTTGGACGTAACGCCACAGATTACACCTGATGGCACCATTATCCTGACAGTTGATGTACATAAGGATAGCCGTGGTGAGGAAACTCGTGGCGGCCCGGTAATCAATACCAAGCAAGTGAAAACCAACGTATTGGTTGAAAATGGTGGTACTGTCGTTTTGGGGGGCATCTACACGCAAGAAGAGCGTAATGATGTAACCAAGGTTCCGTTTCTAGGTGATCTTCCATTGTTCGGGAACCTGTTTAAGTCTACGGGAAGAACTAACAACAAGACCGAGCTTTTGATTTTTATTACACCAAAAGTTCAATTGACAGGCAGTATCGTGACACAATAGCAAAACCGTTTGTGTTTTAGTTTGATTTTTGAGTTTAATTTAGAAGATAGGTGTTACATGACGAAGCTTTTTCGCATATTTGTGGCCATGATAAGCTTGACCCTGTTGTCAGCATGCGGGGGCGGCGGTGGATCTGCTGGTAATACAAGTGGTAATCCGCTATACACAACTGCTCCACAAAGAGTGACCGTACTTCCTGGCGCTTCACAGACCTATCAAATTGGTGGTGGTGTTCCGAATTACAGTGCAACTAGTAGCAGCGCCGCAGCAACTGTCGCAGTTTCGGGTAAGAATCTTGTGATTACTGGGGCAACTGGCGGCCTCTCAAACGTAACAGTGACAGATGCTAGTGGCTCCAAAGTGTTAATTGAAGTAACAGTTGGCACGGGTGTTGATTTCTTCACTTCAGCCCCTGATCGATTGTCACTGACAATTGGCCAGGTCTCAGCCGTATTCCAAATGGGTGGTGGTAGTGGGATATATCGCGTGAATACCGGTAATCCACAAGTGGCTAACGTTACTCAGAATGGTGCGAGTTTCTACATCACGGGTGTATCCGCGGGCTCAACGACCGTGGTCGCAACAGACTCGCTCGGAGCGACACGAACGATCAATGTAACTATTGGTACTGGAATTGATTTATTTACCTCCGCACCTAGCTCAATTGTAGTTGCCGTCGGTACAAGTTCGGCAGTGTATACGATTGGTGGTGGTAGTCAGGTTTATAGTATTTCGAGCAGCAATCAGTCGATTGCCACGGTTGGTTTGTCGAATCGCAATCAGTTCATTGTGACCGGGCGTGCAGGCGGCACGGCTACTGTTGTCGTCAAAGACTCACTTGGGGCATCTGTAACTATCAATGTAGTTGTTGGGTCGAGTGTTGCTTTGTTTACCTCAGCGGCGCCAAATACAAAACTAGAAGTGGGTGGTTCAGGCATTTTCAAAGTTGGGGGGGGGACAACTAGTTATAGTGTGGCGAGCAGCAATAGTGCAGTTGCAACGGCAGTTCTAAATGGAGATGACTTAACGATAACTGGCGTCGCGGTGGGTCTCTCAACGGTAACGGTTGTCGACACTGCTGGTGCTTCTGTCGCAATCTCAGTCACGGTTGGCTCCGGTACTCCACCAGCATTGTTCACTACAGCCGGCACAGATCTCGTTGTTGCGACTGGGACGACGCCAACCTTCACAGTTGGCGGCGGACGCGCCCCGTATGCTGTTACTAGCAGTAATACAGCTACGATTGGTGCGAAAATTAGTGGTGCAACTTTAACGATCACTGGAATCGCTGAAGGCAGCGGTAGAGTCACCGTTTCCGATGCCGATGGCACGAAAGTCTTAATCAATGTTACGGTCGGTACAGGTGTTGCGATTCCTTTGTTCACGACAGCTCCATCTGATATAACTGTCGCGCCAGCCGCAACGGCAACTTATACTGTCGGTGGGGGCACCGCACCATACACGTTTACTTCCAGTAATACGGCTGTGGCTTCTGTTTCCGGGAGCGGCAAGACTTTTAGTGTTTCTGGTGTAATAAATGGTGACGCTACTATTCTTGTTCGTGACTCTGCTGGCGCGAGCGTTTCCATAAATGTCACAATCAGCGCAGGACCACAAATTGCTCTGTTCACGACAGCACCGGCAAGTATCACTATTGGCGTAGGTGCTCCGGCTACCTATTCAATTGGTGGTGGCCGTGCCCCTTATTCAGTAACCTCAGGTAATACGACTGCAGCAACTGTCTCTTTGGGTACGAACGCATTCACTGTAACAGGTGTTTCAGCAGGAAGTGGTTCGATTTCGATTAGGGACTCGGTGGGGGCGATTGTTTCAGTAAATTTTGTGGTCGCGTCTGGCCCGAATGTACCGTTGTTCACAACTGCTCCACCTAGCATAGTATCAGCAACAGGTGTAGTAAATACCTACACTGCAGGTGGTGGTACAGGCCCGTATACGGTTACCTCAAGCAATACAGCGGTTGCATCCGTGCCCTCTGGAACATTTGCCTCGACCTTCACAATCACTGGCGGCGTCTCTGGTACAACTACAGTGATCGTACGTGACTCCGTTGGTGCAAGTGTTTCTATCAGCTATACGGTTAGCAATGGAACCACAGTTCCGATGTTTACAACCGCACCGGCAAGTCTAGCGATAGGCGTGGGTGGAAGTGCGTTGACCTACACCATCACTGGTGGTTCCGCGCCTTACACGGTTACCGCTAGCAACCCTGTGGTTGTGACGACAACGACACCAACCGCATCGACTTTTACTATCTTAGGTAATCAAGTTGGTAGTTCGAATGTGATCGTCAGGGATTCACTTGGTGCGACCGTGACTGTCGCGGTAACAGTGGGAACATCGGTACCGTTGTTCACGACTTCGCCAGCATCGATCACTATTGCTGCAGCTGGAACCGTGAATTACGTTGCGAGTGGTGGTACAGCGCCCTATACAATTTCCTCAAGTAACACGGCGATCGCGACGGTGAACCCTAGTTCAGGTACATTCGCTTCTGCCTTCTCGATCAGTGGTGCTGCCGCTGGCTCAGCTCAGGTGGTTATTCGCGATGCAGTTGGAGCGACGGTGTCTATTGCTGTAACGGTATCTCCTTCCGCCGTTGTCCCGATTGATGTATTGCCGGGCGACGCGACAGGTTCAGTCGGCGACAATTTAACTTTTGTTGTGACAGGCGGTTCTGGCTCTTATACGATCTCGAACAATAACCCAAGCATTGCGAGCGTTTCACCGACTTCTATCGGTAGTTCTGGCGGTACATTCACAGCGTCTTTGCTAAATGCCGGTTCTACCACGATTTCGATTACCGATTCTCAAGGTCAGGTTAAACGTATTACTGTAACAGCCAATGTTGCCGGTTCAACGATGCGTATTTCGCCATCAGCCATTGAGATTGGCGAAGATAATACTTCGGCCTTCACATTGAACATCAAAGGTGGTACTGGTCCATATCGAGTATTCACCAGTGATTTGGTCAAGTCAGGCGTCAC
Source organism: uncultured Burkholderiaceae bacterium (assembly GCA_964459555.1). Classification (GTDB taxonomy): domain Bacteria; phylum Pseudomonadota; class Gammaproteobacteria; order Burkholderiales; family Burkholderiaceae_D; genus Undibacterium. The sequence goes on along the minus strand of CAYWNE010000059.1, from coordinate 2,122 downwards.
GGTCAGTGGCAACCTGATTACAGTTTCCGTCGGTACTCAGGGTTCACGTTGTATTCATCCGGTCGATCTCTCTGTGCCTCCTGTCTATCAACGCGGTAGTACTTATACTGTGACGATTACAGCGCTCGATAGCCTTGGAACAAGCGCGACAAGTACGATGGCAATTCGTGACAACTCTAAGGGCGCTGGCGCAGATAATTGTGGCAACTAATCTCACCTTTAGATTTGTATAGTAGTGACAAGTAATATTTACCTAGTAGGTTTGATGGGCTCTGGCAAAACAACGGTTGGCAGAGCCCTCGCAAAAAAACTGAACAAACGTTTTGTCGATTCTGATCACGAAATAGAGGCGCGTACCGGCGTCGCTATTTCCGTGATCTTCGATATCGAAGGAGAAGCGAGTTTTCGTCAGCGTGAAGCCGATGTGATTCGTGATCTCTGTCAACAAACTGATATTGTGCTCGCCACAGGTGGTGGGGCAGTATTGAATCAACGCAGCCGCCAGATTTTGCACGATTCAGGAACGGTGGTTTATCTCAAAGCCAGTATTGGTAGCATTTTGCATCGTACGCGACACGATAAGAAACGCCCATTGCTGCGCACTGCAGATCCTCGCAAGAAATTAGAAGAACTCGAACAACAGCGTGACCCGCTGTATCGTGAAGTTGCCCATATGATTATCGAAACGGGGCAGCCACAATTGCAAACCTTGGTACAAACCATCGTTGATAAATTGCCTAAGCCAGCTCATGCCGCTCACACAGTAGAAAAAATTGCTGCGAATCTCGCGGCGACAGAATCAAAGACGATGGAAATTGAAATAGGTTTGTATAAGACATTGCAAGTCGATTTAGGTGCTCGTAGTTATCCGATCACGATTGGTGAGTCGCTTTTGCAGGATCAGAAATTATTAGAGCAGCGAATTCGCGCCAAGCGAGTGGTGATTGTCACCAATGATGTGGTGGAGCCGCTGTATCTCGATGGATTGACTAAGCAACTCGAGTCAATCGGAAAACAAGTTGAGGCAGTAGTTTTGCCGGACGGCGAAGAACGCAAGAACTGGGAAAGTTTGATGCTCATTTTTGATGAGCTCTTGCAGAAAAAGTGTGATCGCAAAACGGCGCTGATTGCGCTCGGTGGTGGTGTGATTGGTGACATGACAGGCTTTGCGGCCTCCGCCTTTATGCGAGGCGTACCTTTCGTCCAAATTCCGACCACTTTATTAGCGCAGGTTGACTCATCAGTCGGTGGCAAAACGGGCATCAATCATCCTCTCGGTAAGAACATGATTGGAGCTTTTTATCAGCCGCAAGCAGTACTCGCTGATATCTCTAGTCTCTCAACATTACCAGACAAAGAACTATCCGCTGGTTTGGCCGAAGTGATTAAGTACGGCGCCATCATCGATGCGCCTTTCTTTGATTGGATCGAGACCAATATTGAAAAACTCCGTGCGCGAGATGTCGAGGCGTTGACCTATGCAGTGCTGCGCTCGTGCGAAATCAAAGCCAATGTGGTGCGCCAGGATGAGCGGGAAGGCGGCTTACGTGCCATCCTTAATTTCGGGCACACCTTTGGTCATGCGATCGAAGCTGGATTGGGTTATGGTCAATGGTTGCACGGTGAAGCAGTCGGTTGCGGCATGGTGATGGCAGCAGATTTGTCGCATCGATTAGGGTACATCGATTTCGTCACCAAGACACGTATCACGAAAGTAGTTGAGGCTGCGGGTTTGCCAACGGTAGCTCCCGACCTCGGCGAAGCCACTTGGCTTGATTTGATGGAAGTCGATAAGAAAAACGAGGGCGGGCAGATCAAGTTCATTTTACTCAAACCGCTCGGCACCAGCATCATTACCACTGTGCCGCTTCAATATTTACGTGATACTCTGAGAGCCTGCACTACTACTTAGACTCAGTTATGCCACATGATGAGACGATACGCAGATAGCTACATTGACCAGTTGATTGGTCGATCTGATTACGAGGCAATGGTGGACCTCCAGGGTGTTTTGATGAGTGGCCCGCGAGTGAACTTGGACGCACCTGATTATGGCTTGCCGTCCATTTCATTTGTTTTCGTTGAGTCGATACTTTGGATTGCACAATCAGTTCGGTCTGGG
>CAYWNE010000058.1:0-22105 GCA_964459555.1 uncultured Burkholderiaceae bacterium | reverse complement strand
CCCAAAAACTTGCAGACGTTTGTTATGACATCCGCGGGCCTGTACTCGAAAAGGCCAAGCAGATGGAAGAAGAAGGTCAAAAGATTATCAAATTAAATATCGGCAATCTTGCCGTGTTTAATTTTGCTCCGCCCGATGAAATCGTGCAGGACATGATACTCAATATGCAAGGGGCCGCAGGCTACACCGATTCCAAAGGCATGTTCGCCCCACGTAAAGCGATCATGCACTACACCCAAGAGAAGAAGATTCGCGGCGTCACGATTGAGGACATCTATATTGGCAATGGTGCCTCCGAGTTAATCGTAATGGGCATGAACGCCTTACTTAACACTGGTGATGAAGTTTTGGTGCCTGCGCCGGATTATCCTTTATGGACTGCCGCTGTAAGTCTGTCTGGGGGCAAACCCATTCACTATGTGTGCGACGAGAGCGCCGATTGGATGCCTGATATTGAGGACATCAAACGCAAGATTACGCCGAAAACCAAGGCGATTGTTGTCATCAACCCCAACAATCCAACAGGGGCCTTATATCCCCTTGAAATTTTGCAAAAAATCGTTGACGTAGCGCGTGAACATCAGCTCATCGTTTTTGCAGATGAGATCTACGACAAAACCATTTATGACGAAGCAGAACATGTCTCAATTGCCTCGTTGGCGGACGACGTTTTGTTCTTGACCTTAAATGGGCTTTCGAAAAATTATCGTTCCTGTGGTTATCGCGCAGGGTGGATGGTGATCTCGGGAGAAAAGCGTTACGCCAAAGACTATATCGAAGGACTGAATATGTTGGCCTCGATGCGTTTGTGCTCGAACGCGCCTGGTCAGTTTGCGATTCAAACAGCGCTTGGCGGCTATCAGAGCATCAAAGACTTAGTCGCTCCCGGTGGCCGTCTGTGCAAACAGCGCGACCTCGCATATCAGTTATTGACTGCGATCCCAGGGGTTAGTTGTGTGAAGCCGAAAGCGGCTTTATATATGTTCCCTAAACTCGATCCTGAGATTTATCCAATTAAGGACGATCAAGAGTTCATTCAAGAATTGCTCGTGGAGCAGCGTGTACTCTTGGTTCAAGGGACAGGCTTCAACTGGATTGCGCCGGATCATTTCCGAGTTGTATTCCTGCCCAATACCGATGATCTCACCGAGGCCATTGGAAGGATTGCAGCGTTCCTTGAGAACTATCGCCGCCGCCATGGCACAGGCGAATTTACAAGCAAATAATTGTTTGTCTGAAGTTTTGTAGTATCACCGTTTGATTTCACTTTTTTGAGTTAACGCATTTATGAAACCCATCAAAATCGGCCTCTTAGGTTTAGGCACCGTCGGCTCCGGCACCTTCAACGTTTTACGGCGTAATCAAGAAGAGATTATGCGTCGCGCTGGTCGTTCGATTGAGATTTCGATGGCAGCAGTGCGCAACGTAGAACGCGCCCAAAGTATAACAAATGGTGAAGTGACGCTCGTTACCGATGGTAACCTCGTGGTCGACAATCCAGAAATCGACATCGTCGTTGAGTTGATCGGCGGTACCGACGTCGCCAAAGACTTAGTTTTGAAAGCCATCGCCAATGGCAAACATGTCGTGACTGCGAATAAAGCACTCATCGCCAAACATGGCAATGAAGTCTTCAAAGCAGCGCAGGACAAAGGCGTTATGGTAGCCTTTGAAGCGGCAGTGGCAGGTGGTATTCCGATTATCAAAGCCTTGCGTGAAGGTTTGACTGCTAATCGTATTCAATGGATCGCTGGCATCATCAACGGCACGACTAACTTTATTTTGTCTGAGATGCGAGACAAGGGCTTAGACTTTGCCACCGTTCTCAAACAGGCACAGGCATTAGGCTATGCTGAAGCAGATCCGACTTTCGATATCGAAGGTATCGACGCCGCACACAAACTCACGATCATGGCTTCGATCGCGTTTGGCATTCCGACGCAGTTCGACAAAGCCTATATCGAAGGCATCACCAAACTTGAAGCCACCGATATTGAATATGCAGAACAGTTAGGCTATCGCATCAAGCTCTTGGGTATCACCAAACGCAGCGAAGCAGGGATCGAATTGCGTGTCCATCCAACCTTGATTCCTGAAAAACGTTTAATCGCCAATGTCGAAGGTGCGATGAATGCGGTCTTGGTGCAGGGCGATGCGGTTGGTGCCACACTGTACTATGGCAAAGGCGCAGGTTCTGAGCCAACAGCCTCATCAGTAATCGCTGATATCGTCGACATCACACGTTTAGCATCAGCCGATCCAGAACACCGTGTTCCTTACTTGGCCTTCCAACCGAACGCCCTGAGCGATTTGACCGTCCTGCCAATCGCCGAGGTGCATACAAGCTACTACCTGCGTATGCGTGTTGAAGATAAGCCCGGCGTGTTGGCCGATGTCACCAAAATCTTGGCGGGTTTCGCGATCTCTATCGACGCCATGCTGCAGAAGGAACCAGGCGAGGGCGAATCGAAGACCGACATCATTATGTTGACGCATCAAACGCAAGAGAAAAACATCGATGCAGCAATTGCCCAGATCGAGGCCTTGGCTTCAGTCTCAGGCAAGGTTACTAAACTGCGTCTTGAAGAACTGAGCTGATCACAAGCTCAAAAAAAAGCCCCGTGCAAACAGACATTTTGCGCGGGGCTTTTTTGCATTTGAGGCAGAGACCGAATTGAATTCCTCAAGAAAATTAGAGCGAGCCCTATGGATGAACTTCCATAAAACGCTCGTAGTACCGCGCTCCAACTACATACTCATTCAAGCCGGATTCTGCAACACTCGCAGCAATTAGCTCTTCAAAATGGTCTGGCACGGCTTCATAAACTTCCATCCAAGTCTGCATACCATCCTTCACTTCTGGTCGCTGTTGGAATCGTACATTGAATCCAATCTTTTCGAGCGAAAGCCTTAAACGAGCGAAGCATTGACGAATATGCTGCTCATCTTCGGCCGCAGCTTTGAAAAAGACGTAACAATGCATAGACTGTTATTCCGTCACGTCGACGTAAGCGTAAGGCAAAACTTGAAATGTCAGTGATGGTCCGGCCGCATTGGCGAGATGGACCTTGTCCGACTCATGCGCACTGAGCTTAATTTCAACTAAAGCGATCACAACACCATCGAGATCACGCTCAGCCGTGACTACCATACCGCACGGTTGTTCTAGGTCATCCTCAGAAAACAACTCAGCTCCTGCTTGCACTTGATCGAGATTCACGCCTTCGACGCGAGCGATCGCCATACGTCGCTTGAGCTTACCTAGATATTGACTACGCGCCACGATCTCTTGACCAGGATAACATCCCTTTCTGAAGTTAACGCCGCCGATCAATTCAAAGTTCAGCATTTGCGGTACAAACTGTTCCTTGATTTGTTCTTGAACTTGCGCGACACCAGCATAAATCTGAGCGAGACGCCAAATTCCTGCATTGACCACTTGAAAATCGCCAATCAATTTATTCAACAGCTTCTCGGCGTCAGTGCGTTTGATGAGGCTGATAAAATGTTGGGTATGTAAACTATCTTCCCTTCGAATTAAGAAATTGTCTGCATCGGCAATCACGCCATGAATTTCTGTTGGATTGGGCACGTCGAAGGCTTGTGGTGTTCCGTTCTTACCACCGCCCAAAGCAAGTATTAAGTAATCAGCACTGACTTCCTCAATTTTTACCTTTGCACGCAATACGAACATCTGTAGGCGCTTTTGCAACGCAGGCAAGAGGTTCGCGGCACACAACATGAAAATGGCGCCATCATGTTTCCAATAGTAGAAGCTCGCCAACATCCGTCCTTTCGGGGTGCAGTAGGCTGCATAACGCGCTTCCCCAGCCTTTAAGCGCTCGACGTCATTACTCAATTGATTGTGCAGAAAACTTGCAGCATCATCGCCGCTGATTTTGAGTAAAGCTTGATCTTGTAAGCGGCACACATAGGCTTTTTCTAACTGTTCCAAGCTGGTAATGCTTGGGGCGTGGTCGAAAGTCGTCAAATCTAGGTTTTCCATAAGCAGCTCAATGTTCATTTTTGTATGACTTGTGCATTGTTCCCATTTACAATGGCAGGCACGTTTCGAAATTATCGCAGTAATTTGACTTTGATGTTGTCATGGGCTTGTTGAAAAAACTCTTTTTCCTTTTAATCATTGCTTCTATCGCCGTTGCGGGCAGCGCCTTTTGGTATCTGCAACGTTGGTCAGAAACTCCCTTGAACACCTCCACGAGTGCAGTGGCTTTCAACATCAAGCCCGGCAGCACGATACGCAGCGCAAGCCGGCAGATGCAGCAGGCCGGGGTGCCAATTCAAACGTGGTTGTTTGAAGCGCTCGCGCGCTCACAAGGTAAAGCTGGTAGCCTTAAAGCAGGTTCCTATGAGTTATCTGCCAATGAAACCCCGCGTGAACTTTTGAATAAACTGGTAGAAGGGCGCTTTAGTTTGACCAGCCTAAGCATTATCGAAGGCTGGACCTTTCGACAAATGCGCAGCGCAGTCAACGCGCATCCCGAAATTAGCCACGACAGTTTGACATTGAGTGACAAAGAACTCATGAAAGCGATTGGCAGTGAGTATGAGTTCCCTGAAGGCTTATTCTTCCCAGATACCTATCGATTCGCCAAAAATAGCAGCGATATCCAAGTGTTTCGTCTAGCGCATCAAGCGATGTTGTCGCGTCTTGATGAAGTTTGGAAAAAGCGTACGGAGAATCTCCCGTACAAAACCCCTTATGAAGTGCTGACGATGGCCTCAATCATTGAGAAAGAAACCGGGCAAGCGTCTGAGCGTGGCATGATCGCCTCGGTATTCGTCAATCGCCTCAAGATCGGCATGCTGTTGCAAACCGATCCCACCGTGATCTATGGCATGGGCGATCAGTTCAAAGGCAATATTCGGAAGCGCGATCTGACTACCGATACGCCTTACAATACCTATACCCGAGCCGGTTTACCACCGACTCCAATTGCCCTACCGGGGATGGATTCATTGAAAGCGGCGGTCAATCCAGAACCAAGCAATGCCTATTATTTTGTGGCAAGGGGCAATGGCACGAGCCAGTTTTCGGAGTCTTTGAGTGAGCACAACAGAGCTGTCAATAAATATCAAAGATGATAGCGCGGCGGGTACCAACTCATCGATTGCCAAGTCGGTTAAACCCAGATTACAAGAATCAGTGACAGAACATCAGTATGAACAAACGTGGATTATTTATTAGCTTTGAAGGCATCGATGGCGCAGGTAAGTCGACCCACATCGACTTTGTACGCAATCACCTGCAAGCGAAAAACCTCATTGTACGAAGCACGCGTGAGCCCGGAGGTACGCCCTTGGGTGAGTCATTGCGTGAGCTGCTCTTGAAGCAAGCGATGCATCTTGAAACAGAAGCCTTGTTGATGTTTGCCTCGCGCCGTGAACATTTGGCGCAGGTCATTGAGCCAGCTCTGGCGGCGGGCGAGTGTGTCTTGACAGACCGTTTTTCAGACGCCAGTTTCGCCTACCAAGGTGGTGGGCGTCATCTCAGTATTGATAAGCTTAACGCTTTGGAACAATGGGTACATCCGCACCTACAGCCAGATCTGACTTTCTTATTCGACGTGCCGATTGAAGTAGCCCGTGCCCGTCTCGATGCCACCAGGACGCTCGATAAATTTGAGAAGGAAAACGCCAGCTTCTTCGAAGATACGCGCAACGAATATTTACGTCGTGCGCAGGAGTTTCCTCAGCGCTTCCGCATCATCGATTCAACCCAAACGATTGCCGCGATTCAAACGCAATTGCGCGAGATTTTGGATCAGCTCGTAAGAGAATTTTCGCAATGATCTCTACGGCGCAATCAATATGAGCTCAACACTCTTTCAATGGCAGACCGAAAGTTGGCGACAGCTGATGGCAATGCGCGCGCGCATGCCCCATGCGATTTTAATGTACGGCGCTGAAGGAATAGGTAAAGCACAATTCGCCGAGCACCTAGCCAAGTCATTGTTATGCGAAACGCCGGATACAGAAGGGCACGCATGTGCGCAATGTGCCTCTTGTAATTGGTTTGACCAATACAGTCATCCGGATTACCGACGCGTGCGCCCGGGGCTCCTCGACGAAGAAGAGGCTGCCGCTGGTGACAATGCTGAGACTGATGCCGAAGGGGAAAAGAAAACGGCAAAGAGCAGCAAAGCCCCATCTAAAGAAATCGTGATCGACCAGATACGCGCCCTCGGTGATTTCATGAACATCTCGACCCACCGCCAAGGGACTCGCGTGGTCTTGATGTATCCAGCGGAAGCTTTGAACGTGCCAGCCGCCAATGCCTTGCTGAAGTCTTTGGAAGAACCTAATCCGAACACTGTGTTCATTTTGGTTTCGCACCGGTTGGATCGCCTCCTGCCAACCATACTGTCACGTTGCCACAAATTGGCCATGCCGTTGCCAAGCAAAGATCAAGCGCTTGCATGGCTAAAAACGCAAGGAATCAAAGACGCTGAAATTTGGCTAGCACAACAGGGCGGAGCGCCTTTATTAGCCTTTGAGATGGCGCAATCTGAGGACGCCAAAGAATTAGATGAGTTCTTGCGCGGCCTCAGCAAACCCGATGTCGATGGCAGCCTCAAGCTGGCCGATAAAATGCAAAAACTCGATATGCCGCGAACGGTTTCTTGGTTGCAGCGTTGGTTGTTCGATGTTTTTAGCGTTAAACAAGCAGGGCGCCTGCGTTACTATCCTAAGTACAAAGCGGAACTCGAACAGCTAGCGTCTCGCACTAGCAACGATAAATTACTAAAATTGATCAAAAGTGTCCAAGATCGGCAGGCAATTGCCAGTCATCCGCTATCGGCCAAGCTCTTTTTGGAAGATATGCTGTTAGAATATTCAACAACTTTTCGTTAACCTAAGCTGACACGGTCAAACATAGGCCAGACCCACAAGGACCCATTATGGCAGACCTCCCTCAAGATCCAGGTGTTCCGCTGAATATGCCGTCGCCTTCGCGACCTTCAGTTCTTTCTTTGGCGATCAAAGAAAAATCGGCTTTGTATTCAGCCTATATGCCGTTCCTGAAGAACGGCGGCATTTTTGTCCCCACCAATAAGTCTTACAAACTGGGCGAAGAAATTTATCTCATTTTGAGTTTGCTCGATGATCCGAGCAAGTACCCAATCGCTGGCAAGGTGGCTTGGGTCACACCAGCTGGTGCAGGCAACAATAAATCGCAGGGAATTGGGGTGCATTTTCCTAATGATGAGAGCGGTATCCGCGTCAAGACACGAGTGGAAGAGGTGCTTGGCGCAACGATTCGCTCTTCACGTGCAACCCATACTTTATAACTTGATTAGATCGCATTGAAATTCATCGAAGCTTCAATTTGATCTTGGTTTGCAACAGAAGAACATCAATACATCAATAGGCGCCCAGTGCGCCTATAATTTTGCCCGAAATTCGATAGAAATTTATGAATACACAACAACAAGTATTTACACATCGTATTGCATGTATTGAAGACTTACCGGCAATTGTCGCGATTTACAATTCGACGATTGCCTCACGGATGGTCACCGCAGATACCGAGGAGATTTCGGTGGAATCACGTGTGAAATGGTTTCATGATCATCAACCTGAAACGCGTCCTTTATGGGTGGTCGAAGGCGAGCATGGCGAGATTCAAGGATGGCTTTCTTTCTCTAATTTCTATGGTCGACCTGCGTACTCCGGCACCGCGGAGTTATCGATTTATTTGCATGAAAACATGCGCCACAAGGGATTAGGTCGCTATCTGCTGACACAAGCCATCGCCCACGCTCCGAAGATCGGCGTTCACACCGTGCTTGGATTTATTTTCGGTCACAATGTCCCGAGCATGAACTTATTTGCATCGTTTAACTTTGAAATTTGGGCGACTTTGCCACGCGTCGCTAATCTCGATGGCATCGAACGCGACCTGATTATTTTCGGCAAACGCGTGGACTAAACTGATAACCGGAACAGTAGCTGTGCTAGGAGCAAGGTAGGAAAGCGGGTAGAATGCGCATATTCACGTGAAATATCGCATTTCACCCAACCCAGACTGCAGCGGCCGCAGACGAATCACACCCCTACTCGGCACTTTCAGCAAATCATGCTAGCGCAGTCGACACAGTAAAGAACATACCCATCATGCTAAGTTATCGCCACGGTTTTCATGCCGGCAATCATGCCGACGTCCTCAAACACTATGTGTTGGTGGAACTACTTGAGTATTTGAATAATAAAGACACCGCGTACAGTTATATCGATACTCACGCTGGCGCGGGTTTGTATTCACTCGACACCGGTTATGCGACTAAAAACGCCGAGTACGAAACTGGCATCTCTCCATTGTGGGAGTGCGAAGATGTGCCTGCAACTTTGCAGTCCTATTTGGACATCATTCGAGCCCTAAACCCGAGTGGCCGCTTGCGCTACTATCCTGGCTCCCCGTATTTCGCGGAGCAAATCTTACGCGACCAAGATCGTTTGCGATTATTTGAATTGCACCCGAGCGAAATCAAAATCCTCGGTGAAAATTTCCATAAGTTAGCGCAACACAAAGCTGAGCAAGGCGTGCGTCAGGTCAGCCGTGGTAAGCGTGTCATGATCAACGCGGGCGATGGCTTTGAAGGCCTCAAAGGCTTATTGCCACCGCCATCGCGCCGCGCTTTGGTGTTAATTGATCCGCCGTACGAAGTGAAAGATGATTATCGCCGCGTCAAAGTCTGTTTAGAAGACGCTGTGCAACGCTTTCCGACCGGCACTTACGCCGTATGGTATCCGGCACTTGCCCGGCAAGAATCGCAACAACTTCCTGAACGTCTCAAACGAGTTCAAGGTAACTCATGGTTGAACGTCACCTTGAGCATTTCCGGACCAACGCCTGATGGCTTCGGCTTGCATAGTAGCGGCATGTTCATTATCAATCCGCCTTGGACCTTGGAGGCAAAACTCAAAGAAGTCATGCCTTTCTTAGTACGCGTGCTCGGCAAAGACAAACAAGCGCGTTTTACTTTGGAAACCGGTGAACCGATCAAATCGGGAAAGGTGGCAGGAGAGAGACAGGAACGCACAAGCTTGAATCCACGCGCTTCCACAGGAGTCGGTCGCTCGCAATTCGACGAGCGGCGCCCTCGTGCCGATCAGCTTACGAATCAGCGTACAAATAAACATGCGAATCGTGCACCAAGCGAAATGAGCCAAGCTGGAAATGATAGAACTTCTCGCGGTCCGCGGAGCCCTAGAGCTCCACGCGGTGAAGGTACAAGCACGAACACACGCAGTGCCGATCGCCCACGCCGCAAGTAATCAGAGACAACTAAGGGATGGCGTTGCTGTGAAGTGACGTCGAGACCCTGCGCCGCGCAAGTTGCGGCTCACTCTCGTGTATGATGGCGTTTCGATAATTCGGGGTAATACGATAGACCGAATTCACTCAGATAAACGCTGCGATGAACTGCTACTCAAAGACTCGACAAAAGTGAGCCAATGAGTAAATTCAATCGACCATAAAAAATACACGAGACACGATGACTGCGCACTACGAGCAACGCGACGCGATCGCCATAATTCGCATAGATAATCCACCTGTTAATGGCTTAGGCCACGCCACTCGCCAAGCGATCCACCTGCATGTGAATACGGCGCTTGCCAATGATGCGATCAAAGCGATTGTGATTACAGGGCAGGGCAATGCTTTTTCAGGTGGCGCAGACATCAAAGAATTCGGGACCGAGAAAACCTATGCCGAGCCCTCTCTGCCAACGGTGCTCCAGATCATTGAAAATGCAGATAAGCCCATCGTTGCGGCAATCAATGGTGTATGCATGGGAGGTGGTTTTGAACTTGCTTTAGCCTGCCACTATCGTATTGGTACCGCAGGCTGTCAAATCGCACTACCGGAAGTGAAGCTCGGGATCTTGCCCGGGGCAGGCGGCACCCAAAGATTGCCGCGTTTGTTATCGATGGAAACTTGCATACACATGATTACGACTGGCACCCCAGTGAAGCCGGATGATCTTAAGGGCAGTGCTTGTTTTGATCGTTTTGTCGAAACCAGTGAGCAACTTGAAGCTGCGGCACTGAGCTTTGCCACTGAAATCGCTGACCTGAGACCGATTCCACGCGTTTCACAACGAGCAGTTCTTAGTGCCTATGATCAAACACAATTCGAGACCGCACGTGCACAGTTACGCAAGAAATCACCACATCTTCCTGCGCCCTTGGTTTGTGTTGATGTACTCGAGCAAGCTGCTCTTGTAAGTTTTGACGAAGGATTGCAATTCGAGCGAACAAGCTTCCAGACCTTACTCGCGAGTCCCGAGTCACGCGCCTTACGGCACATCTTTGTGGCGGAGCGCGCCGCTGGAAAAATTGCGGGTGTTGATGCATCAACCCCAGTGCGTTCGATAAAGACCGTCGCCGTGATTGGTGCTGGCACCATGGGTGCGGGCATTGCGATGAATTTTGCAAGTGTCGGCATCCCAGTGAAGATACTCGATCAACAGCCAGAGTCATTGACGCGGGGCTTACAACGTATCGCATCGACTTACCAAACTTCAGTCAGCAAGGGTAAGTTAAGTCAAGCTGCTTGCGATCGTGCTATAGGTCTGATCCAAGGTGTCCAATACTATCAGGAAATTGCTGAGGTCGACCTCGTGATCGAAGCCGTATTTGAACAAATGAGCGTCAAAGAAGAAGTGTTTCGGCGTTTGGATGAAGTCATGAAAGCTGGGGCAATTCTGGCGTCCAATACCTCCACGCTTGATCTCAATCAGATCGCTCACTTTACGAAACGTCCAAGTGATGTCATCGGCCTGCATTTTTTCAGCCCAGCAAACATCATGGAGTTGCTTGAAATCGTCCGTGGCAATGCGACCAGCGCTGAGGTATTGGCAAGCTGCGCCAAGCTAGCGAAGCAGATCAAGAAGACTGCGGTGGTGGCAGGTGTCTGTGACGGTTTCATTGGCAATCGCATGCTAGCGCAATATACCAAGCAAGCCGCGTTTTTGTTGGAGGAGGGATGTAGCCCACAACAAGTCGACCAAGCGATCGAAGCTTTCGGTTTCGCCATGGGGCCATTCCGCATGAGCGATTTAGCAGGCAATGATATAAGTTGGGCGGTTCGAAAAGCGCGCAAACTGAGTAAGCCAGAAGAGATCTACTCTGAACTCGGCGATCGTCTTTGTGAGTTGGGGCGCTTTGGACAAAAGACACAAGCCGGTTGGTATGACTACCGCGTGAATGATAGAACCGCTTATCCTTCGGAGCTCGTTAATGCCATGATACGCAGCTATGCTCAGGAAAAGGGATTTACGCAGCGCTCAATTAGCGATCAAGAGATCGTAGAACGTTTAGTATTCGCACTCGCAAATGAAGGTAGAAAGATTCTCGAAGAAGGTATCGCTGCGCGGTCTTCTGATATCGATATCGTGTATTTGAAAGGTTACGGTTTTCCAAAACATCGTGGAGGACCGATGTTTTTTGCGGAATCAATCGGATGGGACAGGGTTGCGGAGAGAGTGCAAGAATTCTCTCATGGACATCGCGGCATAACTTGGCTTTAAACCTCGAGCGCCAAAGAGAATTATTCCTGAGTGCCAAACATACCCCGACTTTTCCAGAACCGTGCCCAGAATTTGGATCAAGGCACGGTTTATCATGTACTTTGTTTCGAATTACAAGTAGCAGGGTTCTGACGTAACCTCTGTAAAACTTGTCACTTTTCCACTGGTGACAGTACGACCAGTACACAGACGTACTCGATAACCTACTTCGGTCGTATGGCTCGCATCACTAAAATAAGTAGTTTCAATCATCAGAGGTGGCGCTGCAGTTACATTGATCGCAAAAAAACCTGCGCCGATTGCCGCTGCACTTAAGACTGATAGCAAAGCAATTTTAGAACGTTTCATTTTTTCTCCTTAATATTTTCTGTTAATGTCGCACAAAGTATTTGTGCTTGGACAAGTGTATTTCCTGAACGGATAAAAAGTGTTTAAAAGTAGTTAAAAAATATTATGAAATGTAAAATTTAAAATTACTTAAAATAATTACAGTATATTGTAAATAGAATTTTAAAAAATGAAGCCAATGCAAAACTTATCCAAAAGAATTCGAATTATCAACAAACAAAAATCGGAGGTAGCGGGAGATATTGCCGGTGTGACAATTTTGGCATGAGCGTTGTAATTTCTCTACATTTTTTGGATATGTACTCAAAAAATGTGTTTTGGCTTCTGTCTTTGGAGTCCAAGGCAGATTAATCGAAGGGTCACTTGTAATGACCGAGCACGAGCTCAGTAATGCTATAATAGAGGGTTATTCATTCTTCCCTTTTTGAAGGTCTCCAGTGTTAGCTACCGCGAATATCACCATGCAGTTTGGCCCTAAGCCACTGTTTGAAAACATTTCTGTAAAATTTGGCGAAGGTAATCGCTACGGTCTGATTGGCGCTAATGGTTGCGGTAAATCGACCTTCATGAAAATTCTTGGCCGTGATTTAGAACCAAGTTCAGGCACGGTGATGCTCGATCAAAATGAACGCCTCGGCAAATTACGCCAAGATCAGTTTGCATTCGAAGAAATGCGGGTGCTGGATGTGGTGATGATGGGACATACAGAGATGTGGGCAGCGATGTCTGAACGCGATGCGATCTATGCCAATCCAGAAGCGACCGATGACGACTACATGCGTGCTGCAGATCTCGAGGCAAAGTTTGCAGAATACGATGGTTATACAGCCGAAGCACGCGCTGGTGAACTTTTACTGGGTGTAGGCATATCGATTGAGCAACATCAAGGCTTGATGAGCGCGGTCGCCCCCGGCTGGAAATTGCGTGTGTTGTTAGCACAAGCTCTATTTTCGAATCCAGATATCTTGTTGCTCGACGAGCCTACGAATAACCTTGACATCAATACCATCCGTTGGCTCGAAGATATCTTGAATCAACGTAATTCAACCATGATCATTATTTCCCATGATCGCCATTTCTTAAATCAAGTTTGTACCCATATGGCGGACATGGACTATGGTACCTTGAAAATTTACCCTGGCAACTATGACGACTATATGTTGGCCTCGTCTCAAGCACGCGCCCAACAACTCGCAAACAATGCCAAAGCAAAAGATAAGATTCAAGAATTGCAGGATTTCGTGCGTCGTTTTTCGGCGAACAAATCTAAAGCACGACAAGCCACTTCTCGCGCCAAGCAAATTGAAAAGATTAAAGTCGAAGATGTTAAGCCATCTAGCCGTCAGAACCCATTTATTCGCTTCGATGGCGAAAAGAAATTACACAGACTGGCCGTGGAAGTTGAGCACTTATCCAAAGCCTACGACCGCCCACTGTTTGATAGCTTCGACATCATGGTGGAAGCAGGCGAGAAGATCGCGATTATTGGTGCCAACGGCGCAGGTAAGACCACGCTGTTGCGCTGCATTGGTGGCGTAGACATTTGCGGTTTAGCGGCAGACCGAGGCAATGTGAAATGGGCCGAGAACGCCAGCGTTGGTTATATGCCGCAAGATCCAGCGGAAGACTTTGCAGTCGACAAGAGCCTCACTGATTGGATGGCTGATTTCACACAAGAAGGTGACGATGATCAATCAGTGCGTTCCATCCTCGGACGCTTGCTATTCAGTGGCGATGATGTGAAAAAGTCGGTCAAGGTTCTCTCTGGTGGCGAAAAAGGGCGCATGACCTACGGCAAACTAATGCTTGGTCGCCACAATGTTTTGCTGATGGATGAGCCAACCAACCATATGGATATGGAATCGATTGAGTCTCTCAATATCGCCCTTGAAAAGTACGCGGGCACTTTGATTTTCGTGTCTCACGATCGTGAGTTCGTTTCGTCTTTGGCGACCCGCATCCTCGAAGTAAAGGATGGCAAGGTCATCGATTTCCGTGGTAGCTACGAAGAATACTTGACTAGCCAAGGCATCGAGTAAACCGTCATCGAATCCAAACAAAAAAGCCAATCTGCATGATTGGCTTTTTTGTTGCAAGTCGCAAACTACATATATCACAAACCAAATACAAACTACATATTACCTCAAGCTCGGTCATCCAAAAATTCCGGCTCAGTCAGGGAAAAGCGCACGTACATACGTTGATCAAACTGGTCGCGCAGAGTCACCGCGAGATCCTTACCTTTGGCATGCAAAAGGGCTGCTACATAATCTTGCCGAAAGGCGTGTAAATCTTCCAATGTCGCCGCCTTTAGCAATTTCCTTTGCAGGAAAAAGCCGCGAATACCGAGATGCTCCTTAATAATTTGACCAAGGTAGCGTTTCATCATATCGACTCGACTTTCTCTATCATCGTCATCATGTTCGGACATGATGGCATCAAGATCGGCGGTCCATCCATCGTCATTTTCGGATGGTTCAAAGATGGTCTGTGATTCCTCAAGATCCCCCATAAATCCAATTGTACTATCTGTCATGCTCGTCTCTTTATTCTCTCCAGAATCTCTTGCCGGACTTTCTATCTCAGCTGACTCTGCCGATGTCCCATATGTTGTACGTTGTATAAAACCCTCTAGCTCAAGCTTTTGCAAACTCAAGTGATTGATGCCCAGCGATTCTGTCTTTTGCAATAAAATTTCATCCGACTGTTTGCCGTCAACCAAGACAAGTAGAGAACGCAAACGGGTTGGCAATTGGTGTTTGCGCGTGGCAATTTCCTCTCGTCCTTTTTCCGTTTTGTCATAACTTGCTGTATTCATAAAACTGTCGTTCGCAACTATAGAGATAAGCTATCGCATTGCACATAAATTGCTGCAGCATACGCATTAATATAACAAAATCTCAGTAGTTTTCTTCTATTAAATGATTTTTTTTAAGAACTTCGTCGTGTAAGCAAATAAAAGTTGGAGTCTCTATCGTCTTTCGTAGTAACAATCAATATCAAATACAATCCTCGCATGTTTCATCCCCAATGATTAGGAGAAAAATGCTCTCTCTGGTAACATCGCCAGCTCTTGTTTCGTGTGGATGCATAAAGATGCCTTTAATTCGTTTTGTACTAAGTGCTGCTTTGATTTCGTTCAGTTCAAGTGCCTTTGCCGATGCCTACGTATGCGTAGACACACAGGGGAATCGCTCTTTCTCTAGCACTCCATGCGATAAAAAGGGGCTACAAACTGCCCCTAAACAAGTGGCGGTAAGTAATCCTAAGGTCATCAATGCCATGGTGATTGCAGAAAAACGCGAAGGTGACAACCAAGACCCAACGATTCCTGCTGGCCAAATTAAGATGGATCGCGAACTACGTCTCGGTACGCCGGCAACGGTTTTTCTAATTACGATGATGATCGCAACAGCAGGCCTATTTGGACTATTGTTTATGCGTTTTTTCCGCGCCCATCATGGCAAACTGAGCCTCAAACGTACGGATAGGGACTAAGCTCAGCCAAGCTCCCGCCTCAAGCCAAGAAAAAGCCTGCGCACCACGACGACGCAGGCTTTTTTACTTACGCAGACGCGGTCCAGATTACCCTAGTCTAAATGGCAGTTCTCTTGGCGTTTTTCCGGTAATCGCGGCAATCGCGTTAGCGAAAGCAGGGGCGAGTGGTGGTAGCCCTGGCTCACCGATACCGGTTGGCGCGGCCGCGCTTGGTACGATGTGTACTGCGATGTCCGGTACGTCGTTCATCCTAGCCACGCGATACTGATGGAAATTTCCTTGCTCTACTTCGCCATTCTTTAGAGTGATTTCAGACCCAGGGAGGCATGTACTAAGTGCCATCACTGCAGCACCTTGAATTTGTGCCTCTATCGTACGTGGATTCACGGCTAGGTTACAATGTACGCCAGCGGTGACGGACTTCAGTCGCGCTTGTCCATTCTGTACGCTCGCTGTCACAACGTATGCGACTACGGTATCAAAAGACTCATGAACCGCAACGCCCCAGGCTTCGCCTTTATCCAATCTCTGCTTGCCGTAGCCGGACTTATCAACTGCAAGTTGCAGTGCTGCACGATGACGCTCTGCTTTTTCGTCGAACAGTCTCATGCGAAGTGCAACGGGATCTTGCTTAGTCTTACGGGCCACTTCATCAAGTAGAGTTTCCATAACATACGCTGTATGCGTTGATCCCACGCTTCGCCACCACAATACTGGGACATTCTGCTTGGGATGATGCACGGTTAGTCGCATAGGAATGCGATAAGGATCACGCATACCTTCAACGATCGTGCCGTCGATACCATCTTTCATCAAGAACCCTTCGAACGGACTTCCTTGCACAATGGATTGGCCGACCACGACGTGATCCCATGCAAGAATCTCACCTTTCGGTCCAAAGGCGATCTGAGCACGATGCAGGTGAGAAGGGCGGTAGTAACCAGCGCGCATATCATCTTCTCGTGTCCAAATAGTCTGAATTGGGTGACGCAATCCTTGCTCGTAAGCAGCTTTGGCAACTTGTGTGCTTTCGACCACATAATCACAACTTGGAATCGCACGGCGCCCAAATCCACCACCAGCCATTTCGACATGAATCGCTACTTGGGTCGGTTTGATGCCGAGAACTTGTGCCACCGCCATGGTATCCATGCCTGGCATTTGACTAGCCACCCAAATCTCTGCTTTACGATTTGCGCCGTCACCTTGTATCTCAACACAGCAATTCAATGGCTCCATTGCCGCATGTGCCAAGTACGGAAAGTAATATTCTGCGTCAATCTTATTCGTCGCCGTCGACAGTGCCGAGACGTCAGTGTCGAACTTTTTCTTGCCCTCAGTTTTTGCAAGTTGGCGGTAGTACTCGCGCTGCTTTGTCGAGTCGACAAGTTCTAGTCCCGTTTTGTCCCATTCTACTTTCAGTACATCTCGTCCGAGCTTTGCTGGGTGGAATCCTTCAGCGACAACCGCGATCGCTTCACCACCACGATCGGCTGGAATGCGCAGTACAGCCTTTACGCCAGGGACTTGTTTAGCACTAGTTGCATCAAATGACCTGATACGAGCACCAAAGACAGGTGGATGGGCAATTAGTGCCGTCAACATACGTGGGCGACGTAGGTCAATCCCAAATTGCTGGGTACCTGTTGACTTGGCTTTAGCATCAAGACGCCCTGTGTGCTTTCCAATAATTCGGAAATCTTTTGCGTCTTTCAATTTGATCTGATCTGGAATTGGTTCGCGCATCGCCGCTTCTGCGACTGCACCAAAGCTCATTTCTCGTCCATCGGGACTGATCAATTTTCCCGACCTTGTAGTCACCTTGCTTGGTGTAACACCCCATACCTTGGCCGCTGCCGCGATCAACATTGCCCGAGCTCTCGCTCCCAATTCTCGATACTGAGTGAATGAATTTTTCACGGAGCCAGAGCCGCCTGTGCTGTGCATCCCAAACATAGGATCAACATAGGCAGGGGAGGCATTTCCATGTGTTGCTTTAACTTTGTTCCAATCGGCATCCAGTTCTTCTGCTAGGATCATCGCCAATGCGGTTTGAATACCTTGACCAAACTCTAAGCGGTTAATGGTGATCGTCACCACATCGTCACTCGCTATATGAACGAAGGCATGTGGTTGTTGAAAATCTTTAAGCGTGGTTGCCGCAGATGATTCGGCGTTTTGTGCCTGAGCCGAAAAGGGCAAAAAACCGAGGCTAAGGCCTGCCCCCAAACTTAGCTTTAAGAATTGACGGCGATCGTTAGGAGTAATGTAATGGTCTTGACCTTCTAAGAGTTGACGCAATACGCGAGGCAATTGATCCGTGTCACGCAAAATTTCGAGATTCATACTGAAGTCCTTTTCTTTAATTGACTTTCGGCATCAAGAATGTCTTAAGCAAGTTTTTTCGCTGCAGCCTTAATGGCAGCACGGATACGCTGGTAAGTGCCACATCGGCAAATATTCCCAGACATCGCTGCCTCGATTTCTCGATCACTAGGATTTTTCTTCGACTTCAAAAGTGCTGTCGCGCTCATAACTTGCCCGCTTTGGCAATATCCGCATTGCGCCACATCGTGTTCGACCCAAACCTCCTGAACGATTTTCCCAACTCGGTCTTGGGCGAGTCCCTCAATCGTCGTAAGTTTCTTGCCCTCGGTAGCGGAGATCGGTGTTACACAGGATCGAATCGCTTGCCCATCGAGGTGAACCGTACACGCCCCGCACTGTGCCATTCCACAGCCGTACTTGGTACCTGTTAAACCTAAGGAATCGCGCAACGCCCACAGTATGGGAGTCTCTGGCGCTACGTTGAGTGTCGTTTCGTGGGAATTGATTTTTACTTTCGTCATAGATTCCTCAACCATAGTTGGAGTGATCAAAAAAAAATACCCGACATCAAACGGGCTCTTCCGCCAAAGTTCTTTATTCGGATTGTAGCGTCACCTGGATTCGTTCACTGCACGATCTTGGCTCATTAGCTCACAAAATCGCATCATATCAACATTGCCGCCTGAGAGCATGATGCCTACTTTTTTGCCTTTAAATGGCATCAATGGTCTCATAGCGAGCGCCAAACCTAAACAAGCCGTGGGTTCTAGTACAATTTTCATGCGGCCCGCAGCAAAGCGCATCGCTTCGATTAACTCAAGATCACTTACCGTTTCGATTCCATCGACATGGGCTTGAATAACAGGGAAGGTGTAGTTGCCGAGGTGCTGTGTTTGTGCGCCATCTGCAATCGTCTTTGGCGTGTCAATATGCACAATAGAGCCGCTCGCCAGCGATCGTTGGCCATCATTGCCTGCTTCGGGTTCTATACCGATCACTTGGCAAGCCGGGTTCAGATGCTTGGCGACAGTCGCGCAACCAGAGAGTAGACCGCCTCCACCTAAGGGTACCAAAAGAACATCAAGTTTGCCGACCTCCTCAAACAACTCTTTGGCAGCAGTACCTTGTCCCGCCATAACATGGGGATGATCATAAGGAGGGATTAGTGTTAGGCCTTGCTGTTCCGCGAGGGCACGTCCAATGGCTTCGCGATCCTCAGTGTAGCGATCATACAGAACAACCTCGCCACCGTAAGAACGAGTCGCGGCAATCT
Organism: uncultured Burkholderiaceae bacterium; assembly: GCA_964459555.1. Taxonomy (GTDB): domain Bacteria; phylum Pseudomonadota; class Gammaproteobacteria; order Burkholderiales; family Burkholderiaceae_D; genus Undibacterium. The sequence continues at coordinate 3,100 of CAYWNE010000058.1, read as the reverse complement.
TAATTTGGGGAGCATCATGTGGCATAACAATGACCGAGCGCATACCTAACTCGTGTGCTGCAAGGGCGATGGCTTGGGCATGGTTGCCCGAGGAGAATGTGACGACGCCACGTTGTTTTTGTTCAGCACTGAATTGCAGCAAGGCATTGCAAGCACCTCTGAACTTGAATGCCCCCATTCGTTGAAAGCTTTCTGCCTTGAGATAGATTTCTGTCGAGGTCAGCCGATCAAGTGTTTTTGATCGCAGAACCGGAGTCGCATGAATATAGGTGACAATTCGTTCATGCGCAGCGACGATGTCTTGATAACACAGTGGCAAATTCATCCCTCTCACTTCTCCATTTCTAGTGACACGCCTGTTAGTTCACTTTGGCCCTTAAATCGGCTTCACAAAAAGCCCAACCGTGAGAGCGATACCAATTGCAACAATGACTAATCGTAGAACCCTCTCGTTAATGCGGTGAAGTGCCCATGAACCCGCCAATCCGCCTAAAATCGCCCCTGATCCAAGTATGACCGCAAACCACCAATTTACTTCAGGAGAAAACACAAAGAGGGCGACAGCGGATGCGTTCATCACGCTCGCCAGCGCATTTTTTGTCGCGCCTGCATTTCGAGTCGCGAATCCGGCCATGGTTAGAGCCGCCATCATAAGGAAACCGATGCCACCGCCAAAGTATCCGCCATAGATCGCGATGCAAAATTGAATTACCGCCGTAGAGGTGGCTCCAAGGTGCGTTTGAGCCTGCTCTTGTTTTCGAAAGAAGCTTCCCCAAGTGAAAACGCTTGTACCGAACAGCACCAACCACGGCACGATCTTCGCGAAGACACTTGAGGGCGTATTCAATAGCAAAATCGCACCAACAATGCCTCCAGCAAGGCTGACGCCGAAAAGCAACTTAAAACTCAGTTGACCAACGCCAGTCACTAATTGACGACCAGCCAATCCAGAACTGACTTGCCCAGGGAATAAGGCAACCGTTGAAGTAATGTTCGCGGCAAGTGGAGAGAGTCCCGCCAAAATGAGGGCAGGAAGAGTCACGAAAGAGCCTCCACCAGCGAGTGAATTTTGCAAGCCTGCCCAGAGTCCTGCGGCGAATATCATTAGGTAAATCAGCATGAGCGTGGTGTTTGGAAGCGAGGATCGTTTTCGGATTATTCCATGTATCCAAAATTGTTGCCGAAAAGTTTTTATTTGCTTCTTGTTTAGTTAGTTTCGTACGAGTTGGTCAATGGCGACCTTGACAGTGTAATTTGGTGTGCTGCCGCTATGCGGAGAAGCGTTGAAGTTTCATTGTGGTCTGACGCATTGATTAAGTCCATGGTTGGGCATCTCAGTCGAAATATGTAATTTATCGTATTTTACATAATATAAATTATGCGAATAACTAATAAAATGATAGATGCCGTATTGCGTGGAAAATTTCCAAACAAATGATGAATAGCTCTGCGTCCCTTCGCTGGTTGATTTTATGTGTTTTTGGCGGAAAATTTGTTTTTGTAGCGATAATCAAATCCTTTATCACTACTTATTATCTGGCTAGATTTACTTCACTATGAACTTTGCGTGAGAAACTGGTCAAAGCTTTCTTTACACTTTCGAGAGGATCTATGAAAAGGTTTATTTTTTTCTGGCTTACAGCAGTTTCTCCACTATTCGCTTTTGCATCTGATGCCGTGCAAGTTTTGAATCAACCATCCCCAGTCAGCGTCAACCAACCTAGCGCACGCGCTAGTGGTGTTCAATCTGTTGATGGCATTATGAACTCTTTATATGAAGTTATTTCTGGCGGTATTGGAGAACAAAGAAATTGGTCTCGTATGCGCTCCTTGTTTATTCCTGAAGCTCGGATCATGGCGATTTTTCCTAAAAAAGATAACAAGGATTTAGGACTTCGGATCTTGAGCATTAGTGATTACATAGCCAACTCTGGACCTCGACTAATTGAAGTTGGTTTCCGTGAAAAGGAGTTGGCAAGAAAATCTGAACAGTTCGGTGAACTTCTTCATGTGATGAGCAGTTATGAGACAGTCGAGGAAAAAGATAATATTAAGCGCCGAGGGATTAATAGCTTACAACTAATGTACGATGGAACTCGGTGGTGGATCGTCTCTTTACTATTCGAGGCTGAACGGCCACAACTCTCACTGCCAGAAAATTTCACGCAGAACAGTTCGTCGAAGTAGACTCTTTCAAACTAATATTATTCTGAATCAGGGGTCGTGCCGAGATACGGGAAAAAAACGTCCATAATACCAAAAGTAATATGTTGCGATAATTCTATAGTTATTTTGATATATGGAAGTTTCGTCGCTATCAGATGGGCGGACGGGATTCGTGCGAAATTCATCAAAAATACTTATAGTTATTTGATAATACCTCACTAACTCAAACGACATTTCTCAAGTAACCTAATAATTGTGGTAAATGCTTGCCGGGTTTTTTTAACAGAAAGCTCAATGCACTTTCTCCGCTAAATAATGGCGCGGAATTCGTCATTGAGAGCCATTGATCGGCATTTTTTGGCATAGGAAAAAGAGTGTTGAGTTGCTTGTAGATGCCTAGTACATAACTAATTCTCAGTAGCGTTTCTTCAGTAATGATGCTGGAGTTTTTTTCATCACATATTTCGGCCAATGTGTCTTGATTTGGTAGTCCCAATAGAATTGCTTCCTCCTTAGGTGATAAATTCCACAGGCGGGCAATAGTAAAGAAAGTTCTCAAACCAACTTTGGACATTGAGTTCAAATAGACTTGTTCCGAATGATGTGACATTTTGTATGACCTAGAATGCTTAACTCTTTGAGTTTAAAGATAACTCATTCAAGACTCTATTCGGACGAAACAGTTAGTGCAAATTAGGAATGATTCTTTAAGTGTCTCTTCTTGTAATACCTATTTGCGCATTCTCCGAATTCATACTTGACTGCCTTGACGTCATACACCCCACAATGGGAGCATGCCGAGATAAAGCCAGTAATGACACATAAGCATTTTGGTTATATAAGGACATATATTTTCCTGAATTTTTACATATAACACGGGTCGACTTTTGCACGCGAAAACCCAACTTACCAGAATCATTGAACAAAAATAAGT
>CAYWNE010000057.1:0-22222 GCA_964459555.1 uncultured Burkholderiaceae bacterium | reverse complement strand
AGTGGCAGCGTGGTCGCCTTTCTTTGCTTACTTTCTTTGGCGAAGCAAAGAAAGTGAGTGGCCGCCGGGCCACTCCCGGCCTGCGAACGATGGGACCTCAAAACGTTCAAATAGCAGAAAGCGAAAGACACTGGATTCCCGCCTCCGCGGGAATGACGCGATGTCGATCCCGTAGGTTGGACTGGCAAGCTCAATCGCCCTCACCCTAACTCTCTCCCGCCTGCGGAAGAGGGAACTAAAAACCTCACACCTCAACCTTCCACCAAGAAGGCAACAAAGCCCTCACCTGCCCCTGATTAAACCGATCATCCATCAAATAAATCACCCCTTGATCTTCAGTCGTGCGGATCACGCGGCCTGCTGCTTGTACCACCTTTTGTAAACCGGGGAAGAGATAAGTGTAGTCATAACCTGCGCCGAACATGGTGTGCATGCGTTGGCGTATGTGTTCGTTGATGGGATTGAGTTGTGGTAGACCTAGGGTGGCGATGAAGGCGCCGATTAGGCGTTTGCCGGGGAGGTCGATGCCTTCGCCGAAAGCGCCGCCTAGGACTGCGAAACCTATGCCTTGGCTGTGTTCGGTGAAGTTGGCGATGAAGTCTTTGCGTTCGCCCTCGCCCATACTACGTGTTTGCGCCCACACCGTAATTTCGGGATATTGTTCTTGAAAACTCTGGCAGGCTTGTTCCATGTAATCGAAGCTGCTGAAGAAGGCGAGATAGTTGCCGGACTTTTCTTGCCACTGCTGCGCGATCAATGCGCAAATTGCAGGCAAAGATGCAGCACGGTCTTGGTAGCGGGTGGAGACATGGCTTGCGATGTGCACTTTTAACTGTTCTGCTTGGAACGGTGATGGCACATCGATCCACGCCGTGGTATCGGGCATGCCGAGTAAATCGCTGTAGTAATTCCAAGGGCTCAGCGTGGCCGAAAACAAAGCAGTGCAATGGCTGGTGGCGAAGCGGTGTTTGAGAAATGGTGCGGGGACGATATTGCGTATGCAGAGTGTCGATTCACCACGTTGAACATGGACATCAAACAAGGAGTGCTCGCCAAAACTTTCGCACAGTTTGCTGAACAGTAGCGCATCAAGATAGAAGCTTTGTAGTTCGGGCACTACGGCGGTGGGCTCTTGATTGAAGTAGTCGCCGATTTCGACGCAGGCATTGCCTAAGGCGAGTAAGAATTTTTCAGGTAATTCACTATGCGCGAGGTAGTCATCGTCTTGCGATTTTTGGAGTTGTCGCCATTGTCGTGCTAAGCGCTCTAAGGCTTTTTTCAAAGTCGCTGGTGCGGTTTTGCGCATTAATTTGAAGCTGACGTAATTAAGTTCTGCGCTATACATGGACCTTGCACGCGACACCAAATTATGTGCCTCGTCGACCAAGATCGCGACCTTGTGTTCGTGTGCCAAAGTCTGTCCGTACAACATGGCGTTCAGATCGAAAAAGTAATTGTAATCACCGACCACCACATCGGCCCACTTACTCATTTCCATACTGAGATAGTAAGGGCAGATTTCAAATCGTAGCGCGACATCTCTCATGCGTGCTTGGTCTAACTGTTCGACTTCTAACGCAGCAGCACGTGCGGCGGCGAGTTTGTCGTAGAAACCTTGAGCCAGCGGACATGATTCGCCATGACAAGCTTTGTCAGGATGTTCGCAAGCTTTCGATTTCGCCACGAGTTCGATCACGCGCAGCGGCGTGTGCTTGTTCTTTTGCTGCGATGGCGCAGCGGGATCTTGTGCACAAACTTGAGTCAGCGCATCGAGCGCTAGTTGTCGGCCTGAGGTTTTGGCAGCGAGGAAAAACAGTTTATCGAGTTCATGTGCACGGCAGGCCTTCAACATGGGGAAAATACTCGCCATCGTTTTACCGATGCCGGTGGGTGCTTGCGCTAACAAACAACAGCCGCGTGCACTAGCCTTATACATGGCTTCGGCCAATTCGCGCTGCCCTGTGCGAAATTGCGGATACGGAAAAACCAAGTCGCCCAAGAAGGCATCACGATCTGATCTATGTGCCATTTCTTGTCTGGCCCATGCCAAGAAAATTTCACATTGCGCAGTAAAGAAATGACGAAGTTCTTCGGCACTGATAGTTTGCGCGACGATGCGTTCTAGTTTGGTATCGACGTTATAGTAAATCACCGCCACGCGCAGTTCGGTGCAGGCTAATTTCTGACACAGAAAATGCGCATACATTTTGGCCTGTGCCATGTGTAAGGCACGATGGTTATCAGGGATTTTGTCGAAGTCGCCACGATAGGTTTTGATCTCTTCGATTTGCGGGCGTTCAGGCCAAAAGCCATCAGCGCGCCCCTTCACCAACAACTCTTGGTAGTACCCTTGCAAAGCGACTTCGTATTGATAACTCGCAGGTCGGCGAGCGACGACCGTGGCGTGCCCTTCCATGCCTTCCTCCGCCGTCGGCGAAGGCGTGAAACGCAGATCGAGATCGCCTTGCTTAGCCGTGAATTCGCACAAGGCGCGCACGCCAACTTTGTACTGAGTCTGTGGCGTTTGCGGCTCTTTCGATTCTTGCTCGACCGTACTCACGCTTCATCCTCTTGCCATTGCAAATAGCAGACCGAAATGGGTAGTTGATGTTGGTGGCAATAATCTATTAGACGCAATTGATTGTCTTGCAGTTTATCACCAGGGCCTTTCACCTCAATCAATTGATAACTCGCCCGCTGCGGAAAGAATTGAATCAAATCAGGGAAGCCACTGCGATTGGTTTTGATGTCGGCAAGGATGCGCGAGAACCAATGTTTGAGATCATGGGCAGGAATACAGCGCAAAGCCATTTCAAGCAAATCAGGTGTGATGCTCTCCCAAAATACAAATGGCGATTGTTTGCCGAACTTGGCTTGATAGGTGTCGCGAATTTGCTGACGATAAAGACCATCATCAAGCATGGCCAAACACTGTGCGAAATCTTCAGCACGTCTTTGCACAAAGTCGTCGCTGGTGAGATCAACTGGTGCGCGATGAAAAGGATGAAAGAAAGCGCCGGGCACGGCTTTGAAGATCGCAGGCCAGCACAGCAAACCGAGCAAAGAATTAAGCAAGGCATTCTCAACATAGAACACCGGCGCATCATCGCGATGCAAGTGATCGCGCACTACGTGTTCAACATAAAAGTCTTCACTCGGAAAAGGTAAGCGAAGATGAATGGTCTCCGCCTCTTTACGCTCATCAACCCTCGGCTTTTGTTTTCCTAGCTTACGATTCAGCCGTGGTGCACTGCGCTGCAATTGCTGCAGCTCGGCTTCACTCTCCGGTGCGGCGAGTGCGATATTCAACAATTCTAAAGCGGCAGCGCTCTCGCCCATTTTTTCGAGGACGCGTATCTGTCTTTGCCTTGCACCCAGATATGAACTCAAGCGATAAAGACGTAAAGCCAATGGCCATTCCTGCCATTTCTCCGCTTGTTGGCCCATGTGGAAATACAATTTTTGTCGGCGATGTTCGATCCACACATTACTGAGTTCGAGTTGTTCAATGCGCGCCAAAACCGCTTCCATCGCTTCGACCGAATCTGCTACCTCATATTCATCACGACATGCCTGCAGCGCCTCATAATCTTCGACGTCGCGCCGACTTTGAAACCCGCGTGATTCAGGAGAAAAGGCGATTTCTTCATAGTCGTAAATTCCGAGATCAGACAATACAAACTCCGACCAATCTTGGTGACTATTGCCAAAGAAAATCAGACGCAAACGATGGCAAAGATCTTTCACCGCGATGCGCCACACTTGCTCGTCGCTCTCTGGCCACCAGTCAGAAAATGCTTGAACGGGCTCTTGGTTTGCACTTTCGTTTTGCGAAGACTGCGTGAGCTGCTCAAGCAAATCAGATTTCTTCATTTGCTTTTGCGCGGCATTCAGTTTGAATACGGCCGCCAGTTCAGGTTTGGCTAAGAACTCAAACAAGGCATCCAAGCTCATGAGTGGATCTTGTTCCACCCAGCCCAAATCGAGTAGAGCGTGCACTGCCGCTGTTGCATCACCAATCTCGTCGTACTGCAATTTACTGGCGCGAAAGAACTCGCCCTTACGCATCACCATGCGCACAAACAGCGCACGTGAGGTTTGCGGTAACGTGAAGAAATCAGCGATGAATTGGCGTTCATGCTCCAGCAAGATGTCGTCATAGCGGGAGCGCACCCAGTCCAACACCAGCTCGAAGTTGTCGAGGTAGTAGAAGGCGTGCAAAACCGGCAAGGCTTTCTTTTCAGGCTGAGGCGACATGAAGGAGAAATTTGAAATACTGTATGTTTGCACAGTATATCGAGTTTATTGCTTGGCTTCCAGCCTCATTCTTCTGCGCCGCGCATCACCGTAATCAACTGCTGCCGCAACCACGCATGTGCTGCGTCATTATCAGTGTTGGCATGCCAATACAAATGAGCGTCGATCGGTTGCGTTGCTAGAGGAAAGGCATCAATCCGATTATCAAATTGGGCATTGGCGATGGTGGCGTAGTGCTCGGGCATTGTGAGAAAAAGATCCGTCTCGGCGACCACGCGGCACGCCGCAAAGTAGTGCTGGCAACGTAAAGCAATGGTGCGCCGTAGGCCCTCGCGGTTGAGCTCATTATCTTCTAAGCCGAAACCCTTACGCCGTGACGACACCAATACATGCGATTGCTGCAGATAGGTATCGAGATCAAGCGCTTTAGTTCTCTTGCGGTAGAAAGCAGGATGATTTTTGCGTGACAAGACGATCAAGCGATCACGTGTCACACGCTGCTGCCGAATCGCAGTGCTGGCCGCCATCGGCATAGGCACATCGAGCACCATATCGAGGTTGCCACTACTGAGCTCGGTTTCGATATCGGCGCGATCCACTCGAACACTATTGATCAAAATGCCAGGCGCGTGCTCGGCGATACGATGCATCAAACTGGGCAACAAGGTCGCCTCAAATACATCGCGCAAACCCAAATTAAAACTGCGCTCGGTCTGCCGTGCATCGAAGTTTTGTTCAGTCTGCAAGCTCGCTTCGAACAACTGCAAACCCTGTCGCACTTGCATGATAATGCCGCGCGTAAAAGCCGTCGGCGCCATCACCGCGCCCTGCCGCACGAACAATGGATCATTGAACATGGTGCGCAGTCGTGCCAAAGCGTGACTCAAAGCGGGTTGACTCAAATTCAAGGCCTGAGACGCACGCGTAATACTGCCTTGGGTATAGATGGCATCGAGGACGACAAAGAGATTGAGATCGGTTCTTGAAATATGCATACAATGAATTATGCCATATGCAGATCATTCATTTGATCTATTTTATGGTGAGCCGTATGCTGGCGGTTTACAAAGGTTTTTGCGGTAGACAAAGAACGCTATAAAACAATCTTATGTAGGACAGATCGCAACCTTGACATCCCCTCTCCCGCATGCGGGAGAGGGTTAGGGTGAGGGAGTTTGAGAAGCCACATTGCTTATTGCAATGAAAGGTCGAAACAGTATCAATTGAAGAAACGTTTCGCCAAGCTTCACCACCCTCATCCCCAGCCCTTCTCCCGCTTGCGGGAGAAGGGAGTGGAAATAAAGAGCGTCAATAAGAGCAAATGAACATTTAACATTAGTCGAATCCAAAGAAAGCACACTATGAATTTCGATCATTCCCCTGTCGCTAAAGATTTGATCGCCCGCATGCAGGACTTCATGCAGAAAGAAGTCTTGCCAGTCGAAGCGGCCTACTACCAGCAACTGAAAGGCGGTAGCGATTGGACGCAGTGGCAGCAGCCGAGCGTCATGGAAGATTTAAAAGCCAAAGCCAAGGCGGCTGGTTTATGGAATTTGTTTTTGCCAGAAGATGGCGCGCGTTTGGCGAACGTCGATTACGCGCCATTAGCTGAAATTACTGGCCGTTCGATGATGGCGCCAGAAGTATTCAACTGCAATGCACCTGACACCGGCAATATGGAAGTCTTGGTCAAATACGGCTCCGAGGCTCAGAAGCAACAATGGCTGAAGCCGTTAATGAATGGTGAAATTCGATCCGCCTTTTGTATGACCGAGCCGGATGTCGCTTCGAGTGATGCAACCAATATGGAAGCCACCGCCATCGTTGATGGTGATGAGGTGGTACTCAATGGTCGCAAATGGTGGAGTTCAGGCATTGGTCATCCGAATTGCAAAGTGCTGATCTTTATGGGCTTAAGTGCGCCAGAGGCTGATAAGCATCGCCAACATTCTATGGTCTTGGTGCCGCTTGATACTCCCGGCGTTAAGATCGAACGCATGCTGCCGGTGTTTCATACCTTCGATGAGCCATTTGGTCACGGCGAAGTCAGTTTCACTAACGTACGCCTGCCACTTTCTGCCATCATAGGCGGCGATGAGAATGATCCGGCGCGTGGTATCGGTCGTGGTTTTGAAATTGCGCAAGGTCGCTTGGGACCAGGTCGTATTCATCACTGCATGCGGGCCATTGGTGCAGCGGAATACGCTTTAGAACTTTTGTGCGAACGCGCTCTCAATCGCATTGCTTTCGGCAAGCCATTAGCGAAGCTCAGCGGCAATGCTGACATCATCGCCAACGCCCGCATGGCGATTGAGCAAGCTCGTTTATTAACCTTGAAAGCTGCATGGATGATGGATGTCGCCGGTGTGAAAGCGGCCATGAGTGAGATCTCGCAAATCAAAGTGATCGCACCGAATGTAGCGACGCAAGTGATTGATGCGGCGATGCAAATCCACGGAGGCGCTGGCTTATCGGACGACTTCCCGTTGGCCGCTTTGTACGCCTATGCTCGCGTGCTGCGTATCGCTGATGGCCCTGATGAAGTGCATCGCGGTTTGATTGCCAAACTTGAACTTCAAAAGCAAGCGTTGCAAAAATCAGAGATGCAAAAACATGCGATACGAGGCCAAGCATGAACGATTTCAATGACCGCGCAGGACAAGTGCGCCGTGGCGAAGAATTGCCGATGGCGGCGATTGAGAACTTCATCAAACAACATCTGCCTGAACTCGAAGGCCACGCCGAACTCGAACAATTTGCGGGTGGTGCTTCTAATCTCACTTACTTACTACGCTTTCCGCAACGCGATCTCATTTTGCGTCGCCCGCCGTTTGGTCACAAAGCCAAATCGGCCCACGATATGCTGCGTGAAGCGAAGATCATGCAGGCTTTGAAGCCAGTTTATCCTTACGTGCCGAGCGTGATTGCCGCTTGCGATGATGCCGCTATCATGGACTGCGATTTCTATGTAATGGAACGCATACACGGCATTATTCCGCGCCACAATTTGCCTAAGGGCTTGGTCTTGAGTGAAGCGGAAACGCGCAAGCTCTGCCTGAGCGTGCTCGATAAAATGATTGCGCTACATCAAATCGATTACAAATCGGCGGGATTGGAAAGTATTGGTAAAGGCGAAGGCTATGTACAACGCCAAATGGATGGCTGGAGCGAACGCTACTGCAAAGCCAAAACCGAAGACGTTGGCGACTTCGAGCAAGTCATCGCTTGGCTCAAAGAAAAAATGCCGGCGCGCGATGTCGCCACCTGCATCATTCACAATGATTTTCGTTTCGATAATGTGGTACTGAATCCAGAAATGATCACCGAGGTGATTGGTGTACTCGATTGGGAGATGGCGACACTGGGCGATCCCCTGATGGATCTTGGCAACACCTTGGCCTACTGGGTACAAGCCGATGATGATGCGGTATTTCAATCGGTGCGTCGTCAACCGACCCATTTACCGGGCATGCTAACGCGCGATGAAGTCATCGCCTATTACGGTGAAAAAACCGGCTATCGCGTCGACAACTTCGACTTCTATGCCATCTTTGGCTTATTCCGTTTGGCGGTCATCGTACAGCAGATTTACTACCGCTTTTTCCACGGCCAAACCAGCAATCCCGCCTTCGCTAACTTCGGCAAGATGAGCGTCTATCTCGAACAGCGCTGCTTGCGTTTGATCGCCGCTTCAAAGTTATAGAGAGATGAATAGCATTTTCTTGATCCGCCACGGCCAGGCCAGTTTTGATGCTGATGATTATGATCAGCTGTCACCGCTCGGTATGGAGCAATCACGCCTGCTCGGCACGTGGATGCGTAGCATGAATTATGTGCCCGAGCGCATCATCTGCGGCGCCGCCAAGCGCCATCGTCAAACCGCACAACACTGCCTTCAAGCTTGGCGCCAAGATTTGTATCAGCTGCCGGAAGAAGAGTGGATGATCGATGCGGGCTTCAATGAATTTGATCACGAAGAAGTAATCCTCAAAGCCCATCCGCAGTTTGAGACCTTCAAAGAACTCAGACAGTTCGTCGAACATCAGCAACAACCTCGACGCGCGTTTCAAGAACTGTTCACGCTGGCGATGCAACGATGGACTAGCAACAAGCATGCGGATTACGCCGAAGCATGGCCGGTCTTTCAGCAACGCTGCCGTGCGGCTTTACATGCTGCCGCCAAGGAGTCGGGCCCAACATGGATTTTTACTTCAGGTGGCACGATCTCGGTTCTACTACAAGCCGTTCTCGGTATTAGCGATGAGCGCATCTTTGATTTGAATGCCAGCCTCGTCAACAGTGGCCTCACCCGTTTATATAGCCGTCAGCGTGACGGTTCCACCCATTTCAGTTTATCGACTCTCAATAGCGCGGTGCATTTGGAAGTGCATCAAGCACCCGCTTTGATCAGTTATCGATAAAACCCATTTCGTTTTTGGAGACCTCATGAAAGATTTGCACAACAAAGTCGCCGTGATTACCGGTGGCGCCGAAGGGATAGGCAAGGCCTTAGCGCAAGCTGCCGCCCAACGCGGTATGAAACTCGTTCTCGCCGATATCAGCGCGGAACGCCTGAACGCCACGGTCAATGAATTCGAACAGCAAGGCTATGAAGTACTAGGCGTTGTCACCGACGTCGCCAAAGAAGCGGCCATCCAACACTTGGCAGATCAAGCCTATGCGCGCTTTGGCGCGGTGCATTTGTTGGTCAACAATGCCGGTGTAGCGGTAGCGAAATCCGCGTGGGAAACCACGGCGCAAGATTGGGAATGGGTGATGGGCGTGAACTTGTATGGCGTCACGCATGCGCTTCGCATTTTCGTGCCACGCATGTTGGCGCAAGATGAGGAAGCCCACATCGTCAACACTGCTTCCATGGCCGGCATGATCTCCGCACCGGCGCTGGCGGCTTACAACGTCAGTAAGTTTGGCGTGGTCACGTTGAGCGAAGGTTTGTATCACGACCTGACAATACGTAAGACTAAAATTGGCGTGTCGGTGCTTTGCCCGAGCTGGGTCAATACTCGCATCACCGAATCCGAGCGTAATCGCGATGCAGAGCAACGGACTAAACCCGAGAATCTAGAGAAAGTCTCGGCCAAAACTTCGGCAGCGATCATGAAGGCGGTCGAAAATGGTTTGGCACCTGAAGTCGTCGCTGAACAAGTAATCCAAGCCGTGCTCGACAATCAGTTCTACATCTTGACTCACGCTGACTCGCTGCCTGCGATCAGTGTTCGCGCCCAAGATATTTTGCAAGGCCGCCAGCCCAGCCTGCTGCCAATTTAAGCCACTTCTTTGTAAAAAACGCACGTAAATGCGCCAGATTTCTCGGAATCTGGCGCAGTCTGCGCTTTTCTTCTACTGAGGCATGGGCAGCTCTATCAATCTGTTCTATGATAGATGTCGCTGATACCGCAAATTGGCTCTGCCGTGGCCTCTCTGCACTCGAAGCGTGGAACTATTCGCCCCTCTGTCGATCGAAACCATGTATCAGCTCTGCCGTGAAGTTCTTGATATGTGAAGTATTCGAGATATTCCAGAGATTGCGACCATGCGTATTCGTCATCTACAAACGCGCATCATCATAGCCTTCACGGCCTTGCTATTGGCCGTGCAAGTCGTTTCGCTTGTCTTCGTGAATAGCTTTATTTCCAAGAGTGCCAACAAAGATATCGAACACAACTTATTGGCCGGTGAGAAGATCTTCAATTCCATACGTTCCGACAATACCAAATGGCTGACCCAATCAGCGGGCATACTGACTTCTGATTTTGCCTTCATCAAGGCCGTCGCCACGCAGGACCGCAACACCATCGTCTCGGTTTTGCAAAATCATGGCGGCCGCATCAATGCCGACATCGCCATGTTGGTCGGCACCGATAACGTCTTAGTCGCGGACACGCTTGCCAAGAGTCACGCTGGCCAAGCCTTCGCCTTTCCTCAACTGATTAAGGCGGCAGAAGAACATGGACAAACCAGTGCCGTGGTCATGTTTGAAGGCAAACTGTACCAACTGGTGGTGGTGCCAGTGATGGCGCCGTTGCCAGTCGCTTGGTTAGCACTAGGCTTTGTGATCGATGACAAATTTTCCGCTAACTTAAAATCACTGACGGGTCTCGAGGTCTCGTTCATGGCGCCGAAGGACGGCAAGCAGCATTGGCAATTGATCGCCAGCACGCTCCCGAGCGAAAACGCCAATACACTGCCGAAGGATATTACCGCTTCGACGCAAAGCGATAGCGAGGCAGATGCCTATGTGAAAGTGATCTCACTCGCCAATGAAGACTACCTCACCCGTATTTCGCGCCTTAGACTAGAAACCACCTCGGGCAATCAAGAAGCTGTGACCGTATTGCAGCAGTCGCTTGATATCGTCCTTGCACCGCTCCGTCGCTTGCAAATGATTTTAATTTTGCTCGGCATGGTCGCACTGGGCGCAACCCTTGCCGCGTCTTTCCGCATCGCACGCAATATCACTCGCCCCTTACGTGACTTGGGCGCAATGGCGCAAGAAATTAAACAGGGGCGCTATCGAGCGACCAAAGTCGTCACCCGTGATGCCGAAGTGCACCAACTCGCATCTGCCATCAACACCATGGCTCAAGGGATTGCGGTGCGTGAGGAGCGCATCAGTGAATTGGCGTATCGCGACAATCTGACTGGCCTTGCCAATCGCACCGCTTTCTCGCAAGCGATCGATGATCATTTGCAAGCGCAAAAACGCTTCTCGATTTTGTTGATGGACATCGATCGTTTTAAGGATGTCAACGATATTCTCGGTCATCAAATTGGCGACCTACTATTGAAACAGATCGTCGGACGTTTGCTCGAACAGACCGATGGCCATTGGAGTTTGTTGGCGCGATTAGGTGGCGATGAATTTGGCTTATTGGTCGACAGTGATGAACCACAAGCGGCGATACAACTAGCACAAAAAATCATCGCTGCGCTCGACCAAGCCATTCTGCTCGAAGGACACCAAGTGATTGCCAGCGGCAGTATTGGCATCGTGCACTCACCTTTACACGGACAACAGCAAAACGCCTTGCTGCGTCATGCTGAATTAGCGATGTATACGTCGAAACGCAGCAATAGTGGCTATGTCGTGTATGACCCCGCATTTGAAGCGCGGTCGAAACAAAATCTTTCCTTGATGGCGGAATTACGTCACGCACTTGAACATCAAGAATTCAAGTTGTTCTATCAACCGAAAGTCGATCTCCAATCGAATACGATCTCTGAAGTTGAAGCACTGATCCGTTGGCAACATCCTAAACGAGGCATTATTCCACCCGATCAGTTTATTCCCTTCGCCGAAAGTACCGGATTCATTGCGGTGATTACGGAATGGGTGATTCAAGAAGCGCTGCGCCAACGTCACCAATGGCAGCAAGTGAATTTGGGCTTGACCATCTCCATCAATATCTCAGCACGAGATTTGCTCAATCCTAAACTGCCCCAGGTTTTCCAGGAGGCTATGCAGCGCTACCAAGCGTCACCAGATTGGTTGACTTTAGAAATCACAGAAAGCGCGATCATGACCGATCCCAAGAGCGCGTTGGAAGTTCTGAATCAACTTCATCGTAGCGGCTTGCGCATGTCGATTGATGACTTTGGAACCGGATACTCATCGCTCGCCTATTTGAAAAAGCTGCCTGTCAACGAACTGAAAATCGACAAGTCCTTTATCACTGATATGGAAAACAATCACGATGATGCCGTCATCGTGCGCTCAACCATCGATCTTGGTCATAACATGGGGCTGCATGTGATCGCTGAAGGTGTCGAGAATCAAGCGACATGGGATGGTCTACAGCAGATGGGTTGTGACAGCATACAAGGGTATTTCGTCAGCCGACCGTTGGCGGCAGAGGTGCTTGAAAATTGGATACAGACGTCGCAATGGAAATTTCGAGGGAAGACATGAGGAACAAATGCGGACCATCACGAGTGTTAAGCACGATCTTCATCAGCACTTTGATTCTTCAATGTCAGCTCGCGAAGGCCGACGATTTCGCGAGTTTTGAAAGCCAATTCAAGCATGACAACAACGTCGGTAATTCACGCGTTCGTTATGCGGTCGGGGATACTGTTTTCACCAATACTCTCAATCTCGGTCAGCGTCTCAGCATTGGAGAAGATCCATATTTCTTAAGTTTCGCTGGCAAGCTAAGCGGTAGTAGCTACAATCAATTGACTGGTTTAGGGCATCGTGATGTAGGGTTTCAGTTCGATCTTCAGAAGAAATGGGGACTCGGCCCCTATGCTCCTATTTTCGGCGCGCAGCTGGCTTATGAACGACAGCTCTTTCAACAAACCGATCGCACCCAAAACATTCAACGCTTCGAACTTCGTGCCAGCAAACGTGTTCTTGACTCTCTCAACCTATCAGCACGTTGGAGTAGCACGCAGCATCATCCTTCTGACAATACTAGTGTTGAGGAAGATCATCCTGGCAATGTGTATGAGACGCGTTATCGCAACTGGAACTTCAGTGCTGACTACACGGTCTTTGGCGATCATACAATCTCACTGCAATACGGGCATCGTAACGGTGACCTCGTGGTCACCACCATCGCAGATTCCGCGGCGATTTATAACGTCGCCAAGGCGATACGCCCAGATCCAAGTTTTGGCCCAGACAGAGACGCCTATCGACTTGAAGGCACGATCAAGACATGGGGGCTCAGCTACACCCTCCCCATCACGCGACAATGGAATCTTCAACTCGATGCGCAACAACATGACTCGCGCGTGAGTAATAGCGTGAGCTACTCTAGAAAGGTAATCGGTCTCGCTGCACATTACCAATTCTGATTTCCATCTGACTCGCAAGTTCAATGAATTTGAGGCAAAGTCAACCACGACCATCGGAGCTCATATGCTGAAAAAACTAACGCGCATCTCACTAACAGGCCTTTGCTACTTTGCGTTTTTTCCGTGCGAGGCCGGTGAACTCAAGGTCCACATCATCGATCAAAAGTCAAAAGCTGTGGAAGATGCAGTGGTACTGGCTACGCCACTAGACGCTAACCGTTTAAAGGCAATCCGCGAGATCAAAGCAAAAGATGAGATCATCGATCAGATCGACAAAGAATTTGTACCTTTCGTCAAACCCGTCTTAGTTGGTTCTAAGGTGTTTTTCCCGAACAAAGACGATGTGCGCCACCACGTGTATTCATTTTCGGCGGCGAAAACTTTCGAACTGCAACTATACACTGGCAAGACCGCGCCACCGGTCTTACTCGACAAGGCTGGCATCGTCGTCCTCGGTTGCAATATTCATGATTGGATGTTGAGCTATGTGTATGTCGCTGAAACGCCGTACTTCGCCAAATCGGGGAAAGATGGCAATGCGAACTTAAATGATTTGCCTGCAGGAGAATACCAACTCAAGATTTGGCATCCGAGTATGGGCATGACTTCAGGAGAGAATGGCGCTAAAGTGACTATCGCCGAGAATGGTGCACAAAAACTTGATTGGTCAGTCACGGTCAAACCCATCACCCGCATTCCTCGCAAGACGACCAATCAAGACTACAGTTACTAATTCGACTGGAACAATCTCAGTTGTACAATCTAAGGATGTGGTAGATCCTCAGCCTCCGGCTGAACCTCAAGCGCTTCTAAAAATCGCGCAACCATATTGTACGCAGCGATCACGCCAACCAGTTCTACCTGTTGCTGTTGATCAGGTAAGTTGATTTGCAAACGATGAAAACACTGCTCGTCGACTTGCACCTGCAAGGTCATGGCACGCGCTAATGCAATCACACTCGCTTCTTGTTCACTGAAAATGCCGGTTTTGTTTTGAGGCTCTTCGCGAGCCCATTCAAGAAGCGCTTGCAACTTCTCGTCGGTGCCACCGGCTGTTAAGTATTCAGGAGCATGCTGCTGGTATTCATAAGGTGCGCGTGTCAGTATCGCAACCGCGCAAATGGCGAGCTCACGCAACTGAGCATCAAGTGAAAGGTTGTTACGCACAGCACCCAAAAACTGATTCCAGCCACGCGCGAACGGCGGGCTGTTTAACAGCATACGATCAAGATTCAGTAAGCCTCCGCCGCGTCGTGCACGGATTGCCTCCACGAGATCCGATGGTCCGAGTTCACTATCTGGACAAGATGCGATTCGCGCTTTTTGCGTCACGCCATGGTCAACTGTTTTCATGCTTACTATCCGATACAGTGCAAGCGCATGTGATGTCACATGCCCGTGTTTAATCCACTGCCGCAGCACGCATCTCGGCTTGTTGATGACGCTGCTGCTCTTCCATCACCAAACTACCCAATTCACGTTTCAGTGCATTGAACTCATTCGATGCTGGATCACGCAAACGTGGCAGGTCAACCATCATGTCACGCTTGATCGTGCCGGGGCGATAGGTCAGGACGATGATACGATCAGCCAAATAAATCGCTTCCTCGATACTGTGCGTCACAAAAATAACCGTCTTGCCCAACTCCGACCAGATGCGCAACAATTCATCTTGCAGACTACGTCGCGTTAGTGCATCGAGCGCGCCGAAAGGTTCATCCATCAATAAGATCGGTGAATCCAAGGCCAACACTCTGGCAATTGCGACACGTTGACGCATACCGCCCGATAAGTCTTTCGGGTAGCGTTGGCGAAAATCGGATAAACCCAGTTTTTGCAAAAGCTGATCCACCGTGCTCGCGATCTGTTCTTTACTTTGAGCTTTAATTTCCAAGCCAAATGCAATGTTTTGCGCCACGGTCATCCATGGAAATAAAGCGTATTCTTGAAACACCATGCCACGTTTGGGCCCAGGTCCCGTAACCACTTCACCATCAGCAATGATCTCACCGCTGCTCGGCAAAGAGAAACCAGCAATCGCATTGAGCAAGGTCGACTTGCCGCAGCCTGAAGGTCCCAAAAGGCAGACAAATTGACCACTCGGAATTTCAAGATCGATGCCTTTGAGCGCCACTACTTCGCGCTCGTCGCTAGCAAAGACCTTGTGTACTTGATTGATTTGAATACTTGCCGCACTCATCTTAATGCTCCAAGCCACGATGCCAACGCAGCAAATAATTATTCAAACGAGACACCACCGCATCGATCGCCAAACCCCAAAGGCCGATCGTAATCATGCCGGCGATAATTTTGTCGGACCAAAAATACTCACGCGCTTCTAATATGCGGAATCCCAAACCGTTGTTAACCGCGATCATTTCAGACACGATCACCACGATAAACGCGGTACCAATCCCAATCCGTACACCCGACAAAATATAGGGCACAGCAGCCGGCAAAATCACACGCGTGAACATGGTGGCTTGATTCGCACCGAGGTTGCGCGCGGCACGAATGTAGATACCATCAACCTGACGAACGCCTGCAATGGTATTGATCAAGACTGGGAAGAACGCACCAATCGCAATCAGAAAAATTGCTGGAGGATTGCCGAGGCCAAACCACAAAATCGATAAAGGAATATAGGCGATCGGTGGAATCGGACGCAGCACCTGCATCATAGGATTGAACAATGCATAAATACGCTGACTGGCTCCCATCAGCAAACCCAAAGGCAATGCCATTCCCGTACCGATGCAGAAACCCATGAAGACACGATACATACTTCCCATCGAATCGACCACCAGTTCACCCGAAGTCGCCCAAGCGAACCACGACATTCCCGAATCAGCGAACGGCGTTTGTGGTAACAGATAGGTGATCCAACGCTGCACCACCGCGGCGGGCGATGGTAAAACATGTGGATTCACCCATTCACGCGTTGACGCTGTTTGCCACAGCGCGATCAATACCACAGGCACGATCAAGCCACTGATCGCGCTGCGCCATGATTTTAATTTCATCGTCAAGATCGACTCCTTGATTCAACTCTAAAGGGTTGATGATTGAGCGCCAAGCCTATTTGATATTGAGTGATTTCTTTGCTTGATCGAGCAAATCAATTTTGACCCAATCATTCGCAACTGGCGGCGTCGCCATTTTGCCGATTCCATATTTGACCATGACATCGGTGGTCACCTGAATGTGCGCTGGCGTAATGTCGTAGGTGTAAGCAGAATTACCGATGGCGTCTTCAAAGTCGTCAGCGGTAATCTGACCTTTAAAGATCGTCTGTGTCACGTACTTCTGTGCCAATGCTTTGTTGTCGATGAAGCTCTTAGTCGCTTCGACAAAACAACGCATGAATTTTTCGGCGACAGGGCGGCGCTCTTTATAGAACTTCTCAGTCATGACGAGAGTACGAACCGGCGAGCCGATAGGCGTATCGTAAGGCTTGATCACCTCGACGCCAAAACCTTTGTTCAATGCCTGCGAAGATTGCGGTTCGGTTTGCATGATGGCGTCGAGATTCTTGCCGAGCAGGGCCTGATTCAAATCAGGATAACCAAGATAAATCAATTGTACGTCTTTACCTGGCATATCGGATGAACTCAAGCCATGCTGGCCGAGCTCCGCTGCCAACAGAAGTTCTTGAATACTACCGCGGGTCACACCAACTTTTTTGCCCTTCAAGTCTTTGACCGTTTTGATACCAGCATCTGGCCGCGCAACGAGACGCGCACCACCGGTCGCAAAGCCAGCCACGATGTAAATCGGCACGCCTTTAGCACGACCCGAGATCGCTGCCTCAGAAGCGGTTGCGCCGACATCAAGTTCGCCGGCAATCATCGCCTGCATCACATCGAGGCCTTTGGCAAAGGTGCTTTCTTCAACCTTAATGCCGCATTTTGGTGCGATCTCCTTGATGTATGAGATCGCGCCGAAATGGGCCAACTTAAGATTTCCCAAACGAATAACGTCGTCCGCGGCTTGGACTGGTGCGACTACGCTAGCGAGCAGTACGCCGCTAGCACTCATTGCGATCAGTAGTTTTTTCATGTTGAAAGTCTCCATTGTTAGTATTATCAAAAACCAGTTATTCAAACACTTCGATATGCTGCCTGAAAATACCCTTTGCATATACTTCGGATTCTACGTAGTGACTGCCGCTGATATGCAAAATTACCCCGCAAAAGAGAGATTTTCAAAAGACTTCTGACTTTAAAAACAAAAAACGACACCGAGGTGTCGTTTTTTTTGCTGATCGAAGGAATTCAAATTAGAACTGGGATTGAATGCCGATCGAAAACATATTCACATTTGAGGTCGTATCAGTAAATCCAGATACTTTCACACGGCGGTGATCGATCTCAGCACGAATAGAAACCTTTTTGTCGAGGGCGTACATCGCACCGAATCCTATCAAACCTTGTGTCGAGTAATTATTGTCTGAGGCACCAACTTGTCCAACAGAAGCAATCAATTCGCCCTTCATAAAGGCCGCACCGATCTTACCGAAGCCACGGAAACCGCCTGCCTCGGGAGTTTTGAAGACGCCTGCAAAATCAAACCCACGGCCATTCACTGTCGCCTTAAGCGGTCCAAAATTTGCACTCACTTCGTTCAAATAAACATATGCACCTTCAAGCGCAATGTATTGATTGAACTCATAGCCACCAAGCAGCTTGAAGCCGCCAGCTCCAGTACTGCATGTGTCGGTACCTGTGCAATCGATATCCCACTTCGCACGCCCAACCGTACCGCCCAAATAAGACTGTGCTGAGGCTTGCGCGCTAATGAAAGCACATGCAACTGCAAATACAGCTGCGAATAGATTTTTCTTTGTCATAGACATCACCTAATATTGAATTTAACGATGCTGGAATCGGTACAAACAATTCTCAATTTGCTTCTCCAGACACTTGATTCTACCTTGTCAACCTCGCAATGCGTATATTTTCTACACAATTCGTTGTATGTCCTAATCGGAATATGAAATCGGAAGGCCGCTGATAGGCTTGATTTCCTCCATACACACCATGGAACGTAGATTTCCAACACCTGCTACCTGCATCAATTTATCAGTGAGAAATTGCGATAATCCTCTGAGATCGGTTGCAACAACCTTCAACATGTAATCAAAGTCGCCAGAAATAGTATGACATTCAATGACCTCCGCGAAGGCCATAATCTGTTTTTCAATCTCTCGTACATTACGATATTGCTCGCGATCGAGCGATAGATTTACATAGGCCATCACGCTCAAACCTATGGCATCACGATCGACTCTTGCTGCGTAGCCTTGAATAATGCCGAGCTTTTCAAGATTTCTCACACGGCGGAGAGTCTGAGGTGGCGATAGATGGATTTTCTCAGCCAACTCCAAGTTGCTAATGCGCCCATCTTCCTGTAATTGCCGCAGTATTTTCTTGTCGTATTGATCCATATCGAGCGCCAATTTTACAAATATCAGATTTTTGGAAATTATTTCACACAAATCGAGAACATAGGAAATTAAATTTCGTCGCAACTCAACTTCAAGCAAAAAATAGAAATTACTTTTGGCGCACAATTGTCTATAATTTCGTCCGCAAACGCGTACTGCGACCTGATTAAACGCGAGGCAAGAGGATAGCGATAGCGCCAACATGCCCCGCCGTGGTAGATCAGCTTACTTGAGGACAGATACAAGATGACTAAGACTATTTCTCTGATTGGCGCCCCGACCGATGTTGGTGCAAGTGTAAAAGGCGCGGGCATGGGTCCTGACGCTTTACGTGTGGCGGGCTTAGCTCAAGCACTGGAAGCGCGCGGTTTAGCCGTAATCGACCATGGCAATTTGCATGGACCAGCCAATCCCTGGCAAGCACCTGTCAATGGGTTGCGTCATTTAAACGAAGCGATCGATTGGAATCAAGCCGTCTACGATGAAGTAAGTAGTGCCCTCAAGCTAGGTCACTTCCCGATGATGATGGGCGGTGATCACTGCTTAGCGATCGGTTCGATCAGCGCGGTCGCCAAACACTGCAAAGAGACTGGCAAAAAGTTGCGCGTTTTGTGGTTCGATGCGCATGCGGACAGCAATCTTTCCACCATCAGCCCAACCGGCAATATCCACGGCATGCCTGTAGCGTGTTTGATGGGCCATGGCCCAGAACAATTGATCGCCTACGGTGGTTACACACCAGCGATGCAACCTAACGAAATCCGTCAAATTGGCATTCGTAGTGTTGACGATGGCGAACGCCAATTTATCCACGATTTGAGCATCCCTGTATTCGATATGCGTTATATCGACGAACACGGCATGCGTGACGTGATGTTGAAAGCGCTCGATGGCGTTGACGACAATACCCATATCCACGTCAGTTTCGATCTCGACTTCCTTGATCCTGATATCGCTCCAGGTGTCGGCACCGCGGTGTTGGGTGGTCCAACTTATCGTGAAGCACAATTGTGTATGGAGATGATCGCTGACACCGGTCGCCTGTGCTCGATGGACATCGTAGAACTCAATCCAGCACTCGATTTGCGCAATCAAACGGCGATCATGGCGGTCGATTTAATTGAAAGCTTGTTTGGCAAGTCGACCTTGGTTAGAATGTCCAACAAGTAAAAGCATTCCAAAAAACAGCCAAGTAGTAATTCGATAAGCCCGCACCGGTATCCGGTTTGCGGGCTTTTTTTTTCACTAGCTTATCAATACCAAATTATCGCGATGGATCAGTTCAGGCTCTTCGATGAATCCAAGAATAGTTTCTATCTCGGAGGAGGCCTTACGCATGATGCGTCGTGCATCGCCGCTGCTGTAATTAATGAGACCTTTGGCAATCGCCTCACCAGTTTGATTGAGACAAGTGACGACGGCACCGCGACCGAATTCGCCGCGCACTTCGGCCACGCCGATCGAGAGCAGAGACTTGCCATCGCGACGAAGTTTTTCCACCGCACCATCGTCGAGCACCAATTGTCCCGAGGTTTGTAAATGATCCATCATCCACTGTTTGCGCGCCGCCAGTGGCGCACGATCCGAACTCAAATGCGTGCCAATCGCCTCGCCTTGCGCCAAGCGCACCAAAACTTGCTTTTCGCGCCCCCAAGCAATCACGGTGTGTGCACCGGAACGTGCGGCACGTTTTGCGGCTAAGATTTTGGTCAACATGCCGCCACTGCCGACATTACTGCCCGCACCACCGGCCATCGCCTCCAGCGCTTCGTCGCCGGCCCTCGCATGATGTACGAATTGCGCATCAGCGTTTTTACGTGGATCCGCCGTGTACAGCCCCGCTTGATCGGTCAGAATAATCAAGGCATCGGCCTCGACCAAATTGGCGACTAAGGCGCCGAGCGTATCGTTATCACCGAACTTGATTTCATCGGTCACCACCGTATCGTTTTCATTGATCACGGGCACGATGCCGAAGGCCAGTAAAGTGGTGAGTGTCGAACGCGCATTCAGATAGCGCTCGCGATCGGCGAGATCGGCATGCGTCAACAAAATCTGTGCCGTACCAAGTTCGTGTTCGCGGAAACAGCTTTCATAGATCTGGGCCAAGCCCATTTGCCCTACCGCGGCACAAGCCTGCAATTCATGTATGCCGGTCGGTCGCGTTTCAAACCCTAAGCGTTTGCGCCCCTCAGCGATGGCACCGGAACTAACGAGTACGACTTCTTTTCCCATTGCCCGCAGGGCTGCGATTTGTTGCGCCCAATTAGCGATGGCATCACGATCGAGACCGCGACCTTCATTGGTGACCAGCGAGGAACCGACCTTGACGATAAGACGTTTGGCATCTTGAATCAGAGATTGCATAAAAAACTATTTTCAGGATTTTCATTTGGAAAGGAATCACTGAAATTATACATTATTCTGATTTACTTTTATTTTTCAGAATTTTGTTTAGGCAAGACAAAAGGCTGCGGTAAATTTGCTTAGTGCATTTGAAGATCTCCGCTCCGACGACTGGGTAAAAAAAAAGCCGACTTTGACAGGTCGGCTTCTTCGTAGAAATCGGTATCAAAACGCCCCGTTTTCTTACTCTTCGATCACTTTGAAACGCGGATCATCTGGATCAATCGACAAGATTCCCTGTGCTTCTTCTTTCATTTGTGTCTCTAAGGAGCGATGTTCAGCGATGCGCTTTTCTTCGATGTAAGCGTAGATATCATTGACCAAAGCTTGGCAGCCTTCGTGGCTCAATGCTGAGATCTCGAATACTGGACCCTTCCAGCCAAAACGTTTAACGAAGTCTTTAACGCGTTTCTTGCGCTCTTCTTCACTCAAGACATCGAGTTTATTCAGAACCAACCAACGTGGTTTGTCCGCCAAAGTTTCATCATACTTCTGTAATTCTTTAATCAAAGCCTTGGCGTCTTTGACCGGATCTGCACCTTCATCAAACGGTGCCAAATCAACGATATGCAAGAGCAAACCTGTGCGTTGTAAGTGCTTCAAGAATTGCACACCAAGACCGATACCATCTGCCGCACCTTCGATCAAACCTGGGATATCGGCAATCACGAAACTCTTTTCATGACTGACACGCACCATGCCGAGATTCGGATGCAAAGTCGTAAATGGATAATCAGCGATCTTCGGGCGAGCATTTGAAACAGCTGTGATGAAAGTTGATTTACCGGCATTCGGCAAACCAAGCAAACCAACGTCTGCCAAAACTTTCAATTCCAATTTCAATTCGCGACGCTCACCAGGCTTACCGTCAGTACGCTGACGTGGCGCACGATTCGTCGAAGATTTGAAATGAATATTGCCCCAGCCACCTTCGCCGCCACGTGCCAACAAGACTTCCTGACCGTGTTCAGTGATATCGGCGATCACTTCGTCAGTGTTGCGATCAACAATCAAAGTACCAACTGGCATGCGCAGAAAAATATCGTCCGCGCCGCGACCATAGCAGTCTGAACCGCGGCCGTTTTCGCCATCTTTGGCTTTATGTAATTTGGAATAGCGGAAGTCGACCAAGGTGTTGATATTGCGATCGCCAACAGCGTAGATGCTACCGCCACGACCACCATCGCCACCGTCAGGGCCGCCGAAAGGACGGAATTTTTCACGGCAAAAAGAAGCAACGCCATTACCGCCATCACCGGCGATGACTTCGATTCTTGCTTCGTCAATAAATTT
>CAYWNE010000056.1:0-22543 GCA_964459555.1 uncultured Burkholderiaceae bacterium | reverse complement strand
TTCAAGTCGAGGTACAAAAGAGGACTGAGTTACTCGTGCTTGAGGAGCAACGCAAACATAAAATACAGCGCCAGATTATAGAAGCCAAACTCGCTGCACTACAAGGCCAAATTGAACCGCACTTTTTGTATAACACCTTAGCCAATGTGCGGGCTTTGATACGACAAGATGCGGATGCCTCTGAATTGATGTTGAACCATTTGATTGCCTATTTGCGAGCGGCGATGCCAGACTTGCGTGCGCCGACCACCAGCTTGGGGCAGGAGCTAGAAAGGGCCGAGGCCTATCTGCAAATTTTGAAGATACGTTTGGGCGAGCGTTTGCAATTCGAAATTGTTGCCGATGCCGCGGCACGGGCTTGCTTGATTCCGCCCTTGAGTGTGATGACCTTGGTGGAAAATGCGATTGAACATGCGATCGAGCCGCAAGTGCAGGGCGGTATCATTCGGCTGAAGGCGATGATTGACGATTCACGTTTGCAGATCGAGGTGCAGGATAGTGGACAGGGTTTACAAGCGGAATTGGGAGATGGTGTCGGCCTGCTGAACCTGCAAGAACGCTTAGCAGCGATGTACGGTGAGGCAGCGCAGTTGCAATTTGCTAGTGAACCGAATCAGGGATTGACGGTCACAGTGAGCATTCCGGTGGAAACTGTTACCAGTAGCGCTTCAAAAATAGCGTAGCACAAGCGATGCAGCAAAAGTAATCAATACATGAAGGTTTTAGATAGAGAAACGATGAAAGAAGTAGCGACCGCGATTATCGCCGAAGATGAAAATATCCTGCGTGCGGAACTGAAGTCGGCTCTGGCGATGTTGTGGCCAGAATTGCAGATAGTCGGTGAAGCAGCGGACGGCATTTCGGCCGCGAAACTGCTGCAAGAGCGCAGGCCCGACTTTGCTTTTCTTGATGTGCGTATGCCCGGTCTTTCCGGAGTCGAGGTCGCGCGTTTAGCGACTCATAAAGCGCATATCATTTTCTTGACTGCTTATAATGAATACGCCGTCGATGCCTTTGATCAAGGGGCGGTTGATTATTTGCTCAAGCCGCTCGATATGGCGCGCCTCGCTTTGGCGGTGCAGCGTATGAAAGACAAACGGCAACAAGCGGCAGCGGATTTGTCTGGGATGCGCAGCGAGAAAAAAGCGGGGCCGCTGCGTTGGATTCAAGCTTCACACGGCAATCAATTGCGCTTTATTGATATCAATGAGGTGTTAGCGTTTCGTGCCGATGCCAAGTATACGAAAGTGGAGACCGCGAAATTTGCAGCACATATCCGGACCACGATCAAAGATCTCATGTTGCAGCTCGAGCCTGAACAATTTTGGCAAATCTCGCGCAGTGCGATTGTGCAGGTCAGCGCCATCGATGCAGTCAAGCGCGTTGATTCCGGTTTGTCGTTGCGAATGCGGCACTCCGATGAATGGTTATCTGTGTCGCAAGCTTATCAGCATCAATTTCGACAAATGTGAGGAGTGCAATGCAAGCCTATAGAAAAAAAAGGACGAATTCAATGAAGCAAGTGAGCCGCGCCGATTATGCAGGTTACCGTGAGCTGCCGATTCTAAAATACAGTTGGACGCATACTTTTTTTCGATTGCTCGGTTTCTCTATCGCGGTGCTTTTTCCCACCGGGTTTGGGATCTTGGTGCTGCTAAGCGCTCGTCCGATCGGTGATGCAGTGAAGATGGCACTTTATCTGCTGCCGTTTGGATTTTTGTGTTTTGTGATTTCTTCTCGAAGCAAGGCTAGCTGCCGCCAATGTCAGGGACAAGTAGAAATCTTTTGGTGTCAGGAGTCGGATGAAAAAGGTCGGCGCTCTGGGCCGTTCGCCGTGTGTGAGTCTTGCCATGCCTATGAAGCGCGCTTGACTTCAGACGATTTTTCTTAAATTTCAGATATCTTTGTCTTGTTTACTAAACCCGCTAAACTACAGCCTTAAAAATCAGCTTATTTGACCGTCTATTTCTTCTCAGTTTAAGATCTTCTCAGCGAAGTTTCTTATTTTTTTCGTTTTCAATCCTCGCTTAGATTGTTTATTAAAAGCGCGTGTTGATACGTATTCGGGAGCAGGTCTCATGGCGGTCACGATCCGTGATATTGCGAAAGCGACAGGTCTGTCTTTGGGCACGATTTCGCGCGCGCTCAAAAATCAAAGTGGGCTGACCGAAGCAACGCGGGTGCGGGTGTTTGAAGTGGCACGCCAATTGGGTTATGACTTTTCGAAGTTGAAAAGTGGTCGTGTGCGCCGCATCGCCTTCCTCTTACATCGCCAGCACAACACTTTATCGAGTAGTCCTTTTTTCTCCCCAGTCTTGCATGGCGCCGAGGCCGCTTGTCGACGTGAAGGCATCGCTTTGTCGTTTGTAGCAGTTGGTCCGGCTGAGCCGGTCATGGAACAAATTCGAGTACATCAACCCGATGCAATTTTGTGCGCTGGTTTTTTTGAACCTGAGATCTTGCATGCGATTCGTGCTGCTGGTAAGCCGCTGGTGCTCATTGATATGTATCTCGATGACTTTACTTCGATTAATCCAGACAACCGTTTGGGCGGCTATTTGGCGACGCGTCATTTGATCCAATCAGGACGTAAGCGCATCGCGATGTTAAGTGGCCCTAGCGCGCATTACAGTATTCAAGAGCGTGTGCATGGCTTTCGCAAAGCTTTGTATGACGCCAAGATGTTGGCCAATCCTGAATTAGAAATCGCCATTCCGCATCATGCGAATGAGGAAGCCAGCATCAAGAAAGCCATGTTGAAATTGTTGGCGATGACGCAGCGGCCGGACGCCGTGTTTTGCTACAACGATACGACGGCATTAACTGCCATGCAGGCTTGCTTAGAAGCGGGGCTCAAGATTCCTCACGATATTGCCATCGTTGGCTTTGACAATATCAGTGCCGCGGCGAAATCAAATCCGCCTTTGAGCAGCATTCATGTCGATAAGGAAGCGCTCGGCGCAGAAGGTGTCGCCATGCTCTTACGCAAAGCGCAGGACGAAGCTGTCGATAAAACGCTGGCGGTGCAGTTGATGATCCGAGAAAGTAGTACCGACGATTTGTAGCAAAAAAATTGATTGAGCGTTTGCAATTCAGGATGTGCATCGCTCAGCCCAAGATACCAATCCGCACCACATTTCCTCATCTAAGGATGTCTATGTCATCAATACGACGCCTCTCTCTCAGTCTGATCGCAAGTGCGGCAATATTGTGCGCACCAGTTTTTGCCAAGAGTTCTACGCAGACGACGACTGTCACCGACAAGAGCAAGCCAAGCGCCGCCGTCAATGTCTTCATCGGCACCGGCGGCGATGGTCATACTTTCCCCGGCGCGACACGACCCTTCGGCATGGTGCAATTGAGTCCTGATACACAAGTACGCCATTTCAAGCAAAGCTATCCGTGGGCGGCAGGTTATCGCTATGAAGATGATTCGATACTCGGGTTTTCGCATACGCATTTTTCTGGCACTGGTCACTCGGATCTCGGCGACGTCTTATTGATGCCGTATAGTGGTGAAACGAAATGGGAGCCGGGCTATCCAGAGCGCGCTTACAGTGGTTATCGTTCTCGCTTCAGTCACAAGTATGAACAAGCCTCGCCCGGTTACTATGCGGTGAAATTATTGGATCATGAGATTCAAGTAGAACTCACAGCGAGTGATCGTGTTGGCTTGCATCGCTATCGTTATGCTGCTGGCGAAGAAGCGAAGATCATGCTTGATCTGCGAAATAGTATTTACGACTACAAGAGCAAAAATTTGTGGTCGAGTCTGCGAGTGCGTAGTTCAACACTGGTCACTGGCATGCGCGAAACGCGGGGCTGGGCAGCGGGACGACAATTGTATTTCGCCATGCAATTTTCTCAGCCATTCGTACAACGCGAGATTCAAAATCGCGAAGATGCGGTCGAGTATCGCGGGTTTGCAGGCCCAGGTAGTAACGGCAAAGACAAAGTGAAAATCGAAGGCAAGGCACTGGTTGCCAGTTTCGATTTCGGTCAATTGAAAGATCAAACTGTGATGGTGAAAGTCGCGATCTCACCAGTGAGCGAGGAAGGTGCGATTGCGAATTTGCAGGAGATGCCGAACTGGGATTTCGATGCTGAACGAGCGAAAGCCAGCGCGGCATGGGACGAAGCTTTGTCAGCGATACAAATCGAAGCCAAGCCTGAAATGCGCACCATGGCCTACACGGCTTTGTATCACAGCATGATGGGGCCTAGCCTTTTTATGGATAGTGATGGCCGTTATCGTGGCCCCGACAATCAAGTGCATCAAGCGCAAGGCTTCCGTTTTCATTCTACTTTTTCCTTGTGGGACACCTACCGTGCTCTGCATCCTTTGTTGAGCCTCGTCCAGCCCCAGCAACGTAATGCCGATTTTGTGAGTTCCCTCGTCGCCTCACAGAAATTTAGTCCCGATGGCATTCTGCCGGTATGGCAATTTCATGGTTTGGAGACTTGGTGCATGATCGGTTACCACGCGGTACCCGTCATCGCTGATTTGTACATGAAAGGCGTCGGTGGCTTTGATGCTGAGGCGGCACTTGATGCCATGGTCAAGAGCGCCGAATATGGGCCCTACGGTGGCTTACAGCACTACATGAAATACGGCTATGTGCCAACTGATTTGGAACCCGAAGCCGCGTCGAAAACCGTCGAGTACGCCTTCGATGATTGGACCATTGCCCGTATGGCAGAGAAGATGGGCAAGGCCGATATCGCCAAAAAGTTCTATGGGCGAGCTCAGTATTACCGCAATGTGTTTGATGTCAAAACCGGCTTTATTCGTGCGCGCAAAAGCAATGGTGAATTCCGCGTTCCATTCGATCCGGCCGTCTCCAATTTTGGTAGCGATTACACTGAAGGCAGCGCATGGCAATACTCATGGTATATGCCACATGACAATGCGGGTCTCATCAGCATGCTCGGCGGCGATGCGGCGGCGATTGCAAAGATTGATCAAGTCTTCGATGCCAAGGTGGACGAGAAAATCTATGCCCATATGGAAGATATCTCAGGCTTGATTGGTCACTATGCACACGGTAATGAACCATCACACCACGTCGCTTATTTGTATAACTATTTCGGTGCGCCGTGGAAGACGCAAGCACGCTTACAGCAAATCGTTGATAGCCAATATCAAGCGAAGCCTGACGGGCTTTTTGGTAATGATGACTTGGGACAGATGTCGGCGTGGTTGGTATTCACGTCCTTGGGCTTTTACCCAGTTGCTCCGGGGAGTAATGAATACGTGATTGGCCGTCCCTTTGTCGATAAAGCCGTATTGCAGCTACCGAATGGCAAACGCTTCACGATACGCGCTGAGAACTTGAGTAAAGCGGCGATGTATGTTGGTGCTGTTAGTCTGAACGGCAAGGCGCTCGACAAGAACTTCATCACGCATGAACAAATTCTGCAAGGTGGTGAACTGGTGTTCCGTATGCAGACCACGCCGAATAAGCAATGGGGTAGCACTCCCGCTGCGCGACCTTATACACAGACGAGTTATTGATCTTTTGTAAGCCAGTTGCCTTAATCGAACCTGCGAAATGGCAGGTTCGCAAAAGTTGGGCGGGGCTATTGCGCTTCTATAGCGATTCGCTATAGGAGATCACTGCATGGAACATTAGAAACTATGTTCCATCTGAAGTCTGAAGTAGCGAAAAGGCTTTGTATAGGAGGAGCGCCAGAGCATTCCTTGTGTCTCGAAATATTGATTCGTGTTGACTTGTGTGCGCTTAAGTAAATTGTCCATCGACAAACGCAGTTTTGTTTTCTTCGATGCATTCCAGAGCGCATACACATCGAGATCAACGGAAGGTGCACCGGTAGTTCTCTGCAGACTGCTGATGAGGATAGGGTTATTATCTTGGTAGCGCAAGCTGCCACCCATACTTAGCATTTGATCTTTAGTCTTATAGTCTATGCTCACGTTTGCATTGAGCTTACCTGGAACTAAGAGATTGTCTGGCTTCGGCAAGTAAGACACCGCCGACCATGTGCGGCCAATGTAGAAACTGAAGTCGATATTGGGAGCGTCATTAATAAAGCGCTTGGCAGGAAATTGAGTTTCGAAACTGAGTACTTTCGAAATGCCTTCTCCAGCATTCACGTATTGACGCCACCAGGTATTGTCCGCATAACTCAGCTGCATACGGTGGATATCCATAATTTTTCGCACAACCGCTTTGACGCTGTAGCTGAATTCATTTTGATCATTGTGTTCGAACGAAGTCTGCAGTGACCATGCAAGTTCCGGTTTAAGTGCAGGATTACCGCGTAAGCTTGGATTCTCGATTGAGTTATTGACGACTACGAACTTTGGCGAAATGATGTAAAAATTCGGTGGCGCATTGTAGGTGCGTGAAACGCCGAGGCGAAAGCGGTCGGTGTTTTCGTCGTTGAGCTGCCACAGTGTTTGAACGATTGGACTCCACACGCTTGAGGTATTCTCGGCGTTATTTTGTGTGTTGCCCTTACTGTTGACGCGCACGCCTTCCCAACGCAATCCTAAATAAACCGAAGAGTTCTTCCGAAACTTCCATTCGTCTTGCGCGAAGATCGCCATGTTGTCGATGGCGGATTCGGTCGTTTGCAGGTTTGACTCGGATGAAGTCTGCGTTGGAATAATGTCGACTTGTGTACGATGGGTTTCGTTTTGTGAGCGTGATCCGTTCCAACCGATCACGATATCGTGTTCTGCTGTGCTTGGCACTGTGACTTTCAAAGAACTGCTCAAGCCGCGATTGAAAATGCGGTTTTGCGTGGATCGAGTGAATGCGAGTTGCTCTGGCTTGCTGTAGTTCACCTCGTGACCAAGGTAATCAGAGGTGTAACCATTTACACCAAGGTTGAAATCGAGTTTCGCATCATCAAAAATTTTGTCATTGATCTTGATGGACGAATTGCCGTTGCGCCCGCGTGAATAAGTGCGGGATTGTGTGGACTGTATCGGGTAATTTTGGCCCGCAAAAAATTGATAGTCTTGGCTTGAATGGTCTTCAAAATTACTTCCCGAAATCGAGGTCGTAGAACGGAGACTAAATCCACTATCGTTTTTGTATTGCAGGATAGGAGAGATGAAGAATTGTTTGGACAAGGCTTCGCCTTCTGTGCGACGAAGGTTCTTGCTCAGCAGTTGATTCTGTTGATCGTACTCCTCGCTATTTGTAGTTTGCGGAAAGCTGAAACCAAATTCTGAGGCGCGCAGCGATAAAGAATAGGACAGGTTGGCGTTTTTGTCCGAGCCCATCCACTCGGTACTGCCCGTCGTATTGTGTACATGGGTGATCGAAGTCTTCAGCTGTTGTTGCGCCGTTCGAGGGACTTTCTTCAGAATGATATTAATAGTACCCGCCATCGCTTGGCTACTGAACTCAGCACTACCGAGTCGATAAATTTCCACGCGTTCGATGGTGTTCATCGGAATGTCGTTGATGTTGATGCCGCGTGGCGGTTCGCCATCGACCAGAATTTGCGTATACCCAGCAGCCATTCCAGGTAACTGCATGACACCTTTCACCACCGTCACACCCGGCACGCGTTTCATCGCGTCGGCAATATTGGTGTCGCCGTATTTGATTAACTCAGCGTTACTCACGACTGTTTTTGCTGCTGCATCTTTGCGTGCCACCTCAGTTTCATTTTTCGCGGTCACTTCGACTTGCTGCGTTTTCGGAGCGGATGTTACTTGCGCGCTGCCTTGGCTAGTGTTTGTTTGGTTTGCTGGACCCTTGACGTCTTGTGCGGCGCAGACACCGTTGGTGATATTAAGAGCACTGAGGATCAGAATGGCGAGAGGGGTACGGCGGTGCTGCTTCATGTGAATGCGGTCCTTTGTGAGGGATGTACTTTTGAAAGACGCGCATTGTCAATTGCTTACTTTGTTTTGTCAATTTTTCTAGATTCTAAGGACCGCAATCAAACTTTTGGACATGATCGCGGGTAGAAGCGCGCGATATTTGCAGGGCCTACTCGACCGAGTTCTAGCTACTTCAGTTCGTCCAATACGTCGCGTTCTAAATGCGCGATCTGTCCCCATTCAATTAAATGGAGTCGATCGTTTTCGAAGCGGAAGTAATTGATGCTGGCATTAAATATCGTCACCGCGCGCTCGGCATTGAGTGGAAGTCCAGATGCCTCGCGCCACGCACATTCGAGCACACCGCCGTGGGCGATCAGGGCGATGCGTTGGCCTGCGTAGCGTTCCGCGTAATCATGTAGGCAGCTGATCACACGTTGGTGAAATTCACGGATGCTTTCACCGCGATTGTTGGGTTCATCTGGCTTAGCGGGAAAGTGCAGGTCGGGGTCGCGCGAACGCCATAAGGCATATTCTGCTGGATAAAGCTCAGGCAATTCGCTATACAGTTTGCCTTCGAAATCGCCGAAGCAGCGTTCACGTAAGCGTGCGTCGACTTGTACCGTAATATCTCGATGTTGGGCGATGGCTTTTGCCGTGTGCAAGGCGCGTTGTAGATCGCTAGAGATAATGGCGGTTAAGTCTTGATGCGCTAAGTGTAGGCCGAGTGCTTGCGCTTGACGTTGACCTTCGGCGTTGAGACCGATATCGAGATGGCCTTGCAAACGTCGCACCGCATTCCACGCGGTTTCGCCGTGGCGTATCAATAGTAATTCGGTCTTTTGCGAAGTCACTTTTTTACTTTGCTTTGGCTTTGGTCTGCAACCAAAACGTGACGGGTCCATCGTTGGTCAAACTGACTTTCATGTCGGCGCCGAATTGCCCGGTTTCGACTTTTGCATGTTGCTGACGTGCGAGTGTGACGAAGTGATCGAACAGTTGCTTGCCGAGTTCCGGTGGTGCGGCTGGCGTGAAAGACGGACGGGTTCCCGATTGCGTATCAGCCGCGAGCGTGAACTGTGGCACCAGCAATAAGCCACCTTGCACATCGGTGACACTACGATTCATCTTGCCGGCCTCATCACTGAAGACGCGATAGCTCAAAAGTTTTTTCAGCAAAGCCGCGGCATCGGCTTCGTTATCTTCTCGCTCGGCACAAACCAGTACCATCAAGCCAGCATCGATCGCGCCTATGGTTTGACCATCAACCACGACGCTGGCATGACTCACACGTTGCAATAAAGCGATCATGCTGACAAATGCACTTTCATGAATTTGCGCTTACCGACTTGTAACACCATGGTGCCTGCTTGGATCTGCAATTGCTTATCGCTGACGACATTGCCATCAATGCGTACGCCGTTTTGATCAATCATGCGGATCGCTTCGGAAGTGGAAGCGCACAGGCCAGTTTGTTTGAGCAAGTGGGCGATACCGATTGGGGCACCGGTCACATTCATTTCAGGCACATCATCAGGGATACCGCCTTTGGAGCGATTCACGAAATCCGCTAATGCATCTTCGGCTGCTTGTTTGCTGTGGAAGCGGGTAACGATTTCTTGCGCCAAAGCGACTTTGACATCACGTGGATTTTGACCTTCAGCGACCGACTTCTTGTACTGCGCAATTTGTTCCAACGAACAGAAGGACAGCAAATCGTAATAGCGCCACATCATCTCATCAGAAATACTCATGACCTTGGCGAACATGGTGTTAGCTGGTTCAGTGATGGCGATGTAATTGTTTTTGGACTTCGACATTTTTTCGACGCCGTCCAAACCTTCTAACAAAGGCATGGTCAAAATACATTGCTGCTCTTGACCGAAATCTTTTTGCAATTCGCGACCGACCAAGAGGTTGAATTTCTGGTCGGTACCACCGAGTTCGAGGTCGGCGTTGAGTGCGACTGAGTCATAACCCTGCATCAACGGGTAGAGGAACTCGTGTACAGAAATAGGCGTGCCAGCCTTATAGCGTTTGGTGAAATCATCGCGTTCCATCATACGGGCCACGGTGTAACGTGAGGCCAATTGAATCATCCCGCGTGAACCGAGTGCATCGCACCATTCGGAGTTGTAACGAATTTCGGTTTTGCTGGCATCGAGTACCAAAGACGCCTGCTTGAAATAGGTTTGTGCGTTTTCTTCGATTTGTTCGCGTGACAAAGGTGGGCGTGTCGCGTTACGACCAGAAGGGTCGCCAATCATGGAAGTGAAATCGCCGATCAAAAAGATCACAGTGTGGCCAAGGTCTTGCAGTTGGCGCATCTTGTTCAGCACCACGGTGTGACCTAAGTGCAGGTCAGGCGCGGTTGGGTCCAAGCCGAGTTTGATACGCAAAGGCTTGCCACTTTGCTCACTACGCGCCAATTTCTGCGCGAATTCTGATTCGATCAATAACTCATCGACGCCGCGTTTGGTCACAGCCAAGGCATGTTGCACCGCGTCGGAAAGAGGAAGCAATTTTGAAGTGTCTTGGGCTTTGTCGTTAGTTTGTGGCGCTGTCATGATGATTCAAAAAATAAGAGCTCGCAGGGCGAGCGGAGTTGATTCGTTTTGTTAATTCTTTATTAAAGTACTGCAAATAATGCTTCAAACAGTTTAATCAGTGCTACTTTGTGTGCCGATTAAGTCAAAAGTCTCATGCAGCTGTACATCGCTTGCGAGTGCAGCATTGGACTAAATGTCTTGGGTATTCGGCAAGTGGTTTTGATATTCTTTTGCGGTGCGATCAACAGCTTGTGGCTTGATGTCGAACAGATCAAATTGCTATCGTGTTGAGCCCGATTCTAGGCTTGCATTATTCGCCATTTGCTTTACAATCAGGCGACTATTTTGAAGCCCCCGCTTATTCTACTCGACAGCCTGCCTAAATACTAAGAGCCGAGCTAGTCCGCATAACAAATAATACGAGGAGTGGGTTTGCTAACACGCTATTCGTGGCGCACCACCGGGAAATCGCCACGAAGCCCTAATTTTAACTTATTGCATGCGATTCTCCGATAAATTACGTCATCTAGCTGCAAATTTCACCGCGACAGCGGAAGTTAAAGCCCGAGAAATCATCCAAAACACGGTTCACAGTGTGCGCACGATGCGAGCATCGCGCGTGATTTCGTTTAGCGCTTTGTTCTTCGCAGTGTGCGCGGTGGGTGCGGTCGGCGTTGCGCCACTTGCACCTGATGCAGCTAATTTGCCCGTTAAAACCATTGTGCAAGAACTGCCTTTGCCTTCTTTGGAAGACCAAATGGCGAAAATCATCTTGCAACAACAGCACTTTATCAAAGAAGAAAAAGTGCAACGTGGTGATAGTTTGGCCTCTTTGCTTCAGCGCCTAGGTGTCGATGATGCGAAAGCCAGCAATTTCATTAAATCAGATAGCGTCGCCCGTGGCTTGGTCCAAGCTCGTGCCGGAAAAACTGTGCGCGCCAAAACCACCGATGATGGCATGTTGGAATGGCTGCGTGTTTCCATGCAAGACGATGGCAAGCAAAGTAGTAAGACTTTGGTGATTGCCCGTGATGAGCGCGGTGAATTTCATGCTGACGAAGTGGCCGAACAATATGAGCGTCGCATTGAAATGCGTTCGGGTGAGATTCAATCCTCGCTGTATGTGGCAACTGACAAGGCGTTGATTCCTGGCGCTGTCGCCGATCAAATCGTTAAGATGTTCGAGACCAATATCGACTTCTATAAATTACAGCGTGGTGACTACTTCAATATTGTCTACGAAACTTTCTGGCAAAACGGCGAGATGGTGAAAACTGGTCGTTTGTTATCTGGTGAATTCCGTAACGCTGGCAAATTGTTCCAAGCCGTATGGTTTGATGAAGGTGCGGGCGAAGGTGGTTACTATAGTTTCGATGGGAAGTCTTTGAAGAAAGCCTTCTTGAAATCGCCTTTGGAATTTTCTCGTATTTCTTCGGGTTTCTCGATGCGTATCCATCCTATTTCGGGCAAATGGAAAGCGCATAAAGGTATCGACTTTGCGGCGGTGACTGGCACGCCTATTCGTGCAGCAGCCGACGGAACGATTGATCACGCTGGGGTGCAAGGTGGTTACGGCAATATGGTTATCATTAAGCACTGGAATGGCTACAGCACCGCTTATGGTCATATGAGCCGCGTCGCTGTACACAAGGGCGCACGGGTCATGCAGGGTGATGTGATTGGTTACGTTGGTTCGACAGGTTGGTCTACCGGACCACACTTGCACTATGAATTCCGCGTCAATGGTGAAGCCCGTGATCCGAATACGATTAGCGTACAAAGTGCAGCGGCCTTGGCAGCGAATGATATGCCGCGTTTCCGTACCGTTGCTTCTGATATGGAACACCGTTTTAACTTGCTGCGTCCTGAGCGCGGTTCTGCGGTACGTACGGTAGCGCGTTAAACTAAGCCATCATCTTAAAAAAAGCCGAACGACCTGTTCGGCTTTTTTATTCTTAATGTGGCATCATGCAAGCTGCAGTCGTTCTCTCTTTTGATTGGGTGTGATTGAGTTTCATGAAGGTTTCAAATTCATCTTCGATCTATATTGGTTTGATGTCAGGCACGAGTCTCGACGGTGTTGATGGCGTCGTGGTGGCAATGCCGAGTGAACCAGGGCAGCAAATGCAGATTCTAGGAACAGCGCATATCCCATTTGATCCTGACTTGCGTGCGCAAGGCCTCGCCTTACAACAATCAGGCGTGGATGAAATTCATCGCGAAGCTCTATTTGCCAATGCCATGGTCGAGGTCTATGCCGCCTGCGTCGCGCAATTACAGTCACAGCTCAGTTCGCAAATTCAGGCTTCGCGTATTCGTGCGATCGGTGTACATGGTCAAACAATACGTCATCGACCAGAGTTAGGGTACACCAGACAAACCAATAATCCGGCGCTTCTCGCCGAACGCTGTGCTATCGATGTGATCGCCGATTTTCGTAGTCGCGATGTGGCTGCTGGTGGGCAAGGTGCACCTTTAGTGCCGGCCTTTCATCGCGCGATTTTTGGTGTTGCAGGTGAGTGTCGCGTGGTCGTGAATATCGGCGGCATTAGCAATATCAGTATTTTGCATAGCGATGGTAGAACCTCGGGATTCGATACCGGACCGGGCAATGTGTTGATGGATGCGTGGATAGAACAAGCGCGCGGTTTACGCTATGACGCTGATGGTGCATGGGCACGCTCCGGTCAGATCCATGGTGAGCTACTCGCATCACTTTGTACGGAAGGTTTTTTCGATTTGCCACCGCCCAAAAGTACCGGACGTGATTTGTTTCACCTCGCTTGGCTACAACAAAAACTGCAGACATTGGATGCTGGCTCAGACATTGCTGCGGTTGATGTGCAAGCGAGCTTATGCGCCTTAACCGCACGCACAATCGCCTGCGAGATCGCCCGCCACGCCCCCGATTGTCAGTCAGTGTTTGTTTGCGGTGGAGGGGCTTTCAATTCTCACTTGATGCAAGAGCTTGAACGTGAACTGCATCAGCAATTTTCTGCGCATGGTCACATACCGAAGGCGGACCTCACGGTGCAATCTACCTTGACTTTAGGCGTTGCGCCGGATCAGGTCGAAGCCTTGGCCTTTGCTTGGTTGGCGCAGTGCTTTGTTGAAGGCAAAGCTGGCAATCTGGCGGAGGTCACCGGTGCAAAAGGCCTGCGTATTTTGGGTGCCTTGTATCCGGCTTGAGGTCGTGCCCACCTCAATTCAATTGAGCGTCAAGGTGTGAATGCTGATGTTTAAAACGATTAGGAACATCATTTCAGCAGTAAAGAATAAAGGAATACAGTATGAGTAAATTTCTCTACATTGCCGATCCCATGTGCTCATGGTGTTATGGTTTTAGCTTAGAGCTTCAAAAACTCATCGATAGTCGCCCAAATAGTGAGTTGGATATCGTGCTCGGTGGACTGCGTGCGTATAACAAAGATGTGATGGATGACGATACACGTCAAATGATTCTCTCGCATTGGCAGCGGGTGCAAGATGTCAGTGGTTTACCGTTTGATATGACAGGCTTGAACAAAGAGGGTTTTATCTACGATACCGAGCCCGCTTGCCGTGCCGTTGTCACCGCTAAATTGTTAGCGGATGACAGTAACGCTGAACAGAGTCTCGCCTTGTTCCGCGCTGTGCAACATGGATTTTACGCGCAGGGCCTGGATGTTACGAAAGACGAAATTCTCGCGCAGATCTGTGTCGATGCTTTGAATAGCGGCGCACATGATGGTGCATATGATGTTGCTAGTTATCTCGAAACCATGCAAGCGCCTTCAACGCGCGACGAAACGCGTTTACATTTCGAACAAATTCAACGCTGGGGTATACGAGGTTTTCCGGTCTTATGTTTGGTTAAAGACGACGGCCTGCATATGATTGCGTCAGGTTATGTCAAACTCGAAGTGTTGCAACAAAATTTGACTGAGCTCGGCGCTTGAGTAGGTCCATTCATTTCTCAACTTGAGGTTCGCATTCCATGAAAAGTCCTCGTATTGTCATCGCGCCGCAAGGGCCAGAGTTTTCACAGATTGTTCTTGGTCTGTGGCGTTTGTCCTCATGGGGAATGTCGCCGCAACAACGTGTGAGTTTTCTTGAACAGGCTTTAGAACTCGGTATCACGACGATTGATCAGGCCGACATTTATGGCGACTACACCAGCGAGACTTTGCTAGGTGAAGCCTTTGCATTGGCGCCGCATCTTCGATCACGGTTTGAAGTGGTGACAAAGTGTGGCATTCAGTTTCCTTCAGCACAGCGTCCCGCACAAACTTCGCATATTTACGAAACGAGCGCGGCCCATATTATTCAATCGGCAGAAAATTCTCTGCGTAATATGGGCTTGGAGCAGCTTGATTTGCTCTTGATCCATCGCCCCGATCCTTTGATGGATGCCGATGAAATCGCTGAAGCGTTCCAGGCATTGCGCAGCAGCGGTAAGGTCAAGCATTTTGGTGTATCGAACTTTACAAACACGCAGTTCCAGTTACTCAATAGTCGCATACCTTTAGTGACAAATCAGGTGGAGTGTTCCTTGTTGCAGATGAGTCCAATTGAGGATGGTTGTTTTGACTTGTGTCAGCAAATGCGGATTTCGCCCATGATTTGGTCTGCATTAGCGGGCGGCGCGTTGTTCCAAGGCCGAGATGAGCGTGCACAGCGTGTTAATCAAACCTTAGAGCAGTTGGCTAGTCAGTTGGAAACCTCACCGTCCTGTGTCGCTTTAGCTTGGATCTTGCGTTTGCCAGTAAAGCCCCTAGTGTTGACAGGGTCTAGTCGTGTCACTGCTCTGCAGGAGGCGGTGCAAGCCACCGCGCTGCAACTCAATCGTGCGCAATGGTTTGATTTGTGGCGGGCTAGCAAAGGCTACGATATTCCATAATGTGGTTCATCGTGTGGTTCATTCGTTTGTGGCTAGTGTGAAATAACCGACAAGTAGTAAAAATCACTTTTCTTCGCAGGGGATTCCACGTATAAAAGAAGTCTGTCTCTCAATCGCCTAATTCAACCCTGTTGGCCACAGTCTTGGAGTCAAGTAATTGCAGAAGAATCGAGATTTCATTGCTGATTTAGCTCCCACGCGTGACTATCAATCTATGGATTTGCAGGCTTGGCGCAATGAACTTTTATCATCGATACTTTTCTGGGCCGTGGTTCTCGGTGTTATAACTGCAATCCCAAGTATCGTGATGGCGATCCGTGACGATATGATCTCGGTAGCGGTGGTAGACGTCATCGCCATCTCCTGGGCGATCTCAATCTGGTATCTCAAGCGCTTATCGTGGATCACGCGAAGTTGGAACCTGTTGCTCATTATTTATCTCATAGGGCTTTTCTTTTTCTTCAAGATTGGACCTGTTAGCCAAATCTATTTGATGGCCGTGCCTGTTTTGGCCGCACTCTTATTGGGCTTGCGGCCAGCAGTGTATGCGCTGGTCTTAAATGCTGCGACGCTTTTGAGTTTGGGCTACATCTTCAACGTCAATTTACAGTTCGATCGTTTTCCCGATCAACCGTTCGTGCGTTGGGTCATCATCACCCTTAATTTCACCTTTATTTCGGCGGTTATCACGGTCAGCTGCGGGGTCTTGCTGCGCCGCCTTGAGGCTTCTTTCCGTACCCAGTTACAGATTAGCGAATCCTTGCGCCGTGAGCAGGCGTCTTTGAAAAAAGCCAATGAGGAGCTGCGCTTGATCTCTGCTGCGGTTGAGAATCTCAATGACATCGTGATGATTACCGATAGTGACCTCGAAAATGACGGCCCTCACATTGTGTTTGTCAATAAAGCGTTTGAACGGACGACGGGCTTCAGCTTGCAAGAGACCAAAGGACTCAATCCACGTATTCTTCAAGGAGACTCGAATCAGGCAGAGGATTTGGGCCGGATCCGCGAGGCCATTGCAGCACAGAAATCAGTGCGCGCAGAATTTATTAATTATCGTAAATCGGGCGAAGAGTTTTGGCTTGAAGCAGATATTCAACCTATCGTCGATGATCTCGGTAAATGCACGCATTATGTTGCGGTGGAACGTGATATCACCGATCGTAAGCGCGCCGAGTCGGATATCTATCGCCTGGCGTTTTTTGACGTACTAACCGGTTTGCCCAATCGCCGTCTGCTGCGAGATCGTCTGAGCATCTTGCTCGCCACCGCGCAACGTACAGGAATTTACAGTGCTGTTCTGTTTATCGACTTAGATCACTTCAAAAATATCAACGATGCGCGTGGTCACGCGACAGGCGATGCATTGCTGGTGGAAGTGGCGAAACGTCTCTCCATGATATTGCGTGAAGTTGATACTGTGGCGCGAATAGGTGGTGATGAGTTTGTGGTGCTGATCGATCACCTTGATTCTGTATTGGAGAATGCTAGCCGTATTGCGTTAACTGTCGCCGAGAAAATTCGCAATGCTTTGGCAACACCGTTTGAAATTGACGGACAAATCTATAGCTCGGCCTGCAGTATTGGGGTGACGCTACTGCCGAAGGCGACCCAAACCGTCGATGATTTATTGCGTGAATCAGATACGGCGATGTACCGCGCGAAGGGCGCTGGGCGCAATCAAATTGCTTTCTTTGAAGGTGAAATGCAAGCTGAGGTGGAACAACGCTTGATTCTTGAACGCGATCTTTCACGGGCACTCGATCTCTGTGAACTAAGGATGGTGATGCAGGCGCAAGTCGATCAAGATGGCACGCCGGTTGGGGCAGAATTGTTGATGCGTTGGACTAAGAGTAATGGTGAGTTCGTGTCGCCGGCTTTGTTTATTCCTCTGGCTGAGGAAACAGGCTTGATTTTGAAACTCGGTGATTGGGTCTTGCACCAAGCTTGTGAAATTGTGAATCAGTTGCGCACGCATGGCTGGATGTTTCCAGTATCGGTCAACGTTAGTCCTAAACAATTTAGACAGCACGATTTTGTCGAGAAAGTGCGTGAGATCCTTTCTTCCCATCATTTGAGTGGTAAAGAATTTGTGTTCGAAGTGACCGAAGGCCTTTTCATCAGCGATATGCAAGAGACGATCGCGCGTATGAATGCTTTGGCGGCGCTTGGCATTCGCTTCTCGATCGATGACTTTGGTACCGGTTATTCAAGTCTGTTTTATCTCAAGCGCTTGCCACTCTATGAATTAAAAATTGATAAGAGTTTTGTGCAAGATGTGCCTGGCGACGCGAACGATACTGCAATTGTTCGTATGATTTTATCGATGGCAAAACACTTGGGCTTGCGGGTGGTTGCCGAGGGCGTGGAAACGCTTGAGCAGGCGAGTTATCTGACCGAGAACTCTTGCGATTGTATGCAAGGTTTCTTGTTCTCACGGCCCACCTCATTCCAAGACTGGTTGGGTAAACAAGGCCCAGCTTGTTAGTTAGGTTGATTCGGGTGGCGCGACAGTAGGGATGGATTCAAAGATGTCCCGCTGATTTCGACGTATAATGCGGGTCATTACTGCGAAGCAGGCGGTGTTTTGATCTGTTCCACGAATTTTTGTGCGTATCATCGTGTGCATTAAGTATCATTCAGCCTATCTTTGCTCCATCATCATTGTTGCTCATCATGGTTTCTAAAAAAATTCTCGCACCGATTATTGTCATTGCCGTTCTGGCGATTGCGGCGTTTACTTGGTCGCTCTCTGCGAATCAAAGAACCGCAGCGCCCATGGTGGAATACACAAATCTCAAGGGTGAAAAGCTAGGAACTGAGTCTTTGCGTGGCAAAGTGTATTTGGTGAATTTTTGGGCCACGTCATGCGCGACCTGCATCGCTGAAATGCCGGAGATGATACGTACTTACGAAAAGTATCGCGCAAAAGGCTTTGACTATGTCGCCGTTGCGATGAGCTACGATCCACCGAATTACGTCGTGAATTTTGCGGAAACACGCGCCTTGCCTTTTCATGTGGCGCTCGATGTCAATGGCAGTTTGGCGAACGCCTTTGGTGACATCAAACTCACGCCAACGACTTTTCTCATCGATAAACAAGGTCGTATCATCAAACGCTATATTGGCAAACCTTCGTTTGAAGAACTAGAGCAAATCATCGAGAAAGAAATAGCGGCGAGCTAAGATTGCCGTGTGATGCAAAAAAGTTTGTAATCGCTGGCGAACTCTGCGCCACTTGTGACCTTCAATGCCTGATTGCACTTGCTCTTGAGCACCAAGTTATTGGAAAAGCTAATTGAGCAAATTTCCTAAAAAAAGTCTATTGGAAAAAGCACCAAAATAGAAAAAATTTTGTGTGATTTTTTCTTCTGTGCTGCTAAATTTTTAGGCAGCTTTCAGGTAGAATAGCGTCTCTTCGAAACACCTCTTATTTCCCCAAGGTCGGCATTGTGCAAATAGGCTCATATCAGCTTAGGAATAATATTTTCGTCGCGCCTATGGCAGGTGTGACCGATAGGCCATTCCGCCAACTGTGCAAAGAACTTGGTGCGGGTTATGCCGTATCTGAAATGGCGGCGTCGAATCCTAAATTATGGGAAACCGAAAAGTCTTCACGCCGTACCAATCACGAAGGTGAGATGGAACCGAAGGCGGTGCAGATCGCTGGCGCTGATCCACAAATGTTGGCTGAGTGCGCCAAGTTCAATGTCGATAAAGGCGCGCAGATCATCGACATCAATATGGGATGTCCAGTCAAAAAAGTGTGCA
Source organism: uncultured Burkholderiaceae bacterium (assembly GCA_964459555.1). GTDB lineage: Bacteria > Pseudomonadota > Gammaproteobacteria > Burkholderiales > Burkholderiaceae_D > Undibacterium. The sequence continues at coordinate 3,540 of CAYWNE010000056.1, read as the reverse complement.
ATGCCTGGTGTGGCTCCGCTTTATTGCAAGATGAAAAATTAGTCGGGCAGATTCTCGATGCGGTGGTCGCTGCAGTCGATGTACCTGTGACTTTGAAATTCCGCACCGGTTGGGATCGCCAACACAAGAACGCTCTGCAGATCGCGCGTATCGCCGAATCAGCGGGCATCGCGATGTTGACCTTGCATGGCCGTACCCGTGCTGATGGCTATAAAGGTGCGGCTGAGTACGACACGATTGCTGCTGTTAAGGCTCAAGCAAAAATCCCTGTCGTGGCGAATGGTGATATCACCACGCCAGAGAAAGCGAAATTCGTATTGGAGTACACCGGCGCCGACGCCATTATGGTGGGCCGCGCTGCGCAAGGTCGTCCTTGGATCTTCCGTGAAATCGAATACTTCCTACAAACGGGTCAGCATTTGCCGCCACCTTTGGTGTCAGAAGTGCGAGCCTTACTCGAACGTCATTTGCGCGAACACTATGCCTTTTATGGCGAATTCATGGGCGTACGAACGGCGCGCAAACATATCGGTTGGTATGTGGAAGATTTAGTCGATGGCGAAGAGTTCCGACAGAGTATGAATAAAATAGAAAGCTGTGAAGAACAACTGGCGGCCGTCAACAGTTTTTTTGAAAGTCGACCGACAGAACGGTTACAATACCGCCCCTCCGAGATTCTTCTGGCAGCTTAGTAGGCTGGAAGACACTCCCAAAAAAGTTTCGCAATGTGTTATCCACGAACTCTATGCAAATGGAGTTCATCAATAAAAAGAAAATTCAGTATGAGCAAAGAAAGCATCCAAGAAGCCGTTCACAAAAATCTCGAAAAATATTTCCGTGATCTTGGCGAACAACCGGCTTCCAATATCTACGATATGGTCGTGTTGGCAGTAGAAAAACCCATGTTAGAAATGGTGATGTCACGCACCGATAGCAATCAATCTCAAGCTGCCGATATGCTCGGTATTAATCGCAATACCTTGCGCAAGAAATTGCAGCAACACGGTCTTCTTTAATCTTTACTCTTTACATTTATCATGATCAAACAAGCTCTCATTTCGGTGTCAGACAAAACGGGCGTGCTCGAATTTGCACGTGAATTGGCTGGCATGGGCGTTAAAATTTTATCGACTGGCGGTACAGCAAAACTGTTGGCAGACAATGGTTTGCCAGTGACAGAAGTGGCTGACTACACCGGCTTCCCTGAGATGCTTGATGGTCGCGTTAAAACTTTGCATCCAAAAGTACACGGCGGTATTTTGGCGCGTCGTGATTTGCCTGAGCACCAAGCATCCTTGGAAAAATACGGCATCCCAACGATCGATATGGTGGTCGTCAATTTGTATCCATTCCAAGCGACTGTCGCGAAGGCAGAATGCTCTTTGGAAGACGCCATTGAAAACATCGATATCGGTGGCCCAACCATGTTGCGTTCATCGGCAAAAAATCACAAAGACGTGGTCGTGATTTGCGATCCTAGCGATTACTCTACTGTCTTGGCGGAAATGAAGGCCGGCAATAACGTAGTGTCGTATGACACCAAGTTTATGTTGGCGAAAAAAGTGTTCGCACACACAGCACAATACGATGGCGCCATCACCAATTATTTGACCAGCTTGGGCGAAGATAAAGCACACGCCACACGCAGTGCTTATCCACAAACCTTGAATATGCATTTCGAAAAAGTACAAGAAATGCGTTACGGTGAAAACCCACATCAATCGGCTTCTTTCTATCGCGATTTGGTACCAGTCGCCGGTGCTTTGGCGGACTACACGCAATTGCAAGGGAAAGAACTGTCCTACAACAACATCGCTGATGCCGATGCAGCGTGGGAATGCGTTAAATCCTTCGACACTGGCGCTTGCGTGATCGTCAAACACGCGAACCCATGCGGCGTCGCGATTGGTGCAACAGCGTTGGAAGCATATAGCAAAGCATTGCAAACCGATCCAACTTCCGCCTTCGGTGGCATCATCGCTTTCAACACCGTGTGTGACGGCGCAGCGGCAGAAGCCGTGGCAAAGCAATTCGTCGAAGTCTTCATCGCTCCTTCGTTAACAGCTGAAGCAAAACAAATTTTCGCAGCAAAACAAAACGTCCGTTTGTTAGAAATCCCATTGGGTGCAGGCGTTAATCAATATGATGTGAAGCGCGTTGGTGGTGGTTTGTTAGTACAGGCACCAGACGCCAAAAACGTCTTGCCAGCCGATGTACGCGTGGTCAGCAAATTGCAACCAACACCGCAACAAATGGCCGATTTGATGTTCGCATGGCGCGTTGCTAAATACGTGAAGTCAAACGCGATCGTATTCTGCGGCAATGGCATGACTTTAGGCGTGGGCGCCGGCCAAATGAGCCGCATCGACTCCGCTCGCATCGCTTCCATCAAAGCCCAAAACGCCGGCTTGAGCTTGCAAGGTTCTGCAGTAGCGTCTGACGCATTCTTCCCGTTCCGTGATGGTTTGGATGTCGTCGTTGATGCGGGCGCTACATGCGTCATCCATCCAGGTGGTTCTATGCGTGACCAAGAAGTGATTGACGCCGCGGATGAACGTGGAGTGGTGATGTTGTATACGGGTGTGCGTCACTTCCGTCATTAAATAATACGTCTTGAATCCGAGTATCGGGCGCATTTCCGCGTTGCAAATGCTCGCAATATCGACATATTGCTCCGCTTTGCGCCTTGAACTGCATCCCGATACTCGAATTCCAGACGCATTATTTTTCGTAAAGATCTCCGACGAAGTTTCGGGTTGCAAAGTGGCTAAACCAATCCATTCGCGAAAACCCAAGTTCTGCGTATAATTTGCTATCGATAATCCATCCATAGCAAACGCCCATGAAAATCCTCGGCATCGATCCCGGCTTACGCACCACAGGTTTCGGTGTCATTCACAAGCAAGGCAGCAAGCTCACTTATATCGCTTCGGGCACCATCAAAACGGCCGAAGCGAGTCTTCCCGAACGCCTCAAGACCATCCTCTCCGGCGTGACTGAAATTATCCAAACCTACCAACCCGATTGTGCCGCAATCGAAAAAGTCTTCGTTAACGTCAATCCGCAATCCACACTATTACTAGGCCAAGCCCGTGGTGCGGCCATTTGCGCTTTAGTACAAGCCGATTTGACTGTGGCGGAATACACGGCCTTACAAGTTAAACAAGGTGTAGTGGGGCATGGCAAAGCAAAAAAAGAGCAAGTGCAGGATATGGTGCAGCGCTTGCTGTCTTTATCGGGCACACCTAGTGCCGATGCAGCCGATGCACTCGGTGTGGCGATTTGTCATGCGCATAGTGGAGATACTTTGAAGACGCTAGGTACGATTGCGCCTGGTTTGGCGAAGAAGGGTTTGCGGGTGAAGGGGGGGAGGTTGATAGGGTGATGGAATTTGCCGGGAGTGGCCCGGCGGCCACTCACTTTCTTTGCTTCGCCAAAGAAAGTAAGCAAAGAAAGGCGACCACGCTGCCACTGGCCTTCGGCTTCCCAATTGTGCGAGTCAAAAAATGGGAAAGCCTTGAAACTCGCCTGCGGCTCAGA
>CAYWNE010000055.1:0-22791 GCA_964459555.1 uncultured Burkholderiaceae bacterium | reverse complement strand
AATCTGATGTCAGCTTGAGTTTGAACTTGTATGGCGTAGAAAAAACTCTGCCTGCACGACAAATTTTGACGGTCGCCCGTAACTAGTTTTGTAGTCTGTACAGATATTCTTGCTCGCATCGGTAGGGTAGATGGTTCTGATGTGAGTTTGTCCCTGGGGGTATGCCTAGCTCGCCCACAGGGCATTTTTTTATTTGGTAAAACCGATGAAATGGGCGCTGTGCGTTGTTGCTTGTCCTCGCAATACTGGTGTATTGCTGTGGGAAGCGCCTAGCGCAGCATCCCATTGCATCGGTTTTTAATGATGTATAAGGTTTGGGAGCTGCGCGTTGTTGCTTGTCCTCGCAATACTCGTGTATTGCTGCAAGTTGAGAAGAGGCGGCGCCTAGCGCAGCATCCCATAGAAGAAATCGCATTTCGAACTCGAACATCTTGTATTAAGATTTAAGCTTATGAATACACAGATTAAGAATCCTGAGTGGTGGCGTGAGGCCGTGATTTACCAGGTGTATCCACGTAGCTTCATGGATAGTAATGGCGACGGTGTCGGCGATTTGCCGGGGATTACGAGTCGCCTTGATTACATCGCCAGCCTCGGGGTTGATATCGTTTGGATTTCGCCCTTCTTCACCTCGCCAATGAAAGACTTTGGCTATGACGTTGCCGATTATTGTGATGTCGATCCACTGTTCGGCACTTTGGCTGATTTTGATGCCATGATCAAACGTGCGCATGAATTGGGACTGAAGATCATGATCGATCAAGTGCTTTCGCATACCGCTGAAGCGCACCCCTGGTTTATTGAGAGTCGTTCCAGTCGCACCAATCCTAAAGCTGATTGGTATGTGTGGGCCGATCCGCAAGCGGATGGCACGCCGCCCAATAATTGGTTGTCGATTTTCGGCGGTTCGGCTTGGCAATGGGATACACGTCGTTGTCAGTATTATCTGCATAACTTCTTGGTGAGCCAGCCCGATATGAATTTTCACCATCCAGAAGTGCAAGAGGCCCATTTGCGCAATATGCGTTTCTGGTTAGAGCGTGGTGTTGATGGCTTCCGTATGGATGCTTGTATCTATCACTTTCATGATCCGCAATTGCGCAATAACCCCGTCGCAGCGAAGCAAAATACGGTGAACGTATCGGCATCGAATCCCTACGGTATGCAAGCGCATATTTACGATAATTCGCGTCCCGAGAATTTGGCGTTTCTCGAACGCGTGCGAGAACTACTCAACGAGTATCAGGCCATCTCGATTGGTGAAATCGGTGCCGACGATGCTTTGGAAGTGATGGCGCAATACACTGAAGGCAATAAGCGCTTACACATGGCGTATAGCTTTAATTTGCTGACCGCCGAATTTAGTGCCGCTCATATTCGACGCCAAGTCGAAGCCTTTGAGGCGCGCGTCAAAGATGGAGGGGCGTCGTGGTCGGTTGGTAATCATGATGTGCCGCGCGTTGTGACACGCTGGGGGCGTGAGCATGCTTCGGCCGATTTCGCCAAAATGATATTGACTATGCAGCTTGCTTTGAAAGGCACCCCATGCCTGTATCAAGGTGATGAGTTAGGTTTAAGCGAAGCTGAGATTGCTTATGAGGATTTGCAAGACCCAGTCGGCCTCACATTCTGGCCAGAGTCAAAAGGGCGCGACGGTTGTCGTACGCCTATGCCTTGGGAAGCCGCTCAAGACTTCGCTGGGTTTTCTTCGCACAAATCTTGGTTGCCAATACCGTTCGAGCATCGTGCGCTGGCCGTATCAAAACAAGAACAGCAAACCGACTCCATGCTGCATTTCGCACGCCGCGTGATTCGCTGGCGCAAGAGTATTCCCCAGTTGTTGCGCGGCGAGATTAGCTTTATCGATGTGCCTGAGCCGCTCCTAGGTTTTCGCCGTAGTTTGCCCGGTGCTCCGGAAGTCCTGGTGTTTTTTAACTTGAGTGCGGAAACGGTTCAAATTCAACATCCAGAGTTGAAACAAGCCTTAAGCCTGAATGGGCATGGATTGATGGGGCAGGCTGACGGCGAGCAGTTGACGCTTCCTGCTTGGGGTGCATGGATTGGACTGAAGCATTGATCTTTCTTCGTTCTGACGCAGTTTTTCCTAAAAAAGTGATTTGCGTTTATACTTTTGCGCAGTATAAAAACGAAGCTTTACCAAAAAGAGGAAAAATATGCGTTTATTCAAACAAGTTCTAGCAGGCATCAGCCTTGGCATGATGGTGTTCAGTATGAACGCGGCGACCGCTGCGGTCGGGAATCCTGAGCTCGGTAAGGAATATCGAAATCTGCGTCAGGCACAACCGACGGATGCTGGCAAGAAAATCGAGGTTATCGAGTTCTTCGCCTATTATTGCCCGCACTGTAACGCTTTGGAACCTTTGCTGGCAGATTGGGTGAAAAAGAATAGCGATAAGATTGTATTTAAGCGCATTCACGTGTTGAATCCTGGTGTCGAGGCGCAATTGAAGTTGTATTACGCCTTGGAAGGCTTGGGCAAGGTCGAGCAATACCATAGCAAGGTTTTTCAAGCCTATCACCTTGAACATAACCGTTTGATGACCAATGATCAAGTGGGGCAGTTTGTCACCAAAGTTGGTCTTGATAAGACAGCATTCTTTAATGCGTACAACTCTTTTGGCGTGACGATGAAATTGAATCGCATGGAGAGGACCATGTCCGACTATGAGATCAATTCTTGGCCTACAATTATCGTTGACGGTCGCATCATGACATCACCATCGATGTCTGTTTCATCTTTTCCAGCACGTCCAACCGAAGAGGAACAAAATCGTGCCTTGTTGCCAGTTTTGGATTGGTTGATCGCGAAAGTACAAAAAGAGCGCGGCGGCAAGTAATAGCATCTCTTGAATAAGAAAAAGCCGGAGTTCAGTGTAGTGAACTCCGGCTTTTTGTTTGTCTACGACGCGTGCGCCCTCTAAGTCCAAGGGCGCTTAGTACAACTCCAAGTCATAATTCCTTATTTGGCGAACACCTTATATTCCCAAGGCTTTAGAGTCATTTTCACTTGAGCGTCTTTCGGCGCTGCTTTGCTCGTTAAGATGTCTTTGAGACCTGCACTGTTTAGAGCGCCATCGATACCGATGTTCTGCGGTTTGTCCGAAAGATTGAAGATGGCCACTACTTTATTGCCTGCTTTTTCGCGACTAAAGGCGAACACCTGCTCATCGGCGCCGGTTTTTAGGCGTTGCATTGGTCCACCATCGACGCCATTCCACAAAGCTTGGTTCTTTGCCTTGAGGTGAAACAGTGTGCTGTATAACTGTTTAAATGGATGTGGCTTCCATTCGATCGGATCGCGCTCGAAGAAGTTGAGCGCTTTATTGTTTCCAGCCTCTTGGCCGCTATACAGTAAAGGCATGCCTGGCATGATATTGGACAAGACGAGGAAGGTTTCGACACCCGCGCCGAGACGTTCAAACTCCGTTCCCTCCCAGCTGTTCAAATCGTGATTCGTGATATGCAGCATGCGATAAGAATTCGGATGATAGTTTTTCTCTTCGCCCGCTAAGTAAGCATCAAGATCTTTCGCCGATTTCTTTCCTTTGGCGATATCATTCCACAAATCTTTGTACTGCCAGCCGTAGGTCATATCGAAAGCTTTTTCTTGCAGATCCCACTCCATTGCTTCAGCCAGCATAAAGACTTTCTTGGTCTTATCGAGCTCTTTACGGGCTTCGTTCCAGAAATCAGTCGGCACCATCGCAGCAACGTCGCAACGGAAACCGTCAATGTCGTATTCTTTGAGCCAGAAGCGCATGCTTTCGATCATTTCTTTGCGTAGCTGTTGATTGCTGTAGTCGAGTGCAATGACGTCAGCCCAATCTGGCACTGGCGGCACAAACTTGCCGTCTTTGTCTTTCTTGTAGAACTCAGGATGTTGTGTGGCCCATGGGTGATCCCAAGCAGTATGATTGGCGACCCAGTCGATGATCAATTTGATGCCATGGGCGTGCGCTGCTTTGACTAAACGTTTGAAGTCAGCAGGCGTGCCAAATTCTGCATTCACACCACGATAATCGCGCACAGCGTAATAGCTACCGAGTGTGCCCTTGCGATTCTTCTCGCCGATAGGATTGATAGGCATCACCCACAAAATTTTGACGCCCATCTTTTTGAGTTCTGGCAAATACTCTTCAAATTTTTGGAAGCTACCTTCCTTCGAATGTTGACGAATATTCGCTTCATAAATCGTCGCATTTTTCGACCAAGCCGGATGTACCACTTCCGAAGTCTTTTGCGCCATGGCTGGCGCATAGGCGAGTGCACCAGCGCTCAGGAGTAGCGCAAGGGTGAGCTGATGTAGAGTTTTTGCTGTCTTCATGGTATGCCTCGTTATTTTCTTTGGGGGGGATGTTTGCTTCTTTTTACTGCAGAATGTTAGGGAGTACGATTTACTCGAGCTCAATAATCATCGCTGATTTTGCCGCGACAACTAAGTGGCGCTCGAGAGGCAGCTTGGATTGCGTTAGAACCTCGCGACCTGAACGCGTCTCACCGAGCACTTCACGGAAGCGCTGTAAGTCTAGCGTTTGTGGTTTCTCATGACGATTCAACACCACCATGACGCTGCTTTTCTTTTCCGCTGTATTCAAGACACGGAAATACACATAGCAATTGTTTTCAGGGATGAAATGGATCAGTCTGCCTTGATGTATCGCGGCAGCAGTTTTGCGCCAAGTGAATAGGCGGCGCACGAAATCTTGTGATTCGCGTTCTGCTTTGCTGAGCGCAGCGCCAGTAAATCCGTTGGCACGATCGCCTTGCCAGCCGCCGGGAAAGTCGCCTCTGACTTTGCCATCATCACGTTTTTGCGGGCTGCGCATTTGCAGTTCCGTGCCGTAAAACATTTGCGGAATGCCACGCATGGTGGCGAGATACACCAGCGCCATACGATACAAAGCCGGATCACCGCCTAAGGATGAAAAGATGCGAGGCGTGTCATGGTTACCTTCGAAGATAGTGAGATTGCTGGCATCAGCATACTGAAAATCATTGGCCGCAGCGAGATATAGATGCTGCATGTCCGCTTTGTCTTGTGCGGTCTTTGGTACATCGGCATGCTTGCCGCTCAAAGCCAAATGCAAGCTGTCGTACACACTAAAATCCATCATGCTCGGCAGGTAAGAACGGTAGCCATCTTGATTGACCTTGCCCTTCTGCCAGTAAGCGACGATGGCAGGATTCATACTCCACTCTTCACCGACGATATTGAGATGTGGATATTCATCGGTAATCCGCTTGGACCACTGTGCGAGGAAGTGCTTGTTCGAGTAAGAATAGGTGTCGACGCGAAGTCCCGATAAATCGGCATATTCGATCCACCACAGCGCATTTTGAATCAAATACGTCGCGAGATAGGGATTATTTTGATTGAGGTCCGGCATGGTTGGTACGAACCAGCCTTGATCAAACCGCCTTTGATCGATTTGTGCCGCATGAGGGTCTTGCACCGTGGCCCGCACGTGATTGGTTTCGACATAAGCATCGCGATAGTTAATCCAATCTTTGCTCGGTAAATCGCGCATCCACCAGTGGTAAGAGCCGATATGATTCAGCACCACATCATGAATCACGCCAATGCCACGTTGCTTGGCATCGCGCACCAGATCGCGGTAATCTTGATTGCTACCGAAGCGTGGATCAACGCGATAAAAATCGGTAGCAGAATAGCCGTGATACGAATTGATGACCTGATCGTTTTCGACCAAAGGGGTTGGCCACAACATGGTAAACCCGAGTCCCGCAATATAGTCCAGATGTTGGCGCATGCCGGCAATATCGCCACCGTGGCGACCACCCGGATCACTGCGTTTGGCAACTTCGCGCATGCCCTTGATATTGTCATTGCTGATATCGCCGTTCGCAAACCGATCGGGCACCACTAAGTAAATCGCATCAGCAGGTGTGAAGCCACGACGCTGCGCCGAAGCCTCACGGCGCGGCAATAAATCGAGTTCGCTTTGAGTCAGAGCAGAGGCGTTTGCAGGCGCATTCTTAGCAAACCAGTCTATCTTTATTTTTCCCGGAGCGGCATGTGGACTGATCTCTAGATCAAGAAAAGCGTAATTGGGGTTGTCAAGGCTTGTTTGCTTTTGTAGTGTGACGCCGGGATAGTTTGTGCGCGCTTCGAGTTCCGCAAGGTTCTGACCATAGACCATGATCTGTACTTGCGGCATCTGCATGCCTATCCACCATGAACTGGGTTCAGAGCGCTGAATGCGCGCTGGGTTTGCGGTTTGATTTTCAAAGGCCAGGGCTGTGCCTGAGGCTGCTAAAAAAAATGCAGCGCCGACAAGCGCAAGGATATCGCGTGTGGGGAATCGGCGCTGCATGGGGTTAGCCTTCATGTTGTTCGATAGCGAGCGCTGCGCCACTAAGGGCAGCGAGGGTATCAGTAATCAATGCGGTCGGAATTTGTGCGACATAAGGATGCAAACGCCCTTTGGCTTCAAATTTCTCGCGGAAGCGCGATTGAAAAAAGAAGTCGCCAAGACGTGGAACGATACCACCGCCAATATAGACGCCGCTACGCGCACCAACGATCAAGGCGACACTACCAGCAAAGTTCCCTAAGAATGCACAAAATGCATCGAGGGTTTTACGGCAGACAACACAGGAATTTTGCAAACCACGTTCAACAATTTGTTCGGTACTCAAAGTTTCAGCAGGCTGCTCTGCGCAACGTGCCACCGCACGATATAAAGTCGGTAAGCCAATTCCAGACAACAGTCGTTCGGCTGAGACATGTGGTATTTCTTCACGCACGGCTTCGAGGATGCGTGCTTCAAATTCATCGGTCGCCGCCAGTGTGGCATGACCACCTTCGCCGGGAATCGCAATCCAACCATGTTTGCTTTGAATCACAGAGCCAACGCCGAGCCCGGTTCCAGGGCCGATCACGGCCAATGTGCCCGTGTGTTGTGGCAAGTCGGCATGTGGCTTAATTTGGTGCGCTTTGAGGCGTGGTAAAGACAAAGCCAGTGCTTCGAAATCATTCAGCGTCAAAAAGGTGTCTAGATTCAGCGCAGCTTTCACCTGTGCTTGCGAATAACTCCAATGACTATTCGTGAAATTGATTTGATCCTGACCGACAGCAGTCGCGACCGCGAAGGCTGCGCAACGCGGTGCACTATAAGCGGCACCCAGTTCCTCGGAGAGGCTTTGCAGATAGCGACGGCTGGCATCAACCGGTGTCGCGAATTCTGTCACCGGCAAAGTTTTGACATGATGAATTTCACCACGGTTGTCCGTGACCCAACCAAAGCGGGCATTGCTGCCACCGATGTCTGCCACCAGCCATGGGAATTGTGATGCCTTGGCGGCGGATGCGTTGAATGTACTCATGCGTTTTCAGTTCATTGCTGGTGCCATGCACACTTTGTGTCCTTCTTAGCCTTCCTAGGCTTGGAAGCGGCAAGTTGGACACAAATCGTGTGGCGGAGTTTAGTCATTGTCGCGAAATCACCTCATCAGAGCTTGAAGGTAATCTTGTTTTACTTCATCGCCAAATGTTCAAAAGCCTGAGAAAGATTTCGCTGTTGACTAAGAATGTAGCAAAACTACAGTGCATGTACAAGTATTTTTTGTTTTGTTTTAGTCCTCTCGAGTTTTGTAAAATAATTACTGCTTTGCCGTGAAGCGTCATGAGAGTCGATAAATGTCTCTTTCCTTAGAGGATCTTCATGTGGTTTTTGAGATCGACGCTGTGTATATTCAATCTAATATGCTGTACCTGTAATGATGAAATTGTTGTAGTACAGTTACAGATAAATATTGCATTGAGGTAAAATTGCAATGATGTGATGACCTAAGTCTTCGCCAAAACTCGCTGTTTTCCTCTTTATCTAGTCAGACTACAATGCATTTTTCTCGCCTTAGATTGCGTCCTTAGTGCGTTTGGCGAGATCGATGAGCAAGAGAGCGAAGCATCTTGAAAGGAAAGTTGTGAATACAAAAGCCTTACTCGCGCAAGAATTTGATAGTCCGCGTTTGTTAGCTGATATCGGCGGTACTTATGCCCGTTTTGTGCTCGAAGTCGCGAAAGGCGAGTTTCAACACAGCGCGTCTTTGCGCTGTCAAGACTATCCAGACTTCTACGCCGCGATTCGTGCCTACCTTGATAGTCTGCCGCAAATGAGCATCGTGCATGCGGCGGTTGCGATCGCCAATCCTGTTGATGGCGATTTGGTCAGCATGACCAACTATCACTGGCAGTTTTCGATCGAAGAAATGCGCCAGAAGCTTGGCTTCGATACCTTATTGATCGTCAATGACTTCACGGCTCTCGCGATGGCTTTGCCGCGCTTAGCGCCAAATCAGGTGCATCAAGTCGGCGGTGGTGAGGCGCGCAAACAAAGTGTGATTGGTTTGCTGGGCCCCGGCAGCGGTTTAGGCGTATCGGGTTTGATTCCTGCCGGTGATGGTTGGATTTCGCTAGGATCAGAAGGTGGTCACACTAGCTTCGCTCCGCGTAATGAACGTGAAATCGCGATCTTACGCTATGTGTGGAAACACTTTGATCACGTCTCGTTCGAACGCTTGGTCTCTGGCCCCGGCTTAGAATTGATTTATCGCGCTTTGACCGATGCTGATGGTGTGGCGGGCGCCGACTTACAAGCGCCTGAGATCACCCAGCGCGCACTTGATCAAGACGATCGTTATTGCCAAGAAGCGCTCGATGTCTTTTGCGCCTTACTCGGTACCGCCGCGGCCAATCTTGCAGTAACGCTTGGTGCGATGGGAGGGATCTATATTGGCGGCGGTATCGTGCCACGTCTTGGCGAATACTTTGCGCGCTCACCCTTCCGCCAACGTTTTGAAGAGAAGGGGCGCTTTAGCCGTTATGTGGCGGCGATTCCCACCTTTGTGATCACGGCCGAACACGCCACGTTTATTGGTGCTTCATCGATTTTGGATGCGCAATTGCGTAGTCTGAATCAAGATCCAGGCTCTGCGATATTGACGCAAATTCGTCGTGTACGCCCCGAATTATCGCCTGCTGAATTGCGCGTCGCAGAACACGTGTTAGCGCATCCACGCGCAGTAGTCAACGATCCAATTGCCGAGATCGCGAGAGCGGCCGATGTGAGTCAGCCGACCGTGATTCGCTTCTGCCGCTCGCTCGGTTGTGAAGGTCTCTCCGACTTTAAATTGCGTTTGGCTTCAGGTCTAACTGGTACTGTACCGGTCACGCATATTCAAGTCACCAATGATGATTCGGCTTTGGAACTCGGTGCCAAGGTCTTGGGGAATACGGCCTCGTCAATTCTACAAGTGCGTAATCAGTTGAATCGCGAAATGATAGAGCGTGCGATCGATTTGATGAACCATGCTAACAAGCTGGAGTTCTACGCGATCGGCCACTATGGCGTGGTAGCGCAAGATGCGCAGTTCAAATTCCTGCGCCTCGGCATTCCAAGTACGGCACATACCGATTCGCGTTTGCAATTGCTATCCGCCAGTGTCTTAAGTAGTAATGATGTGGTGGTGATTAGTAGCAGTAGTGGCCGCTTGCCCGAGTTGCTCGAAGTTGCCGAGAAGGCGCGCGAACGTGGTGCCAAAGTGATCGCCATTGCCGCCAGCCATTCACCATTGGTACGTAAAGCTGACGTCGCTTTAATCGTTGATCATGTCGAAGATGTGACGACACATTTACCGATGGTTAGCCGCGTTTTGCATCTCTTGGTGATTGATATGTTAGCGGTTGGTGTGGCTATGCGTCGTCATCCGCAAGCCAATGGTGTGATGCCAGGTGAAGCTGATGAACGCCTCGACGAAGCCAGCGCAACGCCACGGAAGGCGGCAGCACGCAATCAAGCGCCGGGCGTGAGTTTGGCCTCACCCTTGGCGAAACTGACTTCGCATAGTCGCTAGCAGCTCACTAGAAAAAATCTCAAAATTGCGGCGACCTTGAACCAGCGGTTCGAGGTCGCCGCTTTCTTTGCGAAGAATTATTTGCCGAAAGGGTTGGCCGCGTTTTGAGTTGTTGGCGCTGCTGGTGTTGCGGGCACAGCTGTGGTTGGTAGTGTGGTGTAACCATCAGTCAAAGTGCGCAGGAAGGCGACGATATCATCACCCTCTGCTGCGGTGAAGACCGGGCCAGCGTTGGCCGGACGATTGAACGGTGCGCGATCGCTGACGATGTTCTTTAAGTACGCACTTGGTAAATCGTTTGCCACACCTGCTGGTCCATACCAACGGCGTGGATCGGCATTACGGGTCGCATAGAAAGCCACCACATCATTCAAGTTTTTGAAGAAGCCATTGTGCATATAGGCTTCGCGTAGTGCTACGTTGCGTAAGCTAGGCATGCGGAATTTGCCGCAAAAATCCTCGATACTCATGTTGGGAGGCACCGCCGATGTCAGCGCCGGTTTTGTGCGCACTGGCCCGCAGATGCCGAGATCAAAGAAACTTGGATTGGCGTTTTGTGGAATCGCGCTATTGCGAGGGACACCAAGTGCAAAGTAAGCGAAGTTGGTGAACAAATTGTCACGTGGATTTTTTGAACTAGGATTCATGCTGTGGCAAGAAACGCAGTTTGCACGTCGCGTATCCATGAACAAATTCATGCCGCGTAATTCATTGGCGGCTAAAGTCGTTTTGCCCTGTACGAAAGCATCGTACTTAGACGTGAATGATTGGAAGCCGGGATTGTTTTCGTAGGCAGCGATTGCTTCTCCAATTTTCTGAAAGGCGAGCGTCGGGTTGTTGAAAATATTCGCACCAAATTCGGCGCGCATTAGATTGGCGTAGGGGGCTGCAGCCACTTTTTGCACTACAGATTCTGCACTTGGATTATTCATTTCAGCCGAGGCGAGGAAAGGTCCTAAAGCCTGCAAGGCCAAGGTATCAGCGCGACCATCCCAGAAGTGCCCGCCAACAGCTACCACACCCAGTGGTCGGTTTTGAAATGAGAAGCTTGGCACAAAGCTGTTGTAGGCATTGCTCATCGCATTGCGTAAGCCCAGCACACCTGCGATACTGCCTTGAGGCACGCCCGCACGTGAGCCGTGGTTACTCGCAAAACCGGTTCCTGCCGTGTGGCAGCTCACGCAAGCGGTGCCAGCCGGTACGGATAGATTGCGATCAGTGAAGAGCATTTGCCCTAAATTTTCTAACCGTGTTTGGGCCACCGGTACTTGAGGAATAGGGTTGTTGGTGCCTGGCGTTGTTTGGGGTGTCTGTGGTGTTTGAGGCGTTTGCGGTGTCTGTGGTACCTGCGGAGTTTGTGGATTCTGCGGTCTAGGCTGTGGGGCTTGCGCAAAGCTCCAGCTACACAAGCTCAAAGCAAGGATGCTCAAGCTAGAACGAAGAAGATAGAAACGCGTGTGATGAAAACGACCACGGCTTGCCTGCGATGCGCTTGGGGTGTGCATAGAGCCTCCAAAGAAAGAAATGTGAAAATCAAACGAATGCTTTGTTGTCGCTACAACTGCATTCCTTGTTTGCTTGGAATGGATGCTAGAAAAAGAATGTGAAGGAAAAATGAAGACGCGAAGTAGGTCAGCTTTTTGAGCTAATTGATAAAATTTTTTTGCTTGTGAACGCCATCTTCATTTTTCCTTCACAATCTAAAACTATGATGTGGTCGCCCAATTTTTTCCTTGGCATGTGAGGGCGCATTAGCCTCAATCGGAATGAAAGTCGCAAATAGTTAGCGCGTAGTAAAGTGAAGGGAATCGCAGTGTTTCAATTCAGTATTGCCAAGAAAATTTCTTTGTCCGTCATCCTCATTTTGATCATGAGTGTGAGCGGCTTGGCATGGTTGAGCACACGTAGTTTGCAATCGGGTTTTAATGCCTACCTCAAAGAAAAGCAGGAGCAAGAACTCGTCAAAGTGGCGACGGCCTTTGGTGGCTATTATCGCGATCATCGTAGCTTCACCGATTTGCGCCACAATCCGCGCGTGGTCAGACCGATACTGAATCGTGCGCTTGATAGGACTGAAAGAGCCGAAGAGGGGGCGCAGCCAGAGCGTCCAGAATTGGTTGATCGTGCACCGGAAGAACAAGGACCACCACCCGAGGAACGTCGCCGACTACGCGAAGCGAGACCGGACGCAAGAGCTGATACTTCGCGTGATATTGAAGGGTGGCGACGTCCACCACCATTTCGGGGAGAGGCAAGGGGGGAGGGGCCTCCGCTGGGCATGGAACTTGGCCCGCGCTTGAGTCTGATTGACGCGCAAGGTGAGCCCGTGTTTGGTCCTTTGCGTGATCCCAAAAATGCATTGCAGGCGCCCATTGAAGTGGATGGTCAGCGGGTCGGCACGATGTTGGCAACCATTCCTGAGTTTCAACTGGAAAAAACCACCGCAGATTTCGTTGGTACCCAAACCAAACATATTCTGAGCTTCTCCATGGGCGTGATCGCATTTGCGGCGTTGGTGAGTATTTGGCTCGGCCAGCATTTAGTAAAACCGATTGCTAGCTTGCGTAAAGTTACGCAAGAGATCGCGCGTGGCCGTTTGCATACGCGGGTTGAAATTGAACGGCAAGACGAGTTAGGCAGCCTTGCAGAACATATCAATCGCATGGCTTCGGCCTTGGAGAGTAACGAAACCAAACGTCGCAAGATCATGGCTGATCTTTCGCATGAATTGCGCACGCCATTGACCGTGATGCGTGCTGAAGTTGAAGCGCTGATCGATGGCGTACGCCCACTCAATCAAGACAGTATGCGTTCGATTGAAGCTGAGATTCAGCACTTAAACAAATTGGTCGAAGATCTGCATCAACTGGCACTCGCCGATAGTGGCGATCTGCGTTTCCATTTTGCCCCACTGGAATTGGATGAGCTGATACGCCTAGTCACAACGCGCATGCAAGCACGCATGCAGGAAGCACACTTACAACTCAAACTCGATCTGCCTGAAGCACCCGTGCAATTAGAGGCCGATGCGTCACGACTCACGCAAGTGCTTGAAAATCTTTTAGAAAACAGTATGCGCTACACCGATGCCGGTGGTACGGTGCTGCTGCGTTTGCAGATGCAAAGCGGTCTTGTGCGCTTAAGCGTTGAAGATAGTGCGCCTGGCATCGGTGACGGCCAGTATGAAGCGCTGTTCGAACGTCTGTATCGCGAAGATAAAGCCCGGTCAAGAGCGAAAGGCGGGAGTGGCCTCGGCTTAGCGATATGCCGCACGATAGTCCAGGCTCATCGTGGTGAAATCGGCGCCAGTGCTTCAAGCTTGGGGGGAGTAAAGATCGAGATCTTATTGCCGACCCGTGTTGAGAAGCGTAGAGAAACAGCGACGCCCAGCAATTCAGCGAAGTCAGAGGGAAAATCATGAACACAGCGCGAATTTGCATCGTTGAAGACGACGAAAAAATCGCCCGAGTCCTTATCGATTACTTACAAGCAGCCAACTATGAGACGCGGCATTTCATCGACGGCGCCATTGCCTATCAAACCTTGCGCACAGAGAAGTTTGATGTAGTGCTGCTGGATAGAATGTTACCCGGCATGGATGGTATACGCTTATGCCAAGCCTTGCGTGATTTCAGCGCCGTGCCCGTGATCATGCTCACTGCCATGATCTCAGAAGACGATAAACTCGATGGCCTCGATGCAGGCGCTGATGACTATGTCTGCAAACCGTTTAGTCCAAGAGAGGTGGTGGCGCGAGTACGGGCACAATTGCGACGCACGCAATTAAGTCTGAGTAGCGAGGCTTCAGAAGTGTGGCCTTACGTCGTCAATCAAGATAACCGTAGCATTAGTGTGCAGGGCCAACTCTTAAACCTCACCCCAGTCGAATACCGCATTCTCGCAGAATTATTTTTGCACCCAGGGCGGGTGTACACGCGGCAGCAGCTCCTCGATGTGGCTTGTGATGATTATCGTGATAGTAGTGATAGAACCATTGATGTCCATATCAAGAACTTGCGCAAGAAGCTCGATGCAGTGTGTAATCTGTCTGAACGCTTGCAATCGGTGTATGGCGTTGGCTATCGCTTTGCTTTGCCGCAAGATTGACATTCTCATATCGCAGTATTGATTTTTGCCGCCCGCTTTATCCTCGGTTTACCCCGCAATTCATCCCCCATTTTTGTGTTCTTCCCTAGAGAGCATTTCATTTTACGCTCGCTTTTTCGTCATTGAATCCCGACTTTTGGCAGTTCGTCGCATGGCCATAGCGCTTGACATCGGGCTTATATACAGTACAGCCATCGAAACACGATTTCGATAAAAAACAAAGCAAGCGGCAAGCCGCCGCGATGTAAGTGAAACAAAGAATTGAAACCAAATTTATTGAAGGAGAACATCATGAAAACCGTAACCGCAACTGCTATCGTCTCTGCTGCATCTGCATGCTTGAGCTCATTACTCTTCGTCGGCGTGGTCGCCTTAACAGCAAGCTCTGAAGTGAGCGCCAATGCCAACACAGTGCAAACAGTGACGATCAAAGCAACACGTATGAGCGACGCTGAAAAACAAGCTTTCGATTTGGAAATGGCACAATCTGCACCAGTGCAAGTTGTTGAAATCCACGCGAAACGTTTGACTGCCGCTGAAAAAGCACGCTTGGCTGCTGAGTAATGGAAACCTGTTCGGTTTGAGTAGCCGAAGCCGTGTGAAGAAATGTTGTAGTGTGAAGAAGCTTATTAGTAAGCATTAAGTAGTAAGCAGCAAGCAGTAATGCAGAGAAGTGATTGTTAGGTGTACCCCCGCAACACAAACCTTCGCCACTGCAGGATCAGTGGAATTCATAAGCGAAATTTGTGTCAGTGCGCCGGTACACCGGGGACCGAAACCCAAGTCAGAGGTGAGGTCTCATCAGCAAATGAAGTATCTTAGTTCGCGTCAGCGACACGTCGTGCGATACAGTAGGCACGATCAAAGAAATTCCACATCAGCTTGGTATTGCGCATCAGCGCAGCAAGCGCCATGGTTCAGTTAGAAATTGTTACGCCATTCGCGATCAAGCCAGTCATACATCATCAAAGCGTACGAAGCCGAGAATAAAATCTTTTTGGCCTCAGTCGAATTGGATTTGCCCAACCATACCTTGGGTGTCTGCCCTTCAAATGACATCGCCGCTACCTGTACATCGTCTTTGTAGAAATGCAGCCCCGAGGTTGAGGCAAAGGGAAAGGGTGATTCACGCCATTGGCCGTTCACCAATAGTTGATTGCCACGTTCATGTTCGATTACGTAATATTCCTTCGCACTATCAGAGATCGGGCGCCCCAGTTGTATCGTCGGCACTTGATTACCTTCGGCATCAAGACCAAGTTGCCAGACTTGATTGTTCAGCACCAATTCACAACGGAAGAAACTATACAGACGATTGCGTTCGGTGGTCGATGAAGTGCGGTCATTGCCTTTGCGATCGCGCTCGGTTCTCTCGCTGTAGGCAATATCGTCCAACTGGTAGAGCTGGCATTGCACATCGACAGGTTCAGCATTGAGAGTCGAGTTCACGGTTGGTACAACTTCAAAGCGCAACTCTTTTTCACTTGCGAGCTTGTATTGCTGTTTGATCGCAGGGCGCATACCTAAAATCTCATTCCATACGAAACGGGTGAAACGATCACCGCCATTAAGTTGTAGGCCATTGACACCGCTGGCGGAAAAGATCTGCTCACTGCGCTCTGATCGACCTCTCGAAATACGCATGGCTCGCACTAGGAATTGCGAGGTATTTTGTTCAAAGTGTTGGTCTTTGTATTGCGCGATGGGTTTGCGAATGGTAATGAGCTCGGACTGTTGTTCAAAACCTTGAGGCAAAGGAATGCGTTGATCTTGAACCGTATGGCAGGCGCTCAGGCTGAGCGCCAAGGCTGGGGTTGCGAGTATGCTGAGCGGTAACTTCATGATTGCAAAA
This sequence comes from uncultured Burkholderiaceae bacterium, assembly GCA_964459555.1. Lineage (GTDB taxonomy): Bacteria > Pseudomonadota > Gammaproteobacteria > Burkholderiales > Burkholderiaceae_D > Undibacterium. Next base: position 6,935 of record CAYWNE010000055.1, on the reverse strand, counting down.
GGTGTAGCGAGACAATATTGATCAAAGGACGCTAGTCTAAAGCGTTTGACCTTGATGTGAAACGAGGAGGTGCAGGGTATTGCGAGGTAAGACCAAACAGGCCGAGAATTACGCTCAGCCTATCTCGATGCAAGAGCAGCATTCGGTGCAGCATCAGGTGCAGCCTATCCTTCGTAATACTGCAAAAACATTTCAGTACAAATCTGTATCAATTTCTTCTGTTGTGCAGCATCAAGCAAAGCTTGCCCCATGGCGATTTGCGGCCAGAAGGCCAAAGCTTTGAGCTGGCCTTGCAGCATTTCACCCATCAACACCGGATCGCCCGCTTTAAGACGTTTATCGGCTTGTGCTGCCCGTATCCAAGCAACGATGCCTTCTTCTTGATTCTTGAGCCGCTCCACCATATCGCGCGCCCGTTCTGGTGTGTGGATGGTGGCCGCCACTGCCACTCGCACTAAATCGATGAAATCTTGATTGCAAATCATCTGCATTTTCTTGTTCAAGAAGTCTTGCAACTGCACTTTCAAGGAACGTTTGCCATCATAGTGAAATTCGTTTTCTGCGGTCGCAGTTTCCCACAGATGGAGAAGGATGGCGGCAAATAATTCTTCCTTGCTCGGAAAATGGTTGTACACGGTGCGCTTCGACACTTCGGCGGTCGCCGCGATCTTATCCATGCTGGTCGCCTCAAAGCCATTGTTGCGGAATTCGGCAATGGCGGCCTGCAAGATAGCGAGACGCTTGCGGTCAGTTTGGCGTAGGGCGGTGCTCATAGTTTGGTATCGATTAATATGTTTTTTGCAATGGCGAGCTGGTTAACTAGCTGCAAACCAGTGAATTGTCCTGTTTAGCTTAAATTTTACACTAAGTAGTTTACTTTATTTTGATTTGAAACTACACTGTGTAGTGTACTTTTTGTGATTTTTTTGTTTCGTGCATTTTGTTCTTGTCACCTGCCTTCTTGCTTGTATTGAACACAGGTGCGCTGGAGCTCGATACGCCGTCACAACACGAATGCATCACATCAGACTGAAGCACGAAAGTATCCAATACCGAACCACAGATCAGCGGAGTGAAACATGAATCAAGAACAGTTGCCGACATCATCCGAAACACCAGTGCAAGGTACGAACACAGAGCTTGCAAAGGCATCAGCTTCACAGCCTGCATTTCGTAATGCACGTGAACTCCGCGAACCCGGTTTCGGTAAGAGTCTCAAACTTGCTTGGGATTTTTTCTTTAACAAGCCCAAGAACACCGTTCCTAGCGGCAGCATTCCCGTCATCGAACTACGCCGTGAAGATTTGTTGAACGCGCCCGACAACACGCTCTATCGCCTTGGTCACTCAAGCATACTACTCAAAATGCGCGGCGATTTTTTCTTGCTTGACCCGGTATTTTCCGAACGCGCATCGCCCTTGCAATGGATGGGACCGCGCCGTTTTCATGCGGCTCCGATTACGATTGCCGAGCTGCCACCCATTAAAGCCGTGATCCTCTCACATGATCACTACGATCATTTGGATTACGCCGCCGTGCGTGAACTCGACAGCAAGGTCGAACACTTCATCGCACCGATGGGTGTCGGTGATCGACTCATGAAGTGGGGTATCGCTGCGCATAAAGTGCAACAACTAACATGGTGGCAAAGCACCAAACTCGGTGAAATAGAATTCGTCGCCACCCCGGCACAACATTTCTCAGGTCGCGGCCTGAATGATCGTAATCGCACGCTGTGGGCATCGTGGGTGATTCTCAATCAAGATCAGCGTTTGTTCTTCAGTGGCGACTCCGGCTATTTCGCAGGCTTCAAAGAAATCGGCAAACGCTACGGCCCCTTCGATCTCACCATGGTCGAAACCGGCGCCTATAATCACCAATGGCCCGACGTCCATATGCAACCCGAAGAAAGCCTACAAGCGCATCTCGATTTGCAAGGCAAGACCATGCTGCCAATTCACAATGGTACCTTCGACCTCTCCATGCACGCCTGGTACGAACCCTTCGAACGCATCGTCGCCCTAGCCGACACCACTAAAGTGCGCATCAGCACACCCATGATGGGCGAAGCGGTCGACATCGCCGAATCACAACGCGGACAAGCCTGGTGGCGCATGCCTTTGGTCGAGAAGAGCAAGGCGCGTGCTTGTAATCACTGTTGGCGGGTGGTTGCGGAATGAACAAAGCGTGTGGACTTATGTTTTGTGGCTTTTCGCAATCGGTCGAAAAAAGGTTCTATAAAAGTCGTGGGATCTGTGGCGTTCCAAGTGGTGGATTAAAACAGTATTTGTATTCGCAACTTTATTTATTGACATGCTATTGAGGCAAGGTAGAATGCCGAGGTTACCTTATTGCTTTTCTCGAGCTTTTCGATTGCTGGCAGTTCTTAGCTAGGTATTTTGAGAGTGCTGGACATCGCTACTTCTTTCTCAATATCTCTGTTGATGTCGAAGTTCGAGATTCTTCGTCTCACTCAATCACCACACACCTAAGGAGTTCTCGATCATGAACCGAATAAAGAGCCTCATGTTTGCGTTAATCGTAATGTCGGTGCTCTCTGGATGTTCGACAATTCAGAGTTTTACAATGCCCGAGGATCAGAATCTTCTCAGTGGGGCTGGTTCAATCATGAAGGGAGTAACGAATCAAGGTGATAAAGTTTCCACCGAAGGGTTTGAGGAAATTGATCTACAAGTTTTGTTAGCGAAATATGGGCTTGATAATCCCGTCACCGTTGGAGCCGAACAGGCCGTCAAGGTCGATGAATACAAATATCTTAGAAATGACTTGCAAGAGCGATTGATTACGGCCTCAAATCAACGATGCAGCACGTACATAAGAACAATTATCTCTTCAAAATCACAAGCGCAAATGGGCTGGACTGGGTTGGCCACGCTCCTATCGGGCGCAGCTGCAGTTGTGCCACATGCGCAAACCGCGAAGGCTCTTGCTGCCGGGAGCACCGTCTCCACTGGGCTGTTAACGACATACAACGAAGCCTACTTCAACAATCTCGCCGTTACTGTCGTCTCTTCCGGAATTTCAAAACAACGAGAAAGTATATTGGCCAGCATTTCAAAATTGAAGTCTAAGCCTCTCTCTGAATATCCGGTTAATGCGGCAATCGCCGACGCGCTTGCATATCATGCTGCCTGCAATATTGTCTCGGGCATGGAGGCCGCAGCCAAAGCAACAAGTGCGACAGAGAAAGACAAGTTCTCTCCTCTCGCACGCTGACTAATGAGGTTTGCGATGATACGGCGATTCCAATCACAACGCCTAACTCAACCTTGTGTAGTTTTAAGCGTTTCATGATCGGTGGTCGGGCAATATTTGTATTGCTTTGTTATTGAATCTCGTTGTCCTCAGGTCATGTATCCACTAAATATCGCATCGAGTTCGAACTTGGACTTTGCTCATAGTCCAAGTTGGAACATGGGTGCACAGCGTGTTTACAAACACGGCGATTGTCCCATCGATTAGGTCGTAGGGTGGGAGAGGTCTGACTGATTCCGCCCACTTTGGGGTGAGGCACTTTAAGCTTTGTGTAGAAAGTAATCATCCATCAAACTTTCCCAATTTCAACTAAAATGTCGGGTGAATTCTGTGCTCTTGAGAATGAGAGTCGTGTTCCTTTTATTCCGTCTTTGTTGAGTTGTTGAAAAATGCTTGAATTTGTTGGCTCGAAAACTTCCGCCGATTTTTTATTGCCTCATGAGCCTAATCCACATATAGCGGGTCGCGACAGAAAATTGAGTGAGAGATTCCTGACGCCCCATCTAAGAGAGATAGAGAGCTTCCTCCTCTACCTACGAGGAGAAATTGATCGAGAATTGTCTCGCGAAAAACCGTTAAAAAATGGTAAGCCCTATCCATTGGGGCAGTGCCTCGAGATTATATTGGCGATGCAGTCTAAACTTCGAAATGCAGGAAAATTACCAATCAAAGGGGCATTGGCGATCGGACGAAGTTCGATCTCTAAATTTGTAAATGCCGGTGGAATTTTTAGGCAAGTTTGGGGCGATCTTCGTGGTGAGTTCTTTCAAAATGCCTTTCAGCTTGGGGCGTATTATGTGGACGTATCGAACGATACTGTGACAATCACTAAACCCAAAGTTGAAATCCTGCCATTCGAAAGCGCTCAGTTTTCTGCAATTTCAGATTTTGAACATTACGCTCGAATTGCGAAGCGCTATTGGAATGTAGAAGCCTTGCCCAATTATTTCTTCCCTCACTTAGCTCCATATGCCCCTATCCTGTTTGTTTTGCCGAATGGGCAAATTCAATTGCAGTCCACGTACAAGTATATGGTCGGTCTCGCAATTCGAAGTGGTTTTGAGCTAAGTGAGAGGGTTTTGCGCGCTGGCGATCTTGGGAATGAGAGATTGCATAATTGTTGGCAGTTGCTTTCTCGTAGCTTCCTTGAATGTCAACATACGCTTTATCAAGGGCGTGACCTAGCGCTAGAATATTGCGCGCAGGCGCGACAACAACAGGGTAAAATGCGAGTCGAAAATTAGACGACAGTGCGAAACGTTATGTCGAGGAAATCAAGCTTATGAATCGTCGCATGCTTGATCTTCAAATTAGCGAGGTTCCTCGTCAGCGCTTGTCGTTGCAGAAACTTGCAAACTCAAATATTCAACATAGAAAGTTAGGAGTAGATATGCCATCCATTCAAATCAACAACGTTCAATACGACCTCGATACACTCTCTGCAGAAGCTAAGAGCCAAATTGAAATGTTGATTGCAACTGACAGAAAAATCGCTGAATTGCAACGTGATCTCGCAATCGCGCAAACAGCACGTAATGCTTATTCTAGCGCTTTGGCAAGCGTATTGCCGAAAGCAGCGTAAATTTTTTTGCGTGCGCAATTTAGTTGTATAAAAGCCCGGTCGGCATGGCAGGGCTTTTTTTTCGCTAAGTTCCAAGGCGACATCAAGAAAACAAAAAAGCCCTGTTATCGCTAACAGGGCTTTGTGTTCTGGGGATAGGTGGAATTGAATAATGCTTGAAAGCTTTTGTTATAAAAGGTTTTGTGGTTTCTGAGTTCGATTTATACCAACATAGATACCAACAAAAAAATTTACTTGAGTCGGTTGCGTGATGGTTTGTTGATCACGCATGTTTCGTGAGTAACTTGAACATTGTGCACAAAATCTATTTTTGATTGTTGCAGGTTTATGGCACTGATTCTTTTAACAGCTTTGATTTTTTTCGTTGAGGGGAATTTTTTCTGTGCGTGAGAAGACGGGAGGTTTCCGCTTTCAATACCTTCCAAGGTTTGAATAGCCCGTCCCATCTTGTGCCTCGGGCGCGCACAACGCTTGCAGTATGTGTCGAATCAATTCCTTGGCGTTTTGGGTGATAGCGTTATTTGCGAGGATAAACAGCAGCGTCCAGCCTGTCGGCTTTCTACTTTTGAAGCCCCTATGGGGCCGAGTATCTTTTTTGGTTAGGCTCATGACACGAGGGGATTAACGGCTGTGTGCAGTCAGAAGGCTCGATAGTCTTATCCCCCAAGTGGGTGCCTTACATCTACTTTGCCGCCCAAGTGGCTTTCGGTATGTCCCGTAATATCTCGTCCAGCTTGCTTTTGAGATGTAAAGTCCCAGTTAGATGATTTGAATCCCCTTATTTGTGTCCTTTTCACCAAAATCTATCTCTGTCTGTCGTCAAATGGAGGTGCCCATGGGTTTCTGAGTAGTTTACCCATCAGCGTTTTGCTTCTAACGGTACTCCCACTTCTTTGAGCCAAAATAGCGAGTAACGCTTGACAATCATCTAACGCATTATGTGGGGTTGGGCGTTTTACGCTAAATGCTTCACAAATCACATCCAGTGCCCACTTGCCGTTTGTCCTATCCGACCATACTTCCTTAAGCGAATGCATTGAACATGCCCATTTTGCTTCGATAACTCTTGGCATTACATGTGCAAGCATGCGACGATCAAATTTTGCATTATGCGCAACCAGTAAATCCGCTGAATCGACTATCTTGTGCAGTACCTTCATGTCGAATTTTTTACCTATTAAGCTTTCAAACGTTAAACCGTGCACTTCTTGTGCTTTTGGATCAATTTGTACTTTTGGCTCTCTCAGCCCGTAGTAACAGTCGACTTCTCTAATAAGGTCGCCTTTATGATTCACCTCTATGAGAATCACGCCTACACTAATTGGCTCATCTAGCGTATCTAGACCTGTTGTTTCTGTATCAACTATAGCAACGAAAGTATTTTCCGTGTTCTCTTTTACGAAAAGTGGTTGTACATACCATTCGTACTGATTGAACATTTCTTCGTATTTGTCCAGATCGGCAAAGTTGAAAATGGGCTTTAAAGTAACAATTGAGCGAATCTTTGAAAGTATTGCTTTTATTTCAGAAACATCGGCATAAACGACGTCATTCATCCTTTCAGCATTATCGATTTCATTAAATCTACCCAGCATTTTTTCAAATTCCTTTGCGAGCATCCTTAATGCAGCGAGGCTTTCTTTGTCATCTTGACTTAGATTGTCTTCAAGTTCTTTTGCGCTATCGGTAACGATGTTAGTTTTTGTGGGAGCTACCTCCTCACTTACTGAAGCGATATTTTTTTTGAACCCAAAAATAGAACCAAGCCAATTCATCGGAATTTCCCTTTGTGTTATTTTGGAGAGGATCAAAAATAGATTTCCTCGAGTTAACGTCTAAAATCATAACTTTAGTGCAGTCGATCATTCATTTTTCGTCGATACTGTCGAAATTGTTTGTCTGGCTTGCCAGTCATGCGCCCATCTGTTTTGGGCTTATTCATATTTTTAGTTTACGCTATTAAATCCGAATAATGGCCCAATGGTAGACTCATATTTCTTTAACTTGATCATGGCTCAATTCCTTGAGTGATGGGATGGACTCCCCCGCCTTTTTGCGCGACATTAGGCGCACTGGT
>CAYWNE010000054.1:0-22804 GCA_964459555.1 uncultured Burkholderiaceae bacterium | reverse complement strand
AGGCGATGCCGATTGGTTGCGCTATGCCATTGGCGGCGTCGAATATGGTGCTCAGGTCGATGTGATCGATACGCGCTCGATCTGCCTATTGCGTGAAACCTTAGCGCGCTATTCAGGACTCGCCGATTTCGCGTTCGCGATGCAAGGATTAGGTAGTGGTGCGATTAGTTTGTTTGGTAGCGTCGCGCAGAAACAGCATTACTTAACGAAGGTGGCGCGCGGTGAAGCGATTGCAGCGTTTGCTTTGTCGGAACCGCAAGCCGGTTCGGATGTCGCTGCCATGCAATGTTCTGCACGTTTGGTACAAGACAATGGCGTCGATTATTACGAGATCGATGGTGAGAAAACTTGGATCTCGAATGGCGGCATCGCCGATTTTTACGTTGTCTTTGTCCGTACTGGTGAGGCGCCCGGTGCACGTGGCATTACGGCTTTGATCGTTGATAGCAATACACCCGGTTTTGAAATCGCTGAACGTATTGATGTGATCGCGCCGCATCCTTTGGCGCGTTTGAAGTTCACAGCCTGTCGTGTGCCAGTGAGTCAAAGAATTGGTGAAGCGGGACAGGGTTTTAAAGTCGCAATGGCGACTTTGGATGTGTTCCGTACATCGGTCGCAGCGGCAGCTTTGGGCTTTGCTCGCCGTGCTTTAGATGAAGCGATGGCGCGGGCGACCAGTCGTCAGATGTTTGGTCAAACCTTGGCCGACTTCCAGCTGACTCAAGCCAAGTTGGCGCAAATGGCGACCACGATCGATAGTGCCGCTTTGTTGGTCTATCGTGCAGCTTGGCAGCGAGATCAAGGTCAACGCGTTACCAAAGAAGCGGCGATGGCGAAAATGCAGGCGACAGAAGGGGCGCAACAGGTGATCGATGCGGCAGTGCAAATGTTTGGCGGCATGGGAGTGATGAGTGAAGTGCCGGTTGAGCGACTGTATCGCGAGATCCGCGCCTTGCGAATTTACGAGGGTGCAACTGAAGTCCAGCAATTAATCATCGCGCGCGAACTGCTCAAAGACTACAAGGATGCGCAAGCATGAGTGATGTGTTTTGCGTGCCTATCGATATCCGTTTTGCCCATTGCGATCCGGCCGGTATCGTGTTCTACCCGCGCTATTTTGAATTGATTAATGGCGTGGTCGAAGATTGGTGCGCACAGGGTTTGGGCATGAGCTTTCATGAAATGCACGTGGTGAAAGACATCGGTTTGCCCACCGTGCATATCGAAACTGATTTTGTAAAAACTAGCATGCTCGGCGACCGACTTACGGCAAGCTTGAAAGTCTTGAAGCTTGGTCGCGCCTCGGTCACGGTCGAAATCTGTATGCACGGCGCAGATCATCAGAACCAACAAGATCGTGAGGCAGATCTCCGTCTGCACGCACAGCTCGTTTTGGTGATGGCGCATGTCAAAGAACGTAAGGCGATTGCCTTTCCTGAAAAATTGAGAGAACAGATGCAGCGCTACTTAGCAGCAGCTTGATGCTGTTTCGCTTGAACCAAATTACTAAGAATAGAATGACAGAGGGAAAATAATGATGGAATTTTTGCAGCCAGAGGGATGGGTGAGACCTCGCGGATATTCAAACGGCATCGCAGCGCGTGGGCGCACTGTGTGTGTCAGCGGTATGATAGGTTGGGACGCGCAAGGACAATTTCACACCGATGATTTTGCCGGACAAACGCGTCAAGCCTTACAGAACATCGTTGAAGTCTTGGCCGAAGCCGGCGCCAAACCTGAGCACATTGTGCGTATGACTTGGTATATCACCGACAAAAAAGAATACATCGCTGCCTACAAAGAAATTGGTGCGGCTTACCGCGAACTGATCGGTAAACACTATCCCACCATGACAGCAGTGCAGGTTACAGCTTTGATTGAGGATAGAGCAAAGGTTGAGATCGAAGTCACGGCAATTGTGCCTGATGAGGTTTGAATAGCTTTGGATTGCGTTCAGTAGACAGCTAGTCGATACAAGAAAAACCTCTCAACACAGAGGCACAGAGACACAGAGAAAGGCAGGAGAAGAGCTATTAAAGTAGATTTTCTCTGTGCTACATCTGTGTCTCAGTGTTGAGGGGTTTTGAAAACTGGACCTTGCTCTACTGTGAAACAATCCGCGAACCAACATCACGAATCACTTCCAGCAAATAATCAATCGATGCCTCTGTTTTGCGATGGTTGATGATGCAAGCTCGTAGTACAAACTGTCCTTTAAGTCGCGTTCCTGTGATGAAGACGCGGCCATCGTTTTCGAGCGCTGGGATCAGGGCTTGATTGAGTTCGGTGATGGCATTTTCATCTGTTAAATTTCCGCGGTAGCGGAAGCAAGCAATCGCGAGATCGCTTTGCGTGAGTAGTTCAAAATCTTCGGACTCGTCTAATTTTTGTTCTAAATATCGGGTCAGCGCTAAGTCCTTGCGCATCATGTTCTGAATCTGCGCGAAACCATAGGCCTTGAGCGACATCCAGACCTTGAAGGCTTTGGCGTTACGCGATAATTGGAAATAGTGCTCATTAAATTCAAGCCTTTGATTGCTGGCTTCAAGGCTGGTGTCGAGGTAGTCTGCCTGCTTAAAGTAGGATTCGCGCAGCGCACCCCAACTGCGTACCAAAGTACAGCCGATTTCAAATGGTTGGTACAGCCATTTGTGGAAGTCCAGTGCGATCGAATCGGCCAATTCTATACCAGCATACAAAGGCTTTAATTCTTCAAGCGAAGCGATGAGGCCTCCATAGGCACCATCGACATGGAACCACATGCCATACTGTTTGGCGACTTGAGACAGGGCAGTGAGATCATCGATCGCTCCGGTATTCACCGTACCCGCGTTGCCGACGATGCAGAAGGGCGTGTAGCCATCAGCGAGGTCTTTCTCGATTTGCGCTTGCAATGCAAGGATATCCATTTTGAAATCCGCTGTGGCTGGAATGCGCCGCAAATTGTCAGTGCCGATGCCAAGCAGTGCGACGCTTTTGTCTGTGCTATTGTGGGTCTCCGTGCTGCAGTACAAGGTAAAAGGCTTGCGACCGAAGAGACCTTGCTGATTGATCTTATGCTCGCGGAAAAACACATTGCGAGCGACCGTGAGACCAGTCAGCGTGGCCGCTGAACCGCCACTGACCATCACACCACCAGCGTCCGGCGTGTAGCCTAGCATCTCCGCAGTCCATTTCACCACGCGTTTTTCGATCTCGGTCATGGCGTGGCCAAGGTGCCATTTGGTTGCATTTTGATTGATGGTCGAGGTTAAGAAATCGGCGATGGTTGAGATTTGATTGCCACCCGCCATCACATAGGCATACATATTGGGGCCGAGATTGCCAGTCGCGGTGTCGAGTACTTTTGCTTTGACGAGGTCGAGCAGGGCAAATGGATCGCTGGCCTGTTGCGGCAAAGGCTCGTCAAACCATGCAGCGACTTCCTTCGGTTCGTAGGCATGAAAGCCTTTTTGTTGAGGGGCGTCGGCATACAGTTGCAATAGCATCTGTTCGAGCTTTTGAAGGATGGCGTGAAATTGTTCGCTATCGTAGTCAAGACTGTGTGTAAGTGTACTCATCGTTTTTTGGGGGCTTATTGACGGTGTCATGGCTGGGTGAGGTTTGTCTTCTTGTAGAAGTAGTGATGTTCAGATCGTAGCGGCATTACAGTGATTAAGCACGGTGCACTTTTGTACAAAGTGGCGCTTTTCTGAAAGACAGCGCGGCAAGAAGTGCCAGCGCTGGCTTGGTCGAATGGGCAGTACAGATTGCTTGGTGTCATGATAGCCGCAAGGTCTCGAGCAGGTTTATTTGATCGGCCTGCCACACGGTTGCTTGTTCTTGCATCCAGTCGCGGAAGGCCACGATGGCATGCAAGGCGGCGCTATCTTGGCGATATTCCAAGAAGTAGGAGAATGGTGAGTTGACGATGTGTGGCGATGCTAGTTCGAGACGCCCTTGAATCAGACTTAAGCGCGCCAAAGACAAGCGAGTTAAGCATAAACCCAAGCCTTGTTCTGCCGCACGCAAAAGTAGCAGTGCATCGTTGATCTCCATACCTTGGGCATGCAGTCCCTGTGGGAGTTCTTGCTGCAATTGAGAGTCACTCGCCCACGCCGACCAATCCATATAGCTATGTTTCAGCAATTTCTCCGTCGGCCAAATAGCGGCACGTTTGCCAAGGGTTTTGATGAGTTGCGGCGTGCCAACTACGATCAAGTAGTCATCGAGCAGTCGATGTGAGACCAGATCGGCTTGGGCGTGTGTCACATAGCGCAGGGCGACTGTTGGTGTTTGCGGTGGCAAGCTGTGCAGTTGATAGTCCGCTTGTAAATGCAATTCAATCTCAGGGTGCTGGGTTTGAAACTGTCCTAAGCTCGGTAACAAAAGACTATCGGCAATCGAGGCTAAAGTGTTGATGTGCAAATGCTGGGGCGCATTGCTTTGATTGGCATAAATTGCTTCGTGCAAGGATAGTAATGGCGCACTGAGTCGCTCCAATAAAGCCCGACCTTCGCGATTAATATCAATGCGTGGTCCGTGACGATCGAACAGCGTGTGTCCATACCATTCCTCTAATTGTTTAACTTGGCGACTAACGGCGCTTTGCGTCAGATTGAGTTCCGTCGCCGCGAGGCTAAAATTGCCGTGACGAGCCGCGGTTTCGAAAGCCTGCAGCGTGAAGAGCGGTGGTAGACGTTTGCGCATAGATGGTTGCAAAGAGGGCAGACGGTGTATGCGGTGCGAGCAGTGCAATGGTGGACTGGTGCACTCGTACACAGCGACATAGGTAGCCGACAAGATCGTACTCTAACAAACTAAACCGCACTATGCATTTTTCACATACTGAGACTGCGTAAATGTCGTTTTTTGTGCGCAGATTTTGGGATCACAATCCAGCCTTCGATGAATCAAGCTGGAGTAGGTCTTAATGAAAAATCGTGATTTTTTCTTATTGGTGTTGGTGGCAGCGATTTGGGGTGTGAATTTCTCTTTGATCAAACTCGGTCTCGATCAAATCGATCCTTATCTGTTGGCGGCTTTGCGCTTTACGCTCTGTGCAATTCCAGCAGTATTTTTTGTGAAGCGACCGCAAGTAGAGTGGAAGTACATCATCGCCTACGGTTTGGTGTTCGGCGCTTTGCAATGGGGCTTTATTTATGCAGCTTTGCAGATGGGTGTGTCGGCGGGTATGGCTTCCATGCTGACGCAAACCTCGGTGTTTATGAGTATATTGCTCGGTGTCTTGTTGTACCGTGAAACCGTGAATGCGCCTTTGATGTTGGGTAGTCTTTTGTCGTTTTCAGGCGTTTTTCTGATTTTCTATTTCGCCGAATCGAGAAGTACGATCTTTGGCATGGTTTTGATGTTGGCCGGGGCTTTGGCGTGGTCGGTCTCAAATGTGATTGCGAAGGCGGCGCAATCCGACGAGCCGTTTGCCTTTTTTATTTGGGCCAGTTTGATCGCACCTTTACCTTTGTTCGGCATGATGAGTTTGCATAGCGGTGCGCAAGCGATCCCACAGCTACTGGCAGTGTTTGACGGCAAACTCGCGTTCTCTTTGTTCTTTCAGGTGGTGCCGACCAGCTTATTTGGATATTCGATGTGGAATCGGATGATCAAAAAATACCCGGTGTCACAAGTTGCACCCATGTCTTTGCTTGTCCCGGTATTTGGCTTGTTGGCTTCAGTCTTGATTTTTGCCGAGACTTTGCCACTGCATAAATGGATGGCGATGTTTTTGATTTTCGCGGGTTTGTTAGTGCAGCGTTTTGGCCAACAGACTTTACTGTATTGTCGACTTCGATGGAGGGCTGCTTGATCAACTTCGTAAAACTTTAGTTTGAAGCTTCTTTCGACCTCAGTAGCAGATCAACCGGCATGGGTTTGCCAAGTCCGTAGCCTTGGGCGTAGGTCACGCCTATGCCCTTCAGTAGAGAGAGGATCTCGCGGTTCTCAACAAACTCGGCAACGGTACGTTTGCCCATCAGACTAGCAATTTCGTGAATCGATTTGACCATCGCTAGATTGATAGGATTGGTCTCGATATCACGGACAAATTGACCATCGATTTTGAGGATGTCGACACGCAAAGTACGTAAGTATGCAAACGAAGATAAGCCACTACCGAAATCGTCGAGCGAGAATTTGCAGCCAAAGGTGCTGAGCTTATTCATGAATTGATGCGCGATATCGATATTGCCGATCGCAGCGGTTTCGGTAATTTCGAAACTGATTTTTTCATGAGGTACGCCCGATTGGATAATCTCGTCTTGTACGAATTGCAGGAAGGGTGGGTCACTGAGGCTCTGCCCTGACAAATTGATGGAGCACATGCCGATATGGTCAACATGTTTTGCCATCCAAGCCAAAGCATGTTTGACCACCCAACGATCGACACGCGCTGATAAGTGATAGCGCTCGACTGCCGGCATAAAACTGCCCGGAGGAATAATGCCGCCTTGACCGTCGCGCATCCGCAGCAAGAATTCGCAGTGCAAGCCTTGATCGTGCTGTTCGTGAATGTCAACGATAGATTGCGCATAAAGTTCGAACAAATCTTGGGCCAAGGCATTTTCGATGCGGCTAACCCATTCCATCACACCATAACGTTGGGCGAGTGCAGGATCATCATTGGCGAACACATGAATGCGGCCACGACCTGCGTCTTTAGCCACATAGCAGGCACTGTCGGCCGATTGCAAAAGTACGCCAACACTTTCGCTATGCTGATTTAACACCACCATACCAATACTAACGCCAACGGCGAAAGATCGATCTAACCATTGAAAGCGGAAGGACGACAAACTCTGTTGCAAACGTTCAGCAATGTGCATCGCTTGTTCGATGCTCTGGTTATGCAAAATCATACCGAACTCATCACCACCGATGCGACAGAGATGATCGTCCGCGCGTAAGCTGGCATTGAACCGCTGCGCAACTTGGCGTAACAGCTCGTCACCTGCAGCATGACCACAGGTATCGTTGATCACCTTGAACTCATCGAGATCGAGGTAGCACAGAACGTGTTGATGATGTTGGTTGCGCGTTTGTTCAAACAATTGCTGCAAGATTTGTTCGAAAGCGCGGCGATTGCCGAGCCCCGTGAGTTCATCGTGCGTGGCTTGAAATTTGATGATGTTTTCTGCCGCTTTGCGTTCAGAAATATCTTTGACCGTCGCGATATAGTTGATGATTTCGCCGTCAGTATTGCGAATCGCAGAGGGATTAACAACGACCGGAAAGCGTTCGCCATTCTTCTTTTGGAACACTAACTCAAACGAACGGAAGTGACCTTGCAGTGTCTGGCGGAAAGCTTCGTAAATGCCGTCATACTCTTCTTGTGGCCAGTAAGGGAAGGGCGCTTGCAAGCCGATCAAATCTTCTTTGCTAAAGCCTGTCATCGCACAAAAAGCCGGATTAACATCAAGCTGACGACCTTCTTTGTCGAGCACCGAAAAACCATCCTGCATCGCATTAATGAGGCTATTGGCAAAGTCGACCGCCGTTTTCAGATCATCTTCGGCGCGTTTGCGTGCAGCCATAAAACGTGCACGGTCGAGGGCAACCGCGATATGCGCCGCCATCGCCTGCATAAAATCGAGTTGCCATGGTTTGGGTGGTCGCACGCCTTCTACGTCACCATAGGTACCGAGGCCAATTGAGCCTATGCTATGTCCGGCCAATACTAGCGGCACATTGATGATGGTGCGGTTTTGCAGGAGGGCGACAATGTCTTTGTTGGTACGCGGATCAGTACGTGCGTCTTCGACCACCACAACGTGATCACCTTCCATGATTTCGTCGATCATGGGATCGCCCGCCATCGGAATATCAATACTTTGTACCAGACGTGAAACCGCGGTTTCTTCTCCCTCGCTGCGGTGACTGAGGATGGTCACCATGCCTTCTTTTTCGCCGAACACTGCTAACCACACTTGCGGATAGCCCAAGACTTCACGCGCCACCGGTGAGTAGGCGTTGAGAATATCTTCCACTTTCCAGGCACGCTCGAGTTGCTTACAAAGCTGCAGCAACACCTTATTGAGTTGCGTGGGATCGAGCTCGGTGCCTTTTATTGTATTGATAAGTTGTTCCATCCGACTTCACTATTTCTCTGAGGCACCGCGTGAGTATTCACGAGGGGCTTGTTGCCGTCAAGAAATTACATGTAAAAATTTGGCTTAGATCCAACAAGCCGCAAATTTACCAGTCATTTTTGCAATATACGCCTATTTGCTTAATTTCGAGTCAATATTTATTAAACCTTATACTTCCATTGAAATTACTTGTAAATTGCTAGTAACTAGCATATTCTTTACTTGTTGTTGGTGGTGATTTTTGCCTTGCCACTTTTTTATTACACCGTCACCTTCACCAATCATTTCCTAACAAAGCCAAACGTAAAGGAAAGCCATGTTCAAACACTTACTCGTCGCGATTCCGCTTTGTTTGATGCAAAGCTTTTCTGTCGCCCAAGAATTTCCTCGCAGTTCCATTCCTGACCCATTGAAGTCCTGGGTGCCTTGGGTGCTCGACCAACAAGTCGATTTGCGCTGCCCGCATTATTTTGACAATGGCGATACCCGCTCTTGTCAATGGCCTGGTGTGCTCGATCTTCGCGTCAATTCGAAGGGGGCGGACTTCACGCAAACCTGGCAGGTCTATGCCGATACTTGGATCAGTTTGCCTGGAGATGAGCGACATTGGCCGCAGGATGCACTGGTCGATGGAAAAGCCTTGCCGGTGATTAGTCGTGATGGCGTACCTTCGATTCGTCTCCAAGCAGGGAGCTTTAAAGTGACGGGACGTTTTATTTGGACGCAAATCCCTGAGTCTTTGGGGCTAGCCGTCAATTCAGGACTCCTACACCTTGAGTTGAATGGGAATGTGATAGCCCATCCGGTACGCGACGATGACAATCGGGTTTGGCTGCAAAAGAAGCAAGAAATAAGCAGTGTCGATCAAACCACATTGAAAGTATTTCGGAAGATAAAAGATGGCATTCCGGTTGTGCTTGAGACTCGCTTCCATTTAGAAGTGTCGGGGAAAGCCCGCGAAGTCAATCTCGGCCGTGCCTTGTTACCGGGCTTGATTCCTCAGGCTTTGAATTCCAATCTCACCGCGAGTTTGAATCAGGAAGGTAATCTCTTGGTACAGGCGCGACCAGGCAATTGGGACATTAGTTTCGTCTCGCGCTTGCCAACTGATTTGAAAAGTTTGAGCCTGCCTGCTGGGAGCGGACTACTGACGGATGAAGAAGTGTGGGTGTACGAAGCCAACCCGTCAGTGCGCATGGCCAGTGTCGAAGGGCCAGCGGCGATCGATGTACAACAGACGACCTTGCCGAATGAATGGCGCTCCCTACCAGCTTACTTAATGCGCCCTGTGAGCTCGCAGTTTTCCTTGAAACAGATACGACGCGGTGATAGTGAGCCAAACCCGGATCGCTTGCAGCTGCAAAGAAAAATGTGGTTGAGCTTCGATGGTAAAGACATGACTGTCAGCGACAATATTGGCGGCAACATGAGTCGACCAGCACGTCTAAACCTCGTGCCTAGCGCCTTACCCGGACGCATCGAAGTCAACGGGCAAGATCAGCAAATCAGTAGTGGTAGTGACAAACTGGCAGGTGTTGAAGTGCAAGGTGGAAGCCTGAGTATGAGCGCTGATAGCCGCCTGCCATTCAGTTCGGGCAGCATTAACGCGACCCTGTGGAAACATGATCTCGATAGTTTGTCGATGAATTTGCATTTACCGCCGGGATGGCGTTTATTGCATGCGTCCGGTGTCGATCAAGCGCAGGGGGCATGGCTCTCATCGTGGAATTTGCTCGACTTTTTCCTGGTCCTCATCACGGCTTTGGTGGCGGCACACCTATGGGGCAAGAAATGGGGCGTGATCGCATTGCTCTGCCTAGTCTTATCGTATCAAGAACTCGATGCGCCGCGCAGTTTGTGGATTGTTTGCTTTGCGCTGATTGCTGTGTATCGTGTCCTACCTGAAGGCAAGATGAAACTTGTCGCGCAGTGGTTGCAGCGCGCGAGTGTCTTGGCCTTGTTGGTGCTTAGTCTTGGATTCGCGACGTTACAAGTGCGTTCGGCAATCTATCCCGTCCTCGAAAATGATGGTTTTCTTGAGCATCGTCGTACCGCTTTTGTCACCGATCATCGGGTCGCGCCTAGGGTACAAGCGAATGCGGAGATGGGACCGGGTGAGCCTCCAATAGCACCAGCAGCGCCAGCAGATGCGCCACCAGCGCCACCGATGGAGCTAGCCTATAAAGAAGTTATCGTGTCGAATGCCCCCGCGCCGGCGTATAGCCCACCTCCCGAGGTTCAAGTGTTAGCCCGCGGGAAAAAGAGTGCATTGCATGAGGAGGACAAAGAAGGAGGTTATATTTCAAGCTTAAGCAAGAATGCCGGTATCGATCCTGATGCAAAAGTTCAGACTGGACCTGGCCTACCGAGTTGGCAATGGCGTAGCCATGAATTGCGTTTTGATGGACCCGTCACCCAAGAGCAAGAAATCCATTTGTGGTTGTTGTCACCGTGGATTTTGAAAGTATTGGTGGTGCTACGTCTCGTCCTATTGGCATTGGTGCTACTATGCGTCGCTCAAGCGATCTTTGCCAGCGATCGATCGAATAAAGATCAAGGTGGTGGCGATGTGCCAGGGGCAGATGATGCAGCATCCTTGTGGCTGCAGTTGAAGAAACATTTCCAAACATGGGCAGCTCCTTCGAAAAAGACTTTGACGTCTGGCTTATCAGTCTTGTTGCTCGGTCTCTTTGTTCAAATGACGATCGCACCTGATCTTCGCGCCCAAACACCGAGTGAAGAACAGCTGCATCAATTGCGTGAGAAACTCACACGTAAAGCGGAATGCTTACCAGAATGCGCTGAGATTTCTCGCTTAACAGTTCAAGTTTCGGGTACCACGGTGCGGCTAAATCTCGATGTCGACGCTGCAATTGATACGTCGCTTCCTTTGCCGGGTGGGAAGAAAAGCTGGCTACCAAATCAAGCGCGCCTTGATGGCAAGACTGCTTATGTTGATCGCGATGGCGATGGGATGTTGGGCTTTTTGGTTCCAGCAGGGCGTCATCGTCTTGAACTGGTCGGCGAACTGTTGCAAAGCGATACCTTGCAACTACCATTGCCACGTAAGCCACGCCGTGTGGATGTTGAGGCGCCCGGTTGGGATATCGCTGGCATCTCTGAAGAAACCGGTGCTGAAGATACGATCCAACTGTCTCGTCAAGTCAAACTCGGTAAAGATGCCAAGAAAAATGCGGAGGCCGAATTCCCCGCCTTGTTGAGAGTGCATCGCACGCTGTATTTCATGAAAGAGTGGTCACTCGAAACCGTGGTCGAACGACTATCGCCGAAAGGTGCACCAGTCTTGGCGCAGATTGCTTTGCTCGAGGGTGAAGCGGTGAACACTGCCGGTATCAACGTGAAAGATGGACAAGTGCTGTTAAACATGGGACCGCAAAGTGATCGTCTTACATGGAACTCAAGCCTTAAGCAGGTGCCACAATTGAGTTTGAAAGCAAGCGATCAGTGTGCCGAAAGCAAGGTCGCGCATTGCTTAGAAAAATGGAGCGTATTGTCGAACAATATCTGGCATCTTGAATTTAAAGGGATCCCACCCATGATGGGAACCTCAAATGGCGTGCAAAGTTTTCTGCCGTGGGCGGGCGAAAGTCTAGAAATTAAAGTCGAACGGCCGCAAGCGGTGGCTGGCCAGACTTTGACGATTGATCAATCGTATCTCACAGCGACGCCAGGCGCACGTGCGAGCGACTATCGATTGTTCATGGTGCTACGCAGTAGCCGCGGCTTGGAACATAGCCTCGATTTACCTCAGGGAGCGGTGCTACAGAAAGTGACGATCAATGGGATCGAATTTCCGATCCGCGCAGTCGGGCAAAAGCTGAGTCTGCCGATCAAACCGGGGCGACAAGAAGTCGATATTCGTTGGCGCGTGGAACGTGGTATCGGAATTATTTATCGCAATGACAGTGTCAAGCTCGGGCTACCCAGTGTGAATAGTAAGGTCGAGGTGAACCTACCAAGCGATCGCTGGCTGTTAGCGGTCGGCGGTGAGGGAATGGGGCCAGCCATTTTGTTTTGGAGTAAATTGATTTTGCTGCTGTTGCTGGCGATTGCGCTGGGACGTGTGAGCTGGATACCAGTGAGTCGTTGGCAATGGATCTTGTTCGCTTTGGGTATGACGCAGCTGAGCTGGTTGATGATTTTGGCGATCGTCACGTGGTTCTATGCTTTCGCCTATCGTGCGCGGATCAATGTTGAAACAGCGAAACGGTGGCAGTTGAATCTACGGCAAGTAGCTTTGATCATTCATAGCGTGCTGTTCTTTGTGGTTGTATTGGAAATCATCCGTGGTGGTTTGCTCGGCCATCCTGATATGCAAGTGAGCGGTAACGACTCTTTCGGTAATCAGTTGAATTGGTATCAAGATCGTATTGATGGTCCAGTGCAGTCGGTTTGGATTCTGAGTATGCCAATGATGCTGTATCGTGGTTTGATGCTATTGTGGGCTTTGTGGTTGGCGTCTTCTATCATTCCTTGGGTGAAGTGGGCTTGGAATGCGTTTAGTGCCGGCGGCGTTTGGAAAAGCAAAGCACCCAAGCAGCACAATACGGATGAGGCCGGCACGAATGATCCATCAACAGCGCAGCAAGTAATGGATGCTTCTGCTCCTGCTATTACCAAGGCAACTGATGTGAACGAGGAAATGGCAAAGGAATCATCGACGGGCACAGTCGCAAAACCTCTCAGCGACTGAAGTTTTGAGCAATTCCAATTTTGTGAGATAAAAATGGCGGTGTTTGAGAAATCAGCACCGCTTTTTTTGCGAGCTTTCGGAGTTTTTTGCGTCTTAGCAGTTTGTCTTTCTTGCAAAAGTACTGTAATTTGTCGTTCGCCACATGGCTTCTACGAAAATAATATGCATTCTAACTCTATGAAACTCCGACTCTTATCCGCTGCATTCGCTTGCCTTTACTCAAGCACCTGTTTGGCCAGCATCCCGTACGCAGTCGATACGCAAACTTCCCCTCAAGCACCAGTCGCTAAGTCAGCCACGAGCAATTATGCGGCGCATGTCGCGATTCCTTATTCGCCCAAGCTGATTAAAGGCAAGTTGGCGAATGGCTTGACTTATTACATTCAAAAGAACACAAAGCCAGAACAGAAAGTTGAGATGCGTTTGGTGGTAAATGCGGGTTCGGTCTTGGAAGATGAAGATCAGCAAGGCTTGGCGCATTTTACGGAGCACATGGCATTTAATGGTAGCCGACACTTTAAGAAAAATGAGTTGGTCTCATTTTTGGAATCGATCGGTGTGAAATTCGGCGCCGACCTCAATGCTTATACTGGCTTTGACGAAACCGTGTATATCCTGCCGATTCCGACCGATAAGCCGGATAACTTTGAAAAGGGCATGATGGTCTTGGCCGATTGGGCGTCGGGTTTGCGCTTCGATGCGGAGGAAATCGAAAAAGAACGTGGCGTGGTATTGGAAGAAGCGCGCCTTGGCAAAGGGGCTGGCGAACGCTTGCGCCAACAGACTTTGCCGAAGATCCTGCATGGCTCCAAATATGCAGACCGTTTGCCGATCGGAAAAGAAGAGACCATCAAGAATTTTAAACATGAAGCACTGAAGCGTTTCTATGCGGATTGGTATCGACCTGATTTGATGGCGGTCGTGATTGTTGGAGATATCGACCCCAAAAAGGCACAAGCGCTGGTAGAAAAACATTTTGCAGGTCTGAAGAGTCCTGCCAAGAAACGTCCGCGTCCCGTCGAGAGCTTACCTTTACAGAATTTAGATGATGCGCTGGTTGCGGTCGATAAAGAAGCGAATTTAGCATCGGTGAGTATTTCACAGTCTCGATTATTGCAACGCAATGATGGTAAGTTCGGCAGCTATCGCCAACGCCGTATTGATCACTTCATCAACGTGATGTTGGCCGAGCGTTTGCGTGAATTATCGCAGAGCGCAAATCCCCCATTTCTCGGTGCGAGCAGTGGGATCGGCGGACTGGTCGGCGATTATCAAGAGGTCAGTGCAGGAGCGACCATTGGTAAAGCAGGGGTGAAAGCAGCGATTGATGCACTCGTCAGCGAAAATAAGAGGGCCGCACAATTCGGCTTTACAGCAGCGGAATTACAGCGTGCTAAAGCCAACTCCTTGCGAAACTTAGAAAATTCCTATAACGAGCGTGATAAAACCCAATCGGCAACTTTGGCGGCGGAATTTATTCGCAATTTCTTACAAGGCGAAGCAATTCCGGGAATTGAGGCTGAATATGTATTTCACAAAGAAATCCTTAATGGCATTACGCTCGATGAAGTCAATCGCTATGCGAAGCGCATCTTGACCACCGATGTACCCGAGCTCGTGATTTATCAAGGCAGTGATAAACCAGATCATCCCTTGCCCGACGCGGCGAGTTTAAAAGCCATGGTCAAACAAGCAGAAGCGCTTGAAGTCACACAACGCGAAGAAAAGGCTTTGTCTGCAGATCTATTTCCCGTGCTGCCCAAGGCAGGAAAAGTAGTGAGCAGCACGACCGACGCAGTTTTGGGAACCACCACCTGGACACTGAGCAACGGCGTTAAAGTGGTGTTGAAAAAAACTGATTTTAAGAGCGATCAAATTCTCTTGAGTGCAACACGTGCAGGCGGCACGGCGATTTTCTCCGACGAAGATTTTTTGCAAGCACGCTATGCGACTTCGGTCGTTGGTGCCATGGGCATAAAGGACTTAAGTCCGACTGAAATCACGAAAGTCCTCGCTGGCAAAATCGCGAATGTGAGCACATCTTTTTCTGAAAATAACGAGGGTGTATCGGGCAATTCCAATAACAATGATGTTGAAGCCATGCTGCAGATTTTGCATCTGGTCTTGACCCAACCACGACGTGATGAAGAGCTGTTTAAGTCTTTCGTCAATCGTCAAACAGAAGCTTTAAAAAATCAAATGGCTTCACCGAGTGCTATCTTCCAAGAACAGTTTTTGAAGGCGACCTTTCCACCGCATCCACGGGCGCCGAGCATGGTAAAGCCCGAGCAAATCGCTAAGCTTGACCTTGATCGCATGATGGCGATTTACCGCCAACGTTTTTCCAGTGCTGCGGGATATACCTTCTTCATTGTGGGAAGTTTCGAACCAGAGAAGTTGAAGCCCTTGGTGGAAACCTACTTGGCCAGTTTGCCGACGCCGGACTTGAAACTAGAAGTGATTGACCATGGTGTTCGCCCGAATAAAGGCGTGATCATGCAGGACGTGTTTGCCGGCAAAGAAGCGCAAAGCTTGGTGAGCCTGCAGTTCCACGGTGAAACGGCGATGACGCCGAAACAGCGTATGCAATTCTCCGCAATGGGCGAAATCATGCAATTACGGATGACGGCCAAGATGCGAGAAGAGCTTGGTGCGGTTTATAGCCCGAACATTAGTCGTACTCTACGTCGTCAACCGTATCAGGGATATGCGGTGATTTTGACCTTGCCATGCGGCCCTGAGAATGTCGATAAGTTGATCGCGAGTAGTTTCGAATTAATCGCTGGCATGAAAGCGGCGCCGCCGAGTCAAGAGGAGTTGAACAAGGTCAAAGAAAACTGGCTCAAGAACTATCGTGAATCGATGAAGACTAATCAGTTTTGGATGAACTCATTACGCAATGCGAATCAGCTTGGCGATGATCCACGCGAATTACTGAGCTTTGAAGAACGCGTTAAGAAACTCACTGCGCAGGAAGTGCAAGCTGCAGCACAAGCTTATTTGGATACGTCAAACTACATCCAAGTTGTGCTCTATCCAGAGAATTTTAAAGCCATTGGCAGCGGTAAGAAGTGATTTGCCAGCGACAAATAAACTCAGATTATTCAAGGAGTCATCGATGAAAACTTTCGCGCAAAGAAATATTGTTAATGCTTTTTCGATTGCGTTCGGAATTGCACTAGTTGGTATCAATGTGGCCCATGCGGATGACAAGAAAACCGGAGCGATGCCAGCAAAACAAAGCGTCAACAAACCCAGCATGCAAGACGTATTGAAGAATTCCAAAGCGAGTGATTGGCGTCCACTTGATCCACAAAACACGCTTTACCTCGAGATGGATAAAGGCCGGGTTGTGATTGAGTTGGCGCCAGACTTCGCGCCGAAGAACGTTGAGAATATAAAGAAGCTGGTGCGCGAAGGCTACTTCGATGGTTTGGCGATGATACGTTCACAGGACAACTATGTTGCGCAGTGGGGCGACGCTGATGAGAAGCGCGAATTCAAAACAGCGGCCAAAAAAGTCGATGGCGAATTCATCGTGAAATATGCGAAGAATGCGCCATTCACGCGCCTCCCGGATGTCGACGGTTATGCGCCGCAAGTCGGGCATGCTAATGGTTTTGCAGCAGGACGTGATCCCAAGACCCAAACCACTTGGCTGACCCATTGCTACGGAGCGATCGGCGTCGCCCGTGGTAATGAAACCGATAGCGGTAATGGTAGTTCCTTGTACGCCGTCACTGGTCACGCGCCACGAAATTTAGATCGCAATATCACGGTAGTTGGCAAAGTGATGCAGGGCATGGAACTTTTGAGTACGCTGCCTCGTGGGACAGGCGCTCTGGGATTTTACGAGAAAGCTGAGGAGCGTACCCCGATCAAATCAGTTCGCATTGCGGCAGACGTGCCGGAAGCCGAGCGCACCAAGCTAGAAGTTTTCCGTACTGATACAGCCAGCTTCCAAGCCTTGGTTGAGGCGCAGCGTAATCGAGGCGGGGAGTGGTACAAGTTCGCGGCCAATCATATTGAATTGTGCAATGTACCTGTACCAGTTCGGGCGCAAAAGTAGTAGAAATTTTGAACATAAGTCAGGGAGTTTTTAGTGAAGAAGTTGATTCCAGTTGTATTGTTAAGCGCGTTGATGTCAACCGGTTGTATGACGGTGACAGTGAGTTCCAAGCAGTTTGTGCCACGTGATACCAATAAATTGGCGCTGTTGAAAACCAGCGCACCTGATTATCAGATACGCAATGTGGAGTTCGTTCAGGCCGATGGTTCTGTCAGCCGTGGGGTTTATTTCAATAAGGAAAATGCTGATGTAACAGTCTTGTATTTTCTTGGTAGCGGTATTCGTCTTGATGCAGACGGCGCATACTTTCTGAAGCCCTTTTCAGATCTGAACGCGAACGTGTTTGTTTTCGATTATCGTAACTTTGGACGCAGTGACGCCACGACCAAAGAGCATGGTTTGAAAGAGATCGAATCGGATACTTTGGCTCTATTTGATTATGTGCGTGGACAAGTAAAAGGTCGCTTGATTGTGCATGGACACTCATTTGGCAGTTTCGTCGCAGCGCGTTTAGCAGGTCAACGTGAGGTCGATGGCTTAGTCTTGGAAGGGACGGGCACTGATGCGAAAACTTATGCTCAGAACTTAACTCCTTGGTTCGCGAAGCCATTCGTCTCTTACAACGTGGTTGGTGATGTGCTTGAAGTTGATAATCGCCGTAGCCTGCAGAACGCGAAGTTTCCAATCTTGGTCATCGCTGGGAAGCGAGATACGACAACACCAGAAGTCACGGCACGAGTTTTGTTTGATGCTCTATCTCCAAGCAATAAGCGCTTTGTCAGCGTCGATTCAGGACATATGGATGCAATGGTTTTTCCTGAGACGAAAGCGGCTTATCAAGAGTTTTTGAAGACTAAATAGAAAATAGGTTGTGGTGGTTGAGTCGACTGCAGAAGTTAAAACCTAGCTGGAGTCAATCGTAGGCTGGGCTGCTAAGCCCAGCGACCAATGGCATTATTGCGCAGGATTGCTGGCCACCGCATGAATCGCGTTAATCGCCGCGATCACTTCTTCCGTTAATTTCACATCCGTGGCTCGAATGTTTTCTTCCAATTGCTGCAGATTTGTAGCGCCGATAATGGTGCTGGTGACGAACCATCGCGAGTAACACCATGCCAGTGCCAATTGCGTCGGTGTGTAGCCGTAATCGCGCGCTAGTTTGGTGTAGCGGCCGCTGGTAGCGATCACTTCTTGCCGCATATAGCGTGGGCTCCAAGTGGCTGGGAATAGGGTGAGTCGTCCCTTTGCTTGAGCATCGTCGACATATTTGCCCGTCAAACGACCAAATGCTAGGGGACTATACGCCAATAGACTCACTTCTTCGCGGAAGCAAGTTTCGGTCAAGCCTTGCTCATAACTACGATTCATTAAGTGGTAAGGATTTTGAATCGAGACAATGCGCGCTTGTTTCTTGCGCTCAGCGTGTTTGATGAATTCACTCACGCCCCACGGCGTTTCGTTGGAGACGCCAACATGACGAACTTTGCCTTCTTTAATCAAAGCGTCGAGCACATCTAAAGTGGCTTCGATCGCAACTGACTCGCGTTCCAGTTCTGGGTTGAATTCCTTTTGTCCAAAAATCGGCGCATTGCGACTAGGCCAGTGTAGTTGATAGAGATCGATGTAATCGGTTTGCAGGCGTCGTAGGCTGCCTTCGACCGCGAGACGAATATTCTTTTCATCGAGATCATTGTCACCATTGCGTATCCACGGCATGCCACGCGATGGACCTGCGACCTTGGTGGCGATGATCACTTGATCTCGCTTGCCGGACTGTTTAATCCAAGTGCCGATGTATTGCTCGGTGCGGTTGACAGTTTCAGCGCGCGGCATCACCGGATACATTTCGGCGGTGTCGATAAAATTCACGCCATGTGCCACTGCGTAGTCGAGTTGTTGATGGGCTTCTGCTTCCGTATTTTGTTCACCGAAAGTCATGGTGCCGAGGCAGACCTCGGACACCATTAAATCGCTGCTGCCGAGTTTTTTGTGTTTCATTCGTACGTCAAATCCTATGCGTGTTGACCTAGAAGTCTAATCTTGTGGACCAAGTTCGATTTACTTGTGATTCCGAATCGCTTCCGCGCAGTCCTTGACCAAGGCTGGGCCACGATAAATCAAGCCCGAATACACCTGCACCAAAGATGCGCCAGCCTCCATTTTTGTGACCGCGTCTTTGCCTGAGAAAATGCCGCCGACACCGATAATCGGCAGCGCATCGCCGAGTTCGGATTTTAAAGCGCGGACCACTTTGTTCGATAATTCGAACACCGGTTCACCCGATAAACCACCAGCTTCTTCGCCATGTTGCAAGCCTTTGACGGCGTCGCGTGTAATGGTTGTATTGGTCGCAATCACGCCGTCAATTTTGTGGCGCGTCAAGGATTCGGCAATGGTTTTGATTTGCTCGCTGTCGATGTCTGGCGCGATTTTAAGTGTCAGTGGCACGTAGCGCTTATGTTGATCGGCTAGTCGTTGTTGCGCACCTTTGAGCTGTGATAACAAATCGTCGAGCTCACTAGCGCCTTGCAGTTGACGCAAATTTTTGGTGTTGGGTGAAGAGATGTTGACGGTGACATAGCTCGCGTAAGGGTAGACTTTTTCTAAGCAATGCAAATAGTCGTCGGCAGCTTTCTCGATTGGTGTGTCCGCATTTTTACCGATGTTGAGGCCGAGCACACCTTGTTTGTCTTGATAAAACTGCGAAGCTTGGACATTGGCGACGAAGGCATCGACGCCGCCGTTGTTAAAGCCCATGCGATTGATGATGGCGTTCGCTTGCGGCAGGCGGTACATGCGCGGCTTTGGGTTACCCGGTTGCGCGCGTGGCGTGACAGTGCCAATTTCGATGAAACCGAAACCGAGTGAGGCCAGGCCGTCGATATAGCGCCCATCTTTGTCGAGGCCTGCGGCCAAACCGACAGGGTTAGGGAAATCGATGCCCATCACTCGGCGCCGATCAGCGGCTGGTTTGCTGATCAGTTTTGTCAGCCCCATATTGTGCGCGCGCTTCAAGCTCGGTAGTGTGAAATCATGGGCGCTTTCGGCGTCCATGAAGAAGAGGAAAGGGCGCGCCAGAGAGTAAAGCAATTGGTCAGACATAGTCGTGATATTTGTAGTTTTAAATTAGAAGTCTCGCCAAGTGCCGTGATAGAGGCCTTGCAAGGGTTGGAAATTAGTTTTATAGGACATCTTGCGGCTTTCCTGTATCCAGTAGCCGAGATAGAGATAAGGCATATTGAGTTCTGCCGCTTGCGTAAGTTGCCACAGCACGTTGTAGGTGCCAAAGGCACTACCTGCAACATCGGGATCGTAAAAGGTATAGACCGAAGAGAGTCCATCTTCGAGTACATCGATGATGCTGACCATGCGCAATACGCTGTCTTCATCACGAAATTCAACCAAGCGCGTATCGACTTTGCTTTGCAGCAGGAATTGCGTGTACTGCTCGCGATCATCTTGATCCATGCCGCCACCAGCGTGGCGCTGCTGCTGGTAGCGCTGGTACAAAGCGAAGTGTTCTTCTTCGAAGCTCAGTTCACGAATTTCGGTGCGGAGATTTTGATGACGCTTCCATGCTCGACGTTGACTGCGATTCGCGCGAAACTCGGCGACCTTGGTGCGCACCGGCACGCAGGCATCGCAGGCATCGCAATACGGACGATACACAAATACGCCGCTGCGACGAAAGCCTTGGTTCACCAGTGCCGCATAGACTTCACTGCCGATAACGTGCGCCGGTGTTGCCACTTGTGAGCGCGCCTGTTGATCCGGTAAATAACTGCAGGCATAGGGCGCAGTCGCGTAGAATTGAATTTGTATGGTGCGTCTCTGGGTGTTTGGTTTTTCTCGCGAATCCTTGTTCACTTTGGGTGTAGCGGGCGATTCGGTTTCTGATTTCATACTGCTGGCCAGATCCTCGAATACTGCGAGCTCAGCATCGCCAAATGCTTGCGGGTGTGGACCCGAGGGGAAATCTTCGAGTGCACTGTTTGCTAGCTCGCTATCTATTTCTTGCTGCGAGTGGAAAAGCGCATGCGCTTGTGCATCTTCGGTATCGCTAGCATCAGCGCGCATCAAGCTGTCTTGCTGCGTTTCGGGCGCAAGTGACATATCTTCTTTATGGTGCGTACGTGATTGCATAGTAGTTCGTCTAGCTTCAGCAATGTCAATTATAGGCAGAGATGATCAAAGTTCGGTAGCGTGTTCATATTGCAAGTGGTGATGCGGAAATAGTACCCCCTTCAGCCTGAGGAAACTCAACATGGCCCGCTTGCTGTGCTTCGAGCATGGCCGTTACAAACACTTCACGCGGAATTGGGCGTGCACCAAAGCGCGCCAAATGCGCCGTTTCTTGCTGGCAGTCTATCATTTTCACTCCTTGTTGGCGCAAGTGTTGTACCAGATGCAGAAATGCCATTTTGGAAGCATCGCTAACGCGGGCGAACATCGATTCTCCGTAAAACATCTTGCCAAGGCAGACACCATAAGCGCCACCGACCAGTTGCCCATCGAGCCAAGTTTCGACGCAATGGGCGTGGCCTAAGCGGTGCAAACGGCAATAGGCGTCGATGATGTCTTCGGTGATCCAAGTGCCGGCTTGGTCTTTGCGTGGCGCAGCGCAGCCGCGCATGACCTCTTCAAACGCCGTGTTGAAGCGAAACTGCCAGCGCGGGTCTTTGAGCGCTTTGCGGTAATTACGTTGCAGGCTGTCAGGTACTTTGAATTCCTCGGTCATTAAGACCATGCGTGGATCGGTAGACCACCACAAAATGGGCTGCCCCTGCGAATACCATGGGAAGATACCTTGACGGTAAGCTGACAACAAGCGGGGCGGGCTCAAATCGGCGCCGGCGGCCAACAAGCCTGGTGCACCTTGTGCTTCGGTCAGCGCTTGGCTGACATCAGGAAACGGAGTATCGGCTTCTAACCAAGGAATCATGGGGTGAAAAAATCAAGTGATGGCGCTTTGCCGAAAGGCTCATGCGCTGTGATTTTGTTTGATGAAGTCATGGGCGTGCAATTCGAAACGTCCGCCATTTTGGCGCGCCTTGTGATCATCGAAGAAAAAGCGCAGTGTGCTCGTGATGGTCGGGAAGGCAATATCGTCCCAAGGAATTTCGTGTTCCGAAAACAGTTTGACTTCGAGGCTTTCAGTGCCAGCCGCGAAATTTGTGTCGAGCAAGGTCGCACGATAGAACAAATGTACTTGGTGCACATGCGGGACATTTAAGATCGAGAATAACTCATGCAGTTCGACATTGGCACCAGCTTCTTCTATGGTTTCGCGTTGCGCCGCTTGACTGCTGGTTTCATTGTTTTCCATGAAGCCTGCCGGGAGCGTCCAGAAACCTAAGCGTGGTTCGATGGCGCGCTTGCAGAGAAGTATTTTTAGTTCGCCGTCGATATCCCACACTGGAATCGAGCCCACCACCATTTTCGGGTTCTGATAATGAATCGTGCCGCAAGCGGTGCAAACGAAACGCTCGCGCGTATCGTCAGCGGGAATTTTAAGGCTCACTGGTGCAGCGCACTCAGAACAGAATTTCATGCGAACGACTTTCTTCAGATTGGGATTGTAGGCGAATCAGCGATTTTGCTTTTGATCAGGTCGACTCGACTACTGGCGAGGAGTCGACATGTTCTCATTTCTAGACCTCAGTTTAACATTGACCATGCTCTTAGAGTGCATCAAGCAAGGAATTCCGCGGTTCAGTCCTTACACATCCTGCACCAATGTGAATTGTTGCAGCATGTGGTTTGATGTTCTAGCCGCCATTTATTGAAGTGGTAATCTACCGCAACGAGCTGGTTTGCCACCTCCTAAATTCGAAAAACGCAGAAAGGATTTGCGCAAAGCAGCAAAGTGCGGTATAGTTCTGTTCCTCAGACGCGGGGTGGAGCAGTCTGGCAGCTCGTCGGGCTCATAACCCGAAGGTC
>CAYWNE010000053.1:0-23213 GCA_964459555.1 uncultured Burkholderiaceae bacterium | reverse complement strand
ATTGCAGAACTCGCGCACTTTTCAATGCCTGCGTCGCATTCGATTTAGGAATCGTTAGCATCCCTCTTGTCTTCCGAAGCCTGCGTTTAGCAGGCGTGATAAACAAGCGCAACTTGTCGGTTTTCTCATATACAAAACCAAAGTTCTCGGTATACCATGCGCCATGCAAGCACGTGGAGACCGTGATGCAGCTTGAAGGTATGCCTTAACTTGCATGATGCGAGCATAAGGCTTGTTCCCATCAACAGCGGATTTGCGCAAAGCTGGTTTTGAGTTTTTCGCAGGTCAAACCATAGAATCACAATATGACTACTAAACAAGCACAAACACAGTGGGCGCAATTCACGCCTCTAGTCACCGTTTTCTTCTTTTGGGGATTCGTCGCCGCTAGTAACGACATTCTGATTCCCGTCTTCAAACAAGCATTCAATCTCACGCAAACGCAAAGTCAGTTGGTGTCTTTGGCTTTCTATGTCGCTTACACCGTGGGTTCGATTTTGTATTTGATCGTATCGGCGGTGATTAAGGAAGACTTGATCAACCGTATCGGCTATAAAAATGGCTTGGCACTCGGCTTAGGCATATCTGCTCTAGGCACGCTGTTATTCTATCCGGCTGCGAATACGGGTTCATTTGATTTGATGTTGGCCGGCCTGTTCACGGTTGGCTTGGGCTTCTCCTTGCAACAGACCGCCGCGAATCCACTCGCGATCGCACTCGGCACGCCAAGTACTGGTTCACAACGTTTAACGCTTGCCGGTGGCGTCAATAATTTCGGCACCACCATCGGTCCTTTGATCGTCAGCTTCGCCATCTTCGGTGCGCCTTCCGCGACCAATACTGCGATCAGCATTGACAGCGTCAAGATTCCTTACTTGGTACTGGGTGCAGCGTTCTTGATCGTTGCCGTATTCTTAAAATTCTCAGCGATTCCTGATCGCCCACAAGTGGCGGAAGTCGCACATGATGCGGCACAGGGTTCACGTACTTCTGCCTTGCAATATCCGCAGTTGGTAATGGGAATGATCGCGATCTTCCTGTATGTCGGTGTTGAAGTGTCGACAGCAAGTAATTTGCCCGCCTACATGGAAAGCAAACTTGGCCTCATGACCAAAGACATCGCACCGTATATTTCCTTGTATTGGGCGAGTTTGATGATGGGTCGTTGGACTGGTGCAGTCGAAGCCTTTGGCTTCGATATGAACATGGCTAAGATTGCTAAGTTCCTTGCGCCTTATTTGGCCTTCAGCGTCTTCCTCGCGGTCAATGCGATTGCACAACATGACCTCAGCCCTTTCTTCGTCTATGCGGCGATCATCTTGGTCTTAATCGCCGCTGATATCGCCAGCAAAGGTAATCCAGCATCGATGCTCTTGATCTTCTCTATGCTCGGAATCCTGGGCTTGTTGATCGGTATGAGTACGACAGGCATGACCAGTGTCTATGCATTCACTTCGATCGGTTTGTTCTGCAGCACCTTGTGGCCATGTATCTTCGCGTTAGCCATCAATGGTCTTGGCAAACACACGGGCCAAGGCTCCAACTATTTGATCATGATGATTATGGGTGGTGGCTTCGTCAGCTGGGCGCAAGGTGCTTTGGCCGATAAAATCGGTATCCAGCAAAGCTACCTCATCGGCGTGATTTGCTTTGCTTATCTTGCATTCTATGCTTGGCGCGTCAAAGCAATCTTGCTCAGCCAAGGTATAGAACTGAACAAGAAAGTTGACCTCTCACACTAAGCAAGACTGAACAACTCCGAGGCTTAGCCTTACTCTCAAGCCACAGTGTTTTCGCACTGTGGCTTTTTTGTTTAGTAAACCGAATAAACTGCAACGGAAAAACTCGCTTCTGTTGTCGCTAAAAAGGGGCTTGTGTACATTACTCTCATCCACTTTTCTTGTGATTCATGATGAACTCTATACCGACATCCCAGCCCAATTTCCGCTCTGCTGAAATGCTCAACGCACACATCGCCCACACCATGGCTTTCTATCACCCGCGGTGTATCGACGCTAGCGGCGGTTTCTACCACTACTTCAAGGATGATGGCACGGTGTATGACTCTGCGAGTCGTCATCTCGTCAGTAGCACACGTTTTGTATTCAACTACGCGATGGCCTATCGCCACTTCAAGCGAGCCGAATACTTGCAACAAGTGCGGCACGGTGTTGATTTTCTGCGCCAGGTACACCGTAATCCGAGTACAGGCGCCTACGCTTGGCAACTGCGTTGGGAGAATGGACAGCGTCAAGTCACCGATGCTAACAACCATTGCTACGGCCTCGCCTTCGTGGTTTTGGCCTACGCACATGCTTTGATGGCAGGTGTTAGTGAAGCGAAAAACTATCTGTACGAGACCATCCAATTGATGGAAGAAAAATTCTGGCAAGCTGAATATGGTTTGTATGCCGATCAAGCCAATGAAGACTGGAGCGTGCTCGATCCTTATCGCGGCCAAAATGCCAATATGCATTCTTGCGAAGCCATGATCGCCGCTTACCAAGCAACTGGTGACACGACACTCTTACATCGCGCCGAAAAAATTGCACGCTCAATTACCTTGCGCCAAGCCGCGCAAGCTGATGGCAAAATCTGGGAACACTACGATAGCCAATGGCAAATCGATTGGAACTATAACCTCGACGATAAAGCAAACTTATTCCGCCCTTGGGGTTTTCAACCAGGCCACTTCACTGAATGGTCTAAGCTCTTGATGCTGCTTGATGGTTACGCGGAGCATTTACAAGGAGACGCTGCATGGTTGTTGCCGACCGCAGAAAAATTGTTCGCGACGGCGATGGAGACATCATGGGACACGCAACATGGCGGCATCTGCTATGGCTTCGCCCCCGATCACAGCGTATGCGATGGCGATAAATATTTTTGGGTACAAGCAGAATCCTTCGCTGCCGCTGCTTGTCTGGCCAAACGCACGGGCAAAGAAAGCTACTGGCAATGGTATGACAGGATCTGGCAATACAGTTGGCAACATATGGTCGATCACCAACATGGCGCTTGGTATCGCATCCTACGTCAAGACAATAGCAAGATCAGTGATGAGAAAAGTCCTGCTGGTAAAACCGATTACCACACTATGGGCGCTTGCTATGAAGTACTGAACGTATTGGGAGCCTTTAGTTCGGGAGGCGCACCTCACCATGCCTGAACTTGCTCCCACAGCTAAACCCTTCCCCGAATTCGTTTGTCCCGGAGAAGCCCTCACCGACATGATACGCACTGGCCCTGATCAGTGGCAGAGTTTGGTCGGCGGTTCGACTTGGAACGTGGCGCGCAGCTTGGCGCGCTTAGGTCTCTCTACCGGTTTTGCCGGCGCGATTAGTTGCGATATTTTTGGTAATGCTTTGCATGCAGCAAGTGAGCAGGCCGAACTTGATTTGCGCCTACTGCAACGCGTCGACAAATCACCGCTACTTGCGATCGTCGCCGAAACTTCGCCGCCCGATTATTTCTTTGTAGGTGATGACGCGGCCGATCTGCACTTCGCACCAGAACGCTTACCAGAAGGCTGGCAACAAAATTTGCGATGGGCGCATTTCGGTGGCATCAGTCTCGCTCGTCAAGGATTGGCAGAGAAGCTGATTGCCTTGGCGCAGGACCTCAAAGCCCGTGGCGTCAAGATTTCCTATGACCCGAATTTTCGTAAGTTGATGGATCAGCGTTACGACGCCACCTTGCGCACCATGTGCGACTTAGCGGATGTGATCAAAGTCTCTGATGATGATTTGCTCGGTCTATTCCGCAGCAGCGATTTATCAGCCAGTTTCGAGCGCCTACGCGACTTCAATCGCAATGCAATCATTTTGTACACACGCGGCAGTGCTGGTGCATCGCTGCATGTCGCCCAAAATCAATGGCAAGTGGCGCCGCCTAAGATAAGCGTGGTCGATACCGTCGGCGCTGGCGATGCGAGTATCGCTGGCCTTTTGTATAGCCTACATAAGCATCCTGAACGAACCTGGCAACAGCATTTGCATTTCTCGGTCGCAAGCGGCGCCGCTGCCTGTCTCGCCGCCGGAGCGCAAGCGCCTAGCCTCGCTGTCATCGAGCCTTTGTTT
Organism: uncultured Burkholderiaceae bacterium; assembly: GCA_964459555.1. Taxonomy (GTDB): domain Bacteria; phylum Pseudomonadota; class Gammaproteobacteria; order Burkholderiales; family Burkholderiaceae_D; genus Undibacterium. The sequence continues at coordinate 19,134 of CAYWNE010000053.1, read as the reverse complement.
CATGCGCTAGGCTAAAGATCAGATTCAAATACCAACACAACAAACAAGCATTCATAGCATCAATTCATTCCAAAACGAGGAAGACACATGTTCAAAACACTCACCGCCGTGTGCGCCGCTCTGGCACTCTGCTACAGTAATCAAGCAAGCGCATTCTCTGGTCCAATTCAGAACGATCCCGCGCCCCAAAAGAACGCCAGCAAAGCCGCGAAGAATAAGGCTGCTAGTGTTGCTGTCAGCATGACCGAAGCTGAGGCTGCTCTCATGGCGGAGCGCGTCAAAGCAGAAACAAAACACGCTTGGCAAGCCTACAAACAATATGCCTGGGGCCATGATGCGCTCAAACCATTGAGCCAAAATAGCCACGATTGGTATGGTTCTTCATTATTGATGACACCGGTCGATGCGCTCGATACTTTGCTGATTATGGGTTTGGATAAAGAAGCTAAGGAAGCCCAAGAACTGATCGTCAGTAAACTCAATTTCGATCAAGACCTGAGCGTGCAAAACTTTGAAATCACGATTCGTTTGTTAGGTGGATTGATCTCAAGCTATCAAATGACGAAAGACGAACGTCTTCTCAAACTAGCGAAAGATTTGGGCGACCGCTTACTACCAGTTTTCAACTCGCCAACCGGTATGCCGTACACCCACGTCAATCTCAAAACCGGCAAGGTCGATGGCAATGTCAGCAACCCAGCAGAAACTGGCACGCTCTTGCTCGAATTCGGCATGCTCAGCAAATTGACGGGCAACCCGGTCTACTACGACAAAGCCAAGAAAGCCTTGGTCGCCACCTATGAACGTCGCTCTAAACTCGGTTTGGTTGGTTCAGGTATCAATGTTGAAACCGGTGAATGGACCGATAACACGGCGCACATCGCCGGTGGCATCGACTCTTACTACGAGTACCTCTATAAATGCTATCGCCTATTCGGCGACCAAGATTGCAAAGCCATGTGGGACACTAGTATCAAAGCGATTAACCGTCATCTAGCCGAAGAAGTACGCGGTGAATTCTGGTATGGCTATGTGGACATGAATACCGGCAAGCGTACGGCTAGCGTGTACGGCGCATTGGACGCTTTCATGCCAGCGCTTTTGGTCCTCGGTGGCGATGTGGAGCGAGCCAAGCGATTGCAAGATTCTGGGCAAAAAATGTGGCGCTTGCATGGCATCGAACCGGAAGCGATTGATTATGTGAATATGAAAGTCGTCTCCGCAGCTTATCCTTTGCGTCCAGAGATCATTGAATCCGCTTACTACCTACATCAAGCGACCGGTGATGCGAAATATCGCGTGATGGGCAAAGAATTCTTCAATGACTTCGTCAAACGCTGCCGCGTCGAGCATGGTTACGCTGCCTTGAAAGATGTACGCACAGAATTGAAGTCTGATTCGATGGAGAGCTTCGTCTTCGCCGAAACTTTCAAGTACTTCTATCTCTTATTTGCAACGAAATCTGCACTTGATTTCAACAAGGTGACTTTTAATACTGAAGCACATCCTTACCGGCTCGAACACTAATGCACCGTCGCCCCTGCGCGAGCAGGGGCCCAGTGCCTTTGTATTTCTAAGCGCTGTCGAACAAGTAGAATATCCACACACGATCATTATCTCGCCAAGGATCAGCTATGCGATTCCCTTCTCCTCTCACCATCTGCAAATCAACCATCAGCCTAAGCAGCCTGCTTGTTATCGTCTGCACTTTGCCAATCGCCAGCGCGCAAACAACTGCTGAACTGCGGGCCAAAACACCGGTCAATACTTTCATCGGCACGCAAGACGACGGCAACACTTTCCCCGGTGCCTCGGCACCGTTTGGCATGATACAAGTGAGTCCGATTGGTGAACATTACTCCGGCTGGCGCTATACCGATCCTAAGATTCGCGGCTTTGGCCACTTCTTCTTATCCGGCGCAGGATGTTGGGAACAAGGCGGCCAACTTTCGGTATTGCCAGTCACCGGTAGCGTAGGTCCCGGCGGTGATTTTGATACGAGCAAACCCAATACCTTTGATCACAAAAAATATGCAGCCAACTACACCCATGAGGGTGAGATTGGCGACGCCGGTTACTTCAAAATGAAACTGACCAGCTATGGCGGCATCACTGCAGAAAACACCGCACTGACGCGCGTTTCAGGTGAACGTTATACCTTCGCTGCCGATCAAAAAACCGGGCATATCCTCGTCAATGTGGGCCAAGCCAACGAGCGACACTCTGTCGCAGGCAGCAGTTTGCAAGTGATCGATGATCGTACGATCGAAGCCAAAATCGTGACGCTCAGTTTTTGCGGCGGCACCAAGTACACGACCTGGTATCGCATGGAATTCAATCGCCCTTTCAAAACGCATGGCGTGTGGAATGAAGTTGGCGGCAAAGAAGGTGTGCGTAGTCTGAGTCAACAAGGTGAAGTACGTCCGCACGGTGCATGGTTGACTTTCGATCTCAGCCAAGATAAAAGCGTGACTGCGGTCACCGCCATTTCGCACGTCGACATTCAAGGTGCGCGTCGTAATCTGAGCGCGGAAGGCAAAATCGGCGAAACCCTGATGAGCTTCGATGCCATGCGTGAGAAAGCGCAAGCGATGTGGGCTAAAGAACTCAATAGCATACGCATCGTAGGTGGCAGCCAAGACGAACGTACCGTGTTTTACACTGCTTTGTATCACACGTTGTTGCAACCACTGACCGGCAATGATGTCGACGGCCGCTATCGTGGCTGGGACAACCAAATCCATACGACCGATCGTCGCACTGGCGAAACCTACTATGAGTTCTTTTCGTTATGGGATACCTATCGCGCGCAAAATCAAATGTTGGCCTTATTGCGCCCTGAACGTGCTAAAGACATCGCAAATTCGGTCTTAAAAATTCATGAACAAAGCGGTTGGTTGCCACGTTGGGGCTATGCCAGTTATGAAACCAATGTGATGACCGGTGATCCAGTGACACCTTTCTTGGTCGATCTGTGGCGCTACGGCGCGTTGAAAGGCAAAGAACAACAGGCTTACGCAGCGCTGCGCCAAAATGCCTTTGGTGTGCCCGACTTCAAAATCCGCGCCCAAGGTCGCGCTGGCAATCCAAGCTATTTACAATTGGGCTTCGTGCAATATGACCGCGCCTTCCCTGCCAAGGGCATGGACGTCGATCCGCATCAAGGTGGCTCTGCGACTTTGGAATACGCACAAGGCGACGCCGCTCTAGCGATGATGGCGCAAGCACTCGGCAAGAAAGAGGATGCCGCCATCCTCAGAAAACGCGGTGCCAATTGGCGTCAAGTGTGGGATAACAGCGTGGTCGATCAAGAGCTCGGCTTCAAAGGTTTTCCACGTGCCAGACTTGATGGCGGCGATTGGTACACCGAACTCGATGGCAGCTACAGCCCACGCTCAGAGCATGGTTTCCATGAAGGCACGGCTTGGCAATATCAATGGTTAGTGCAACAAGATGTGCCTGGCTTGGTGTCGGCAATGGGTGGTCGCGAGATGGCCGGCAAACGCCTCGACGCCTTCTTTGCACTCGATGCTCTGCAAAAAGATCCGAAACAAGCTGTGAAGAAAGAATGGGTGGTTGGCCCTTACAGCTACTACAACCAGTATCGCTACAACCCGAATAACGAACCCGATTTGCACGCACCGTGGATCTACACGCACATCGGCCAACCATGGAAGACTGCCATCGTCGCACGCGCTGCCGACATCTTGTTCAGCAATGCGCCTAACGGCGTCACCGGCAATGACGACCTCGGCACTATGTCAGCATGGTATTTGTTCAGCGCCCTTGGTCTATATCCTTCCACTCCCGGCACTGGCCAGTTCTTACTGCACACACCGAAATTTATGAATGCAGAGATCGACCTTGGCAATGGCAAAACCTTGACCATCAACAGCCTAGGGCTTCGCGCGAATGCCAACAATTTCATCCACGCCGCGCGCTTCAATGGCAAAGCGCAAGACAAAGTGTATTTGGATTGGGAAAGCTTGCAGCAAGGCGGTACTTTGGAATTCCAAATCAATGATCGCTTTGATGAACGTGGTTGGGGGACGCAGTCTAAGAATTTGCCTCAGGGTTTGTCGGGGCGAGTTCAGTAAATTTGTTAACCAAGGTGGGGTCGTGAACGCTCATGGTAGAACAGTGAGAGAACTACCGCTTGCACTAACTACAAATCACCTTAAAATGGCGTGCATCACCGAGGCTAAGTCGGTTTGACTCAACATAAGGAATGCACGCATGTCTCTCATTCTCAGTTTCCATCGCTCTGTGGTTTGCCGCGCCATTCCGGAAATGAGCGAACTTGACGCGGGCGCAGCGAATGCAGTTACTGCTACGGCGGTCAAGAATATCCCGTTTAAGGATAATCGTAATTGGATCGTTATTCTACTTTTGTTACTGTTAGAGCTCCCTCTGATCATCTATGTTTTATTCGCTCAGCAACTTAGCGCCGACTTCGGCATTTCAAGCAATCTCTTGTTTCTGATCACGCTGGCTTTGAGTTTGTTGGCGGTCCCTGTTTGTTGGTATGCATTACTGCGCGTGATTCGCCAAGAAATACTGGCAATTTTGGCGAATAAGGCAGGATCGCAAAAATAGATCGTCGCAGCGATACATGGACACAAAACAATGCTTTCCTCCAGTGGTCGATAGTGACACGCGCCTCTTAATTCTAGGCAGTCTGCCCGGCGACGCATCACTCGCCCAACAGCAATACTACGCCCATCCGCAGAACCGCTTCTGGCATTTACTCGGTGATGTTCTTAACGTGAATTTGCTTGAGATAAACTACCAGCAACGCCTAAAAACCTTGCTCAAGCATCACATCGGCTTATGGGACGTGGTGGCGCAAGCCAAGCGCGAAGGGAGTCTCGACAGCAAAATCACCGAGCGTGATGACAATGATTTGCTTGGCTTACTCGATACCCTGCCTCATTTGAAAGCGATTGCTTTCAACGGTGGTACTGCACACAAAATCGGACTCCAGATACTCGGTGCGCGTGCCGACGCTTTTCAAATTTACGCTTTGCCTTCTAGTAGTCCGGCTTACACTTTGCCGTACTCGGAAAAGCTTAAGTTATGGCAAATCTTACGCCCATAAAAAAACGACACTAGCCGGTACTAGTGTCGTTCTCTTTCCTACATAGTGTTTTCAGTGAGGTTTTCACTGAGGTCTTCACTAAGAGCCAGTTTGCGCTAGCTCTTAAGTGATCGCATCAATTACTTCTTCACTGGTGCAGATGCTGCAGAAGCTGCGGATGCGGAGGCTTCTACTTTTGGTGCATGTTGGCGTTTGCCAGATGCTTGACCAGTTGCATGATCACGTGGTGAAACCACTGCTGCACTTGCCGCACTTGCTGAGCTAGCTGCGGCAGCCGCTGCTGGTTTAGCTGTCGCGCTTGCTGCACTAGCCGCTGCGCTTGCAGCTTTCTCTGCAGGTTTGGCGACTGCTGCTTTAGAAGCTGCGCTCGCCGCTGCTGTTTCTACTTTTGCTGCTGGTGTTTGTGCCATTGCAGAACCCATGGCGATCGTTGCAACAGCTGCGGACAACATTAATTTGTTGATGAGTTTCATGATCTATCCTCTAAAATTTCAATGATTAATTTAAGACTATTCGGGTAAAGCAATCAGGTATCTTGTTTGTTACTCGTAGTGCTTTGCTACGCACTTCCACAACGCGAGCAATTTCAAAGCAGTTGACAGATCATTTGAAATTTCTTGAAAGCTCACTGAGTACTGTTAGGCAATACTTTAAGGTGAGCAGTAAAATACCGGCTTCGGAAAGATAAATCAGAATGCACGTTACACCAATCTTTCCATCGCCCAATTTCAATCCATGAGGAATCCCATGCAATTTAGCGAAGTCTTAGCCAGTCTACCAAGCATCGATCACATTGCTGCGATCGAATTATTTTCTGCTGAAGATACCAACACGCCTGTCGCCCGTATCGAAAACAAACCGGGATCGGCTGGCAGCGCGCGCGTCTACCACGCCTTGATCGCTGAATTTGGCGCGATTAATGTTGCCGCGGCAGAAAAGGGGTTAATCTTGTATGCGGAACACACGGCTGATGCTGTGGCCTTTCCTGGTAAGCATCCGAATATTGATCGTTTACTGGAAGTGAAAGAAAAGGGATTAAGCTTGGTCGCGAAAATCATCAAACAATAAGAAATAGCCTGCATGACTTAATCTTGGCCTTTCGTCTGAAAGCCACTGGGCTCCTGCCTGCGCAGGAGCGACACTTCGACATATATAGAGAAATCAGACCTGCGAGCTTCGCCACCAACGCGTCCCCCAGCACACAGGCAAGCCGGCTAACCCCAACACACTCACCCACAGCAAAGACTCGCTGCCGATACCCACGCTGACCCAAACGATATACAACATGGCGATGACCGCTGCGCCGACCAGGAGGCCAGGCTTCGCGCTTTGCAGTTGCCCTCGCTTCCAGAACACAAATAAGGCCGCGGTGCCGAAGGCGTAGAGCGGCATATTGGCGGCTGTGACCATCACACTCAAGAAAGTGAAGCCTTGCGCTAGGCTGCGGCTGTAATTCATCAGGATCATCACACTGGCCAAGGCAGCGGTAAGGATTAAGGCGATCGCTGGCGCACCGTGACGATTGGTTTTCGCTAAGGCCGCAGGAAAGACGCCATGCGATGCCATCGACGCCGTCATTTCGCCAACTAACAAAGTCCATCCGTTCAAAGCCCCAAGTCCACTGACGATCACAAACAAAGCGATCCATTGCGACAGTTGACCAGGCAGATAGCGTTGGAATAAATCGACAAAGGGTGCGCTCGACTGCGCCAATTCGTTCGACGGCAATAACAACAAGGGAATCGCCGAAACACCGATGTAGATGAAAGCCGCTAACATGGTGCCGACCATGGTTGCTCGCGGAATCGTCCGTTGTGGGTCGTTCACTTTGCCAGCAGGAATGGTCGCACTCTCGACACCCAACATAGCAAACATGGCGATCGTCGCCGCGGCCGTCGTGCCCGCCAAGCTAGGCGCTTGGGGCGGCACATATTGCTGAAATAACGCGGGCTCTAACATTAAAACGTAAACACCCAACAGCAATACACCAACCATAGGCATCAGTTTGATGATGACCGTGACCATTTGTACATGGCCGGAAGTACGTGCACCGAAAATATTGATCGCGACAAAAAACCAAATCAAGCCCAGAGAGGCGGCCGGTGCGAACCAGCTTGCTTGATTCAAGGTTGGAAGAAAACTGCTGAGGTAACCAACGACGCCAATGGCCACGGTGGCATTGGTGATCCAAATCGACACCCAATAACACCACAAAGCAAAAAAGCTCATCAATTCGCCAAAACCCTGAGGTCGAGCAGTCGTCGAGTCCTCGCCTTCGTTAGGAACAAAAGCGCGTCGGAAATACGCATAGGGACCATCATCTTGCGGAAAAGCACGTGCCAAATTGGCGAACACTAAGGCGATCATCACGCAACCTAACAGCGTCACCGCCCAACCTAAAAAAGCATTCCAGCCATACGGTGCCAAGGAAGCTGGCAACATGAAGATGCCCATGCCGATGATATTGCCGATAATCAGCGCCGTGCACATCCAAAAGCCGAGCGGTTTAGTTTGGTCGGACATGGGGTTTCCGTTTCAGTTTTTGAAGTGTGGGGATGGATAGAATCGAAGCGACTTATCGCGCATAAGCTTGGCGCAGCAAATTATGAAAATGCCAGACGCCGCTCTCACGTTTGGGATTCAAGCGCCCCGCTTCATACACGCCCGATTCCAGGCCACGTTGCACGTGTTCACATATGGCGATGTCTTCGGCTTGAATTTCATCACTAAAAGCCTGCTCGCTAGCAGCGCGCGCTTGGACTTCAGGATCATCGGTGTAGTAATAATCGAACTCAACAAGACAGCGTTGATGACCGAGCGGGATGATGCGATTAGTTTGCAAACGCCCCGGCGTGATGTTCAACATGATGTTGGGATAGACGAAATAGTAGTAAGCATGTCCATCGCCATAGATGCCTTCATTGTTACGCAAGGGCGAATGCTGCAAGGAGTACCAAGGAAATAGATCGGTATCGTAGACACGATAATCGAGCACCTTGGACAAACCCGGATGCACATAAGGAAGGTGATAGCCTTCAAGAAAGTTATCGACATAAACTTTCCAGTTACAGGCCAATTCGTAACTATCGCGTTTAGCGAACCGCATTTGCGAGAGGTCGTGCGGCAAGATGCGTTCAACGATACCGCCATACACGGTATCAAAATCGGGTGTGTCCTCACTCAAGGCGACGAACACCAGACCATTCCATTCGCGCACTTGCACTGCGCTTAAGCGTATCGAACTAGGTTCAAATTCCTGTGCACCTTGCATTTCTGTGGCACTACGCAATTGACCATCAAGCATATAGGTCCATCCATGATAAGCACACTGCAAAGTCTTGGCTGCACTGCCCTTACACGTCGCAATCGGCCCCGCCCGATGTTTGCAGACATTGTAGAAAGCGCGTAAGGAGCCATCATGCTGACGCACAATCAAGATGGGCTTGCCTGCGACGGTGCACACCACATGATCACCTGCGTTTCTCAAATCTCCAACATGGGCGGCAAGTTGCCAAGTTTTGGCGAAGACTTGTTCTTGTTCCACGGCGAGCCAACTTGAATCAGTGTAAAAATCAGCGTGAAGAGCTACTGCAAGATCGAGCTCGACGAGCCCCAGATTGTTTTTCAGCCGATCTTTAGAATCACACGCCTCTTCGCGCAGCTTGCTCGCCTTTGTCATACCGTCGTCCATTGAGATGCAATGGCGACGATGCTACTAGCTTATCCTCAGCTTGACCAGCAGCAAACGCGCTCAACGTCTAAGTTTGGCAAATACGAGACGACATCATGCCACGATGCATTTCAAATTTGCTACACGTTCGAAAGTATCTTGTGTCTAGCCTATTCCTCGTTATAGAACTTCATCTTGATCGCACTCTGTAACTTTGACAAATCACCTACCTTGGTGCTGACAAAAATCCGTCGTTTTTGATGCGGTAAGAGATTGAAATAATTATCGGAAAGCTTCACTTCCAAACCGACAAAACTCATTGAGAGTGCTCTCACTAGAGTGTTCGCTTCCAGCTCTAATACCCAACCGTCTGCTTGTTTGTACCAGCAGTGACGGAGCTGAGGCTTCGATAATTTCAGATCCTTCGCTGCGACTAAAAAAATCTGATCCTCAGAGATCAGCTTTCCGCCTTGTAGTAATTCGATTTGCACAAGGTGCGCCTTTGGATCTCTGTCCTGTAGGAAATCCTCATTATTCAATTTTGCAATCTGCTGTGCGCCATTTGACTCACTTTTGAACGGAATAATCTCCTCACGAAACACCTTACCGGTGAAATCCATGCTACGTAGACGCACCTTACCAGAGACTTCTTTCATGCCCTCGGAAACCACGGTCAATGTTATGCGCCCATCCACATTCTCGGCTACCACGATCAGAGGCGCAAACGCCTTACGTGCTTGGTAATGCAAGGCTTTCCAGTTGCCGAAATAATCGATACTTGACCACGTGGCGCCGGGCCAGACGTCGTTGAGTTGCCAATACATCGAACCCATGGTGCCCGGCATACTGGCGCGATGATGTTTGATGGCGAGCGTGATGCCTTCGGCTTGCATCACTTGGCTCAAGTAGATGAAGTCGTCGAAATCGCGCGGTTCACGGTAATTGGCGCGGATATAGTGCAAGAGCCGCGCATTGCCCTCTCCGGCCATAAACTTTTGATGTTGCCGAATCACGGGATGATCAATCGCTTGTTGCTCGCGCGTGGCGAATGCATCGACCGTACTGCGCTGCGGCCAAGCTTGCAAACCGAACTCCGACATAAAACGCGGCGTCTCGCGAAGATATTCTTCGACCGGTTTAGACCCACCCCACACTTCCCAATAATGTTTATCGCCACGCTCACTGTCATTGGCTTTGTCGTCTAAATCATTACTCGGTGAACTCGACCAATACGGAACACCAAGGCCATGTTCTTGTACAACTTGACGCAGATCTTTGCCAAACAATTGCTGATAGCCTTGCCAGACTTTGCTTGCGAATTCTGGATTCGCTTTCTGCATTTCTTTTCCTATGCCCCAATCTTTCCACGCCGTTTCTTCTTCGTTGTTACCGCACCAAAGCACGATACTTGGATGTTGATTGAGACGCTGCACTTGTTGGCGCGCTTCTTCCATCACGTTTTGACGGAAGGCGTCGTCGTATCCCGGCACCACGCCACCACCAAACATGAAGTCCTGCCAAATCATGATGCCCATCTCATCGGCCATGCGATAGAAATCATCGTTTTCGTAATAGCCGCCACCCCAAATACGCAGCATATTCATGTTGGCGTCACGTGCGGATTGGAGGATTTTTCTTTGTTGTTCAACGCTGATGCGATTCGGGAACATATCGAAAGGTATCAGATTCGCGCCCTTCGCAAAAATAGGAATACCGTTAATGACAAAGGTAAAAGCTTGCCCTGGCTTCGCCGCCTGAGTTTGCGCCTGACCAGCATCGTTCTTCAGCGGCTCATCAAAACGACGATCGAGTTCCACCGTACGCAAACCCAGGCTTTGCGATTTTTCAGCGACCATTACAGAGCCCTGCTTAAGGATAGTTTTCACCGTGTATAGCGCTTGCTGGCCATAGCCATGCGGATACCAGCGTTGCGGCGCTTGAATAGAGATGGGTACCATCTGAATCAGCGGGTGCTTAGTGTTTACGCTCGAATGGGGACGCAAATCAGTAGGCTGTAAAGTCTGCACTTGCTTAGAGATGGATTTCCCTGCCGGATCGAATACGTGCATCTCAAGTGACAAGGCTTTGCCTTCGATTGCGACCTTATCTTGAATAAAATCGATACCAACTTCGGCATTGATCTCTGCCACTTTCGCATCGAGCCGCGTTTGTTTTAGCGTCAGATGTTCGATACGCGCGACATCATAAGTGATCAACTTCACTCGCCGCCAAATACCGGCCGTCACGTAACGCGGACCCCAATCCCAACCGTAGTGATAACCGGGCTTGCGCACAAAGTTGGCGGTCATGGCGTCTTTCGTTTCATCGCCGTAGGGTGACGGATAATTACCGGCCAATTTCAATGGCATCGCCTGCACCTGCGGCAGCATTTTATTGATCGGTGATGCAAGACGTATTTGAAGCAAATTGTCTTGCTCCTTGAGCTTATGACTGACATCGACTTGATAGCTGCGAAAAGCGTTTTCGGTTTGCATCAGCTTCTCACCGTTAAGCGTAATTTCTGCAAAGGTGTCGAGACCATCAAATTGTAGGAGTTTCTTCGCATGCTTTTGGCGCGCTGCGTCCAAATCAAAACGCAGTTGGTATTCCCAATCGACTTTGCCTATCCATTGCAAATCAGCTTCCGCCATGCCGACATAAGGATCTTGGATCAGTCGATGCTGCAAGAGATCGGTGTGAATATGGCCCGGGACTTGCGCTGTGCGCCAATTCTGTAAATCTGTATGGCCTTGAACGAACTCCGGCGCGATGCGGAATTGCCAGCCTGTGTGGAGTTGTTGTTCTTGCGGGTCAGCCTGTTTCGTCGAATGAGACTTCATGCTCGATTGAGTGATAGCTTTCGACTTTGCCGGCTCTGCATGCGCATGATCCTGGGTGATCGATATGATTGGCACAAGCAGTGCAAGCACCAACATTTTGGTGAGCAATTGCGCTATCGATGGAATGGTACGGCGGAGAAAAGTCATGGAAATTCTCACGTTTTGTTAGATCAAGATCGAGGCGTCCAACTTATAGCTTGATCAGATCACCATGCTCAAAATAGAGTTAACGACACTGGATTCCCGCTTCCGCGGGAATGACAGTACACCCTTATTCGGACTACTAAGCAAGCAACGCGCCCCACCCTACTTTTCGAATTGGCAGGGCTCGCCGTCATCTGAATTACTTAGCCTTGACCACTGCCTTTTGCACCGCACTTTGACGCCCATCTTCCAGCACGGTCAACACCTTCACTGTCACGCTTTGTTGTGGCTGCAAATTGATGTTGAGCGGCGCTTGGCAAGCCGCGCCGCTGGCGACGGGCTCGCTGCCATCGGTCGTGACGATCAACTTGCTACCGGCGACTGGTGCTTGCAGTTGTATCGTCGCTTGCGTGCCATTGATGGCGATGTTATCCAAGCCGCGTGGACGCGGAATGCGATAGCCAATTTTTTGCGCAGACAAACGTGGATAGTGGGCGTCGAGACGCTTTTCGAAATCCGAAAACTGTCTTTGTGCTTGCGGCGTCCAAGCCACTTCGGCCATTGCCAGCAGTCGTGGGAAGACCATGTATTCGACTTTTTCTGAACCACGCAAATACTCAGTCCACACATTGGCTTGCACGCCACGAATGAATTTTTGCTGACTACCGCTCAAAGCAGCTGGCACCGGATTATAGGAATACACTTTTTCAATCGGAATCTCACCACCGAGATTCCACAACTCTTGATCTTTGGGCCCTTGACCCGCATCGAAATAACACCACGAAGTCGGGGTCATGATGACGTCGTGCGATTCCTTGGCAGCGTGGATGCCACCCTCTTCACCACGCCAAGACATCACAGTGGCATTTGGCGCGAGGCCGCCTTCTAGAATCTCATCCCAGCCGATGAGACGTTTGCCTTTGGCATTGATCATTTTCTCGACGCGGCGGATGAAGTAGCTTTGCAGTTCTTCTTCATTTTTGAGGCCTTCACGTTTCATCACTTCTTGGGCCAAGGCACTGGCTTTCCAACGTGTCTTCGGCGCTTCATCGCCGCCGATATGGATATAAGGGCCTGGGAACAAAGCGGCGACCTCGGTCATCACGTTTTCCAGGAATTGGAAGGTCTTCTCGCTCGGACAATAAATATCATCGATCACGCCCCACACCGTGCCCACTTCAAATGGTCCCGGAGTGCAAGCGAGTTCTGGATAAGCCGCAATCGCCGCCAGTGAATGGCCTGGCAATTCAATTTCAGGCACAACCATGATGTGTTTGCTCTGCGCGTAGGCTACAACATCTTTAACTTGCTCTTGAGTATAAAAGCCACCATAGGGCTGACCATCGCCGATATAAGGATTAAAATTGCGATCCTTAATCGTCTCTTTGCGGAAGCCGCCGATCTGCGTCAATTTTGGATATTGTTTGATTTCAATGCGCCAACCTTGATCCTCAGTTAGATGCCAATGGAAAGTGTTCATCTTGTACACCGCCATTTGGTCGAGCAATTTCTTAATGAAGTCGACCGAATACATGTGACGTCCAACATCAAGGTGCAGACCGCGCCAAGGGAAGCGCGGTTGATCTTGAATCTGCACGCCCGCCAATTTGATTTGACTGCTTTTCGCTACAGGAATCATTTGCAGCAAACTCTGCAAAGCATAAAACTGGCTGGTGCTATTGCCACTCAACACGATTTGCTTAGCATTGATTTGCAACTGGTAGGCTTCGTCACTGGTCTCACGCAAACTGTTGATATCTGGATTGCCGTTCGCGGTCGTCGTGAAGACAATCACATTCGCTTCATGTGATTTTGGTTTGCCGAGTTGTACGGCGAGTTTGATACCATGACTGGCCGCTAATGCTTGGCTCAGAAGATTTGCATGCGTTTGCGCAGCCGCGTCTTCAGCATAAATTCGGGTGCGATTCGACAGCACAAAAAACCCTTTTTGCGCTTTGATGTCGGCCGGAAGGGGAATCAAGTTAGCTTGTGGATTCAGTGTTTCGTTGCCACTAGTTTTTTGACTATTGTGGTTCGCCGCCGCGGTGCTTGCATAGACGGCTGTGGTGCACATGACACCCACACTCAACATCACCAACACACTACATTTCAGGCTGAGCTTGTGGGCACTTGATCTGATTGCTCTTAACATACATCCCCTTGAATAAAAAAAGACTTGGCTTGAACTATCGCATAGAACGACAGCTTATAGCGAAGTCTTTTTTCTATTCAAGCGTTTACGGGAAAACCCCTAGTGTTTAGCCACGACGCTAAACAAGTTCGTCGAGACCTCTGCACACACTACTGTGCGACCGAACTATGAATTTTCGGTGCTCGCTGCGCCCCAACACAGGTAAATTCCTCGATTCAGATTTCGCTCTCTCGCGACGCTTGAGCAAGGATCTCTGTTCTGGATATGAATCAATCAAAAGTTACCATTGCTCGGCGGATTGCCCCCTCCCATATTACCGCCCATTCCACCGCCACGGCGACCATGTTGGCCTTCACCACGCCCGCGTCCTTCACCTCGCCCCTCGCCGCGGCCCTCACCACGTCCGGCATGTTCGGGCATTCTTTGTAACTGCTCATTCAACATCGGGGCGACGAGGTCGCGCTGGGCGTCACTTAGCGCATCATAAAACCCCATCCACGCTTCACGCAGCTCTTTATTTTCTTGGGCCGTCGTCACATCATCTTGATTCATCAAGGCGATGATATCTCTGAGCTCAGGGGCTTTTTCTTTCAATCGATTTTTTGCGCTGTTTTGAATTTCCAGACGACGCTCTTCACGCGTCCGTTGGATGCTTTTGGTCTTGGCCTCGACTTGCAGCCACAACGCTTGTTGATTGCTGCTGAGCTTCGCAAGATTTTTCATTTCGCTCAAAATCGGTAGCACGTCCTGTAGACGAAAGTCGTTAAGATCAATCGCGTGCGCTGGTATCTGCACTAAAACGTTCGAAAGCAGCAGGCCAACTGCTAAGGTCCATCTTGAGATTCGAAACTGCGTTGGGCTTCGCATGACTAAACACTCCTATCATCGATGAAACAAACAAGAAGAAACGCATCTTACGCGAGCTTTATCGGCTTGCGTCTCGACGTTCAGAGTCAGCGTTGCAAACGTAAAATTTTGATACAAACCGTGATTGATGGACGCACCGAAGCTAATTGCCTGATTCCTTGAGACTTTTTTGATGAGACGAGGTGGCAAAGTGCGACGCCACCATGCTCGCGATCGGCTTAGTCTCATACAATTCTTTACAAATCTTTTCCTTTCTAAAGTGCTGAATTTGCGCTGAATTTGCACTGACCACGTCAGAGCAAACTAATCGCAGTAAGCTCACAAAATCAAAGCCTAAAACATCATTTTTAGCAATAAACCAACACTGCTCAAAGAAGTGTTGTGAATTGTCAAAGGACAGCGAGTAGAAAGCTGGTCAGTCAGTGATTTTCTTTCCAAAGACCAACAAACCACGTATGCTAGTTTGCATTCGTTCTATGCACCTTTCCCTCTGGAGCTTGGGTCTATGCGGTCGAATCTTCGAAGCCCACAAAAATTGGCTTTGCCTCTCTTGGTGCTGTTAATCGGCATGCTGACTTCAGCAGGGACCGCCTATCAACGCTATAGCAGCAATCTACAACGCGTGGAACAAGAATATCTCAGGTCCAAAGAACATATCGTCAACGAAATCAAACAACGCTTTACCATGCCTATCCAAGGCATGATCAGCATCAAAGCCCTAGTCTACGTACAACCGAAATTGAGCCGAGAAAGCTATCACCTCGCGGTGAGTAGTCATGATTTGCCCAAAGAGTTTCCCGGCGTGCGTGGGTTTAGTTTGGTCCAACCACTGCGTCTGGCGCAACTCCCGTCTTTCCTCACGCAACAAAAGCGTGAAGGTTTCACTGATTATGCGCTACGCCAATTAAGCGATCACACCCACGATGATCTGTATCTGGTGCGCTATGTGGAGCCAGAGATCGGGAATGTTCGCGCTTTAGGGCTCGATCTCGGCTCCGAGCAATTGCGACGCGAAGCACTACAAAGAGCAATCGACACAGGCACGCCGCAAATGAGTGGCGCTCTCAATTTGGTGCAAGACAATAGGCCAAGCAATGGAGTGGTGATTTTCTACCCAATTTATCGTCAGGGCGCCAATACCAACAGTGTCGAGGAGCGTCGTTCCGCTCTCCGAAATCTCGTCTCTACGCCAATCGTCGTTGAAGAGCTCTTTCAAGGCATCACCGAACACCAATCGCAAAATATTGAATTTGAACTATTTGAAATCGTCAAAAGTAGCAATCGCGAAACGCTACTGTATGACTCAGATCACAATAATTTGCTCAAAGACGCAGCAGTCGAACATCATCGTTTTCATAATCAGGAAAGCATAAGGCTTTTTGGGCGCGAGTTGACGCTATTTTCTGCGAGCACCGCACAATTAGAGAGCCAGATTGATAGCTCAAGTCCTTGGATCATTTTTATTGGTGGTAGCCTAATCAGCTTATTAGTCTCCATATTGATCGGCAAACAAAGCAGCATGCGTCAGAAAGCAGAGAGTCTGGCCTTTCAAATGACAGCCGAACTCGAACGACTCGCGCAGGCCGTTCGGCACACCAATGACGCGGTGGTCTTCACGGATCTTGCCGGAAAGATCGTATGGACCAATCCCAGTTTTGTCAGAATGACGCATTACACGCTGAATGACGTACGCAACCATTCCATCACCCACTACTTGCATGACCCGGATCATGCCAGTATCAATTTTGATGGATTTCTCGGGCAATTCAATCATTTGACGATGAACCATTTGGAGAGCCGTAATCAATCGAAAGATGGTCGCGTGTTCTGGCTAGAGATAGAAAAACAAAATATTCTGAACAAAGACGGTGACCTTGATGGTTACATGTTCATTTGTAGTGACATCACCGAACGTAGGCATACTTTAGAACAACTTGAGATCGCGATCCGTGACAGCGAAGCGCTCCGTACCACGCTCAACCAACATGCAATTGTGTCAATCGCGGACCGCTCCGGCAACATCATTTCCGCCAACGATGCGTTCTGCCAGATCAGCGGATATGCGAGAGAAGAGCTGATCGGAAGCAATCACCGAATCGTCAACTCAGGTACCCATCCTCCCGAATTCTGGCACTCAGTATGGCGTACCATTAGCAGCGGGAAATCATGGCGTGGTGAGATTTGCAATCGCAGTCGAACCGGTAAACTCTATTGGGTCGACACCATCATTACGCCTTTTCTTGATCAGCAGGGTCGGATCGAACGCTATGTCTCAATACGTACCGACATCACAGATCGCAAAGAAGCTGAAATCGCTCTGCAACAAAGTCAGCGCATTCTGTTGCAAGCGCAAGACACGGCACGCATAGGTAGCTACAGCTATGACATCGTGCACGATGTATGGCAATGCTCGAGCACGCTCAATGAAATTTTCGGCATTGATGTCGATGCGCCTAGGACCATGGCGAGTTGGGTTGATCTGGTTATTCCCGCTCATCGCAACCTAGTGCAAAACCACTTTACTGAAGCGCTCAAAAATCGTGCAGAGTTCAGACTCGACTACCAAGTCAGGCGTAAGAATGACGGCAAATTACGCTGGGTGATGGGAATCGGCAATTTCAGCTTTGCTGAAGACGGTCATGCATTAAGCCTCGAGGGTGTGATTCAAGATATCACCGATCGCAAAGAGGCGGAACTAAAGCTGAAAGAGAACGAAGAGCTGCTCAATGACGCCCAAAAAAGTGCGCGCATCGGCTCCTATGTTTTCGATATCAACACCAATACTTGGCGTGGCTCGCCCATGCTCGACGAAATCTTTGGCATCGCCAAGGAGTTTGAACGAAGCTACGATAGTTGGGCAGGCCTGATCGCCCCTGAATATCGACAATTGGTACTCGATTATTTCCGCCGAGTCGCTGACAGTGGTGATGACTTTACTTACGAATACGAAATTATTCGTCCACTCGATGGACAACGCTGCTGGGTCGCTTCGCGTGGACACTTCACTTACGATAGCAAAGGTAAATTACTCACGCTTCAAGGTTCGATCAAAGATATCACTGAGCAGAAAAAGCGCGAACTAGAACTTACTCAATACCGCGACAAGCTCGAATCCTTGGTTACTCAAAAAACGCAAGACTTACAAGAAGTCGCAGCATCCAACGAACGTGCATTGATCGCTTTGCGCCAACAAAAATATGTGCTCGATGAACACGCGATTGTCAGCATTTGCGATAGCACCGGTCGCATCACTTATGGCAACCGCCGCTTCGCCCAAATTAGCGGTTACAGTAAAGAAGAATTCATCGGCAAGAATCATAAGATCATCAATTCCGGTTATCACCCTTCGAGTTTCTTCAAACAGATGTATGAAACTGTATTACGTGGTGAAGCTTGGCATGGCGAAATTTGCAATCGCTCTAAGAACGGCAAACTGTATTGGGTCGATTCCACCATCATTGCATTTATGGATGAGCAGGGAAAGCCCAAAGAATTTATCGCTATCCGTACCGACATTACGGAACGTAAGCAACATGCCTTATATGAGCAGTTCCGTAGCAAGATTCTGCAACTCATTACTTCCGACGTCGATTTGCAAAGCTTGACCAACACCATGGCCTTAGAGTTGGAAGCAGTGGAAACCGATATGTCTTGCAGCATTCTGTTTGCCGATGACAATCAGCAATATCTGCGGCTCGCTGCCGCGCCGAGCCTGCCAGAAGACTATCAAGATGCACTCGATGTCATCGAAATTGCGCAAGGCATGCGTAGTGGCGGTACCGCCGCATTTACCGCTGAGCGCGTGATCGTCGAAGATATCGAGGCCCATCCTTACTGGCAAGATCATCGTGAGCTTGCACGCAAAGTGGGTATTCGTTCATGCTGGGCACAACCCTTCTTCTCAAGTAGCGGACGAGTGCTTGGTGTGATCTCAATTTATCACAAAGCCCCCCATCAACCGAACGCGACAGAATTGCAATTCGTTGAACAGGCCGCGACTTTGTTAGGGATTGCAGTCGATCGTAAGCGCGACGCCGATGCCCTAGCTAAGAGTGAAGAACGCTTCGAGCTCGCGGTGGAGGGAGCGGACGAAGGCATTTGGGACATGGATATCGTCACTGGCGAGCTCTACCACTCGCCTCGCATGTGGGAGATGCTGGGATATACAGAAAACGAGTTGCCGACTGATCGCGAATGTTGGAATGCGATTACGCATCCAGATGATCTGAATGAATTCGTGCGACAGTTGGTGGCCCATTTTAAAGATCCCAACAAAGAAGTTCGCGCCACGGTCAGACTCAAACATAAAGATGGTAGTTGGCGTTGGATTCAAAGCCAGGGTCGCGCAACCCGAGATGCTTCT
>CAYWNE010000052.1:0-23468 GCA_964459555.1 uncultured Burkholderiaceae bacterium | reverse complement strand
CAATTGTTGAATCGCCGCGAAGAAGCCTTTCAAGTCCTCAGCACTATCGACGTCTGGGGTTTGATCGCCAATCTTCTGCATGACTTGTGCAAAGGCTGATGCGCCCAAGCGATTCTTACCGCGTCCGAGGTCAATCAAAATCAAACTCGTATCGCCTTCATCGAGTTTGATTTGTGGCGTCACACATTTACGAATGTCGTACACTGGCGCAAACGCAGAAACGATCAAGGAAACAGGAGCCGTCACGGATTTGTCAGCGCCATCATCTTTCCATGTGGTGCGCATCGACAAAGAATCCTTACCGACTGGGATACTAATGCCCAATGCTGGGCACAATTCCATACCAACAGCTTTCACAGTATCAAACAGCGCGGCATCTTGGCCTGGTTGACCACACGCTGCCATCCAGTTTGCAGATAATTTAATGTTCTCGATACTTGCAATCGGCGCTGCTGCGATATTCGTAATCGCTTCGCCGACAGCCATACGACCAGATGCCGCTGCATCAATCACTGCCAACGGTGTACGTTCACCCATGGACATCGCTTCACCCAAATGACCTTCTAGGCTCATCGCTGTGACCGCGCAATCAGCGACAGGAACCTGCCACGGGCCAACCATTTGATCACGCACCGACATCGCGCCAACAGTACGATCACCAATCGTAATCAAGAAGGATTTGTCAGCAACAGTAGGCAAACTCAGAACGCGTTCCGCTGCAACTTTAAGTTCAATGCCCGTCAAATCAATTGCTGGCAAATCGCGTTTAAGGTGTTCAACTTGACGATGCATTTTCGGTGGTTTGCCGAGCAAGACATTCATCGGCATATCAACCGGCGAATTATTATTGAGCGGATCAATCACTTTCAATTGACGCTCTTCGGTAGCTGTACCAACAACAGCGAACAAGCAACGCTCGCGTTCACAGAAGTACTGGAACAAAGGCAAGCTTTCTGGCGCAATCGCTAACACATAGCGCTCTTGCGATTCATTACTCCAGATTTCCTTCGGCGCCATGCCGCTTTCTTCGAGAGGCACTTTACGCAAATCGAAAATCGCGCCACGTTTCGCGTCGTTCGTAATTTCTGGGAAAGCATTTGACAAACCGCCAGCACCCACGTCATGAATCGACAAGATAGGATTCATCTCACCCAATTGCCAGCAAGAGTTAATCACCTCTTGCGCACGACGTTCCATTTCAGGATTGCCACGTTGGACCGAGTCAAAATCGAGATCTGCAGTATTACTACCGGTCGCCATCGAGGATGCCGCACTACCACCCATACCGATACGCATACCAGGGCCGCCGAGTTGGATCAGCAGACTACCGACTGGCAAATCGAACTTCTTCGTATGCATGTCATTGATATTACCGATACCACCAGCGATCATGATCGGTTTGTGATAACCATGCACCGTACCACCGACGTTTTGTTCGTAAGTACGGAAGTAGCCACCCAATACTGGGCGGCCGAATTCATTGCTGAATGCAGCACCGCCGATTGGGCCTTCAATCATGATCTGCAAAGGCGAAGCGATACGATCTGGTTTGCCATACTGTGCAGTGGTCGCAGTGTTACCGGTGACATCAGTCGCGTTTTCCCAAGGCTGCACGTTACCAGGCAAATTCAAATTCGACACAGTGAAACCCGTCAAACCGGCTTTTGGTTTAGCGCCACGACCTGTCGCACCCTCATCACGAATTTCGCCACCAGCGCCAGTCGAAGCGCCAGGGAATGGTGAAATCGCCGTTGGGTGATTATGGGTTTCCACCTTCATCAAGGTGTGGGTCAATTCACTCGCCGCTTGATACACGCCACCACCACTGCCATCGGCCGTGTTACGTGGATAGAAGCGCGTCACGGTAGCACCTTCCATGATGGAAGAGTTATCGCTGTAGGCAACGATGGTGCCCTTTGGTTGTTTCAAGTGAGTGTTCTTGATCATGCCAAACAGAGACATGTCTTGCTTCACGCCATCAATGGTCCAATCAGCATTAAAGATTTTGTGGCGGCAGTGTTCGCTATTCGCTTGCGCGAACATCATCAACTCAACATCAGTTGGATTACGTTTTGCTGTGGTAAACGCATCGACTAAATAATCAATTTCGTCATCAGACAAAGCCAAACCTAGATTGGCGTTTGCGTCGAGCAAAGCTTGCTTGCCACCTGCCAATACATCAACGAATTCCAAAGGCTTCGCTTCGAGCTCACGGAATAAGCCGCTGGCCTCGCTCACATCGGCTAACACCATCTCCGTCATACGATCATGCAATAAGTCAGCCACCGCTTGCTTCGATGCTGCAGACAAAGTCTTCGCACCGCCAAGTAAGCCGGTTTTAACTTGCACAAAATATTGCACACCACGCTCTAAGCGTTTGATCTGCTGCATACCGCAGTTATGGGTGATGTCAGTTGCTTTCGAAGCCCACGGTGAAATCGTACCAAAGCGTGGGATCACGACGAAGCGTTCACCATCTTCACTACCGTGGAAAGCATCTCCATACACCAATAAGGCTTGGAGACGCTGCATTTCAGCGTCGCTCAACGCAGAAGCCACATCGACAAAATGAACAAAACGCGCAGTCACACCGACAATTGTGTTGTCGACAGCTTGCAAACGAGACAGGAGACCGTTGGTACGGAAGGCAGACAGGGCATTAGAGCCTGGCAATATCAACATGGCGTGAATAGTATTGAAGCAATCTGGCTGATCACAGATACTCGCGATGACGAGTGCTCACAGACATATCGCGGGTTGGCAAGGAAACCGAGATTATACCTTGATAAGGGCGTCGACTCCAGCCTTCAGAGCAGGCATCGCTACTCGCAAGGAGTGAATCGATGACTTCTTTATGAAAAATCGGAGAAAAGTGCTGCAAACCACTTTGGTGCACAGGCTTGAACAAAACCACTTTAATTCAGAAAAGTGCAAAAACACTATTTCTTTTTGCGAATATCTTCGAGATCAATGGCTGGGAAGTCGATTGATTCGAATTCAATCATGTTGAACTCAGCCTCACTAACGGGATCATTTTTTTTCGTCTCATCTTGAGCATTTTTGGTTTGATCCATCACGCCTTGCATTTCAGCCTCGATCGCCCTTACCCGCTCCAACTCATGTGCTATACCGAGTAACATCAAAATGTCACGATAAACAGGTAAGTCAAATCCCGTTCGCTTGCCCTCCCTATCGTCAACCAGCAGACTCTCCAAATATGGGATGATTTCGTGAGACATCCAAAGAGAACAAATGCGCGCCACCAAGTGCTCGAAATCTTCCAATTGACGTTGCGGCAGACTTGCCAAGTCAGCCTCGTATTCGGGGATATTGGCATTGAAGTGCACAATAAAGCGATCTCGCAACGCATTATATTTTTCAACATCCTCTACCGTGCGATACAAATCCAACAAGAATAACCATGGCACAGGCGAATCAGGTTCATCTATTCTTTCTTGCGGCTCTAGGATTTCTATCGCACGTCGTGGATCATTCATCGAAATCCAAAATTCCGCCTCTTGAGTCACATCAGAGATTTCCTCAACTTTTACCGAGGTGCCGCGAGGAGAAAAGAAATTGAAGATACTACTATTTGTTTCCTCTAAGCTTGGTGTCCGATGAAAACCACTATCCTCGAGCATCGTTTTATCCGCCAACTCAGCCTGGCCAGCGTGTGCTTGAGACGTCTCGAGTTGCGCATTCGGTTTAGTCGAATGAGAATGATTCAATTCAACTTCAAAGTCTGGGATTAAAGAATCGCTTTCTGCATCTAGCTTCGCCAATTCGGGATTGCTTTCCCACCAGCTAGTATTTGCACGTTTAACATGGGTGCGAATGTAAAAAAGTAAAAATCCAATAATCGCAACAGCAACAGCCGCAACGCCTGCCAACAAGACCAACCATAAATCAAACTGCGACTTGCTCTGTAGCGCCTCAAGCGCAGTCTTGTCGACTGCACTTTGGCGCCGCAAAGCTTCCGTTTCTTTTTTTAACTCAGCAATCGCGGCGAGGTCATTCACGTTCGAAGCTGATACGACAGGGACAGGCTCGTCACGTAAGAGTGCCGCCATGCGAGCTTGAGCTGCGCGAAGCTCTTCAGCATTTTCAAGCAAGGCACGCCCAGAATCGGTGCTCAGTACATCACTCATCCGCAGACCTTGAGGAAGTGCCGCCGTCTCTGGCAACATGACCTCATCGGACAATTTCAAAACATCGCGCGATATGACCCGCCCCTTGCGCGAGGACGTCTTCTTCGGTCTATTTTCAGATTCAGCTGCCAAGCCTGATTGCGCATTCTCGAGCAAAGCCAGTTTAGCCTGTTGACGTTTAGCTTTCTTGCTTACTTGATCTCGATTTGGCAATTCTGTGTCTGTCGCTGCCTGTTTCGTGGTTTCTCGATTTCGTCCAGCAAAAGGAGACTCGTCTTTGGTTTGAAAATTGGCGCTATGCGTAGCGTCTGGCGGGTCGAGAAGAATTGCAAATTCTCTATGCAATTGCACCTCGCAAGCGATGTCCACAACCAAAACTACAGCAGGCTCATTGATAGGTTGACGCGTCGAGAAACTCAATGCACGTTTCGTTTGAAATGAGTGAATGGTCACACTAGCGTTTGTCAAAAATTGACCATCAACAGAGTTTATTTTTGCTTTAAGGCAAGACGGGTTGAGCGCTTCAATGTCGCTACCGACGAGATCTGAATGAGCCAAGAGACTTTGCCCAAGGCTGGAACGCACGCGAATTTCACCTAACCCCAAGGCGTAAGACGACGACGCCAAAACTATCGTCGTAGCGAGACCCAACACACCCAAATAGCTGGAGCGTCTTTTGAACAATGAAGCAATTATTTTTTCGGAAGTCATCTACTATTTATGTAATTATTTTTTCATCCGACACAGCGCACAATGTTACTTGTTTTATATGTAAAAACAAAGCCTTACGATCTTATTTAAAAGTAAAAGAAAGTAAATTCGAAACTATCCCAAACCCAAAGTCAAAAGCAATAAATTTTTTCTTTGCAATTTTTGTGGTTCCTGCCGTGTCCTCCGCCACGGAAAGCAAACACAAAAGAAGCGGTACTACTACTTCCTCAGTCTTTCAATGATTTTCTTTGAAATACCCCTTATTATATTCACTTCTTCAGTTTCAAGTTGCGTTCTAGCAAATAATCGTTTCAAACGTGGCATGAGTTTCTTTGGACTCGTCGCGTCCAGAAACCCTAGATCGAGCAAAGCACGTTCTAGGTGCCCGTACATGCCATCGAGCTGCTCTGCCGACGCGAGCTCTCCGCGAAAACCGACACTTGTTGTGGCTGTAACAATCTGTTGGTTTTCGACCATAGCGAGACGCGCCTCATATGCCAAAACCTGGACAGCTTGCGCAAGATTCAAAGAACTATACTCAGGGTTGGCAGGAATATTGATCAAAAACTGGCTGCCCAAGACTATCTCATTTGGCAAGCCATAACGTTCGTTACCGAAAATTAATGCGGCTTGTACCTCGTCGGCTGTTACCAACTGCGCAGCGAACTCACGCGGACTCAGAATTGGCGGGGAAAATTCGCGCAATCTTGCACTGACTGCAGCTAGCAAATTACATCCTTGCAAAGCTTCAGAAACCGAAGTGCAAATCGTTGCTGCCTCGAGCACATCTTGCGCTCCACTGGCAAAGGCAATGGCCTCTGGATGAGTAAGGGCATCATCAAAACGCGGATTCACCAAAAACAGGCGGCCAAAACCCATCGTCTTGATTGCACGTGCAGCCGCGCCGATATTCCCAGGATGACTGGTTTCGACCATGACAAATCGAAGATTTTGAAATAGTTCTGTCTTATGCTTAGCGGCATGCAAAGCTTCGGTAGTTGTTATATTTTGACTCATCTGTTCATCTGTTCATCTGTTATCGACTTTATCGATTGCGCTAATAGGTAACTCACCAAACAAATGAGTACGCAGGCGTATTCAATTTACAAGAAATACTAAAAAAATATCAAACACGACAGCCTCGCTTTGATTGTCAGAATCACAGCTCTATCATGCATGAACGAAAAACCCGTAAATATTTTGCTTTCGACGAGGAAATCACTATCTTCTGAGTTAAAATACGCGCTTTGGCAGATTGTTGAACAACTCAACAGTGAGGATGATAAGACATCCCTAGCCTAGCTCTTTAATTTCAATTTGCGCACTCAAAAACGAATCCTGCATCGAGCATGGAGTTAGTCAGTGGCGCCATTTTAACGGAAACTCACATGCACCCAATGCTCAATACGGCAATTAAGGCCGCTCGTCGCGCATCAACGATTATCAACCGCGCCTCTTTTGATATCGATCGCGTTCACATCAGCGAAAAAAGTAGCAATGACTTTGTCACTGAAGTCGATCGCGCTGCTGAAGCTGCCATTATTGAGGTGCTGACGACCGCTTATCCTGATCACGCCATTCTCGCAGAAGAATCTGGCGCTTCCAAAAATTTACACGACGAAAATGAAAACGTTTGGATCATCGACCCGCTCGATGGCACCACGAATTTCATTCACGGCTTCCCACAATACAGCATCTCCATCGCCCTCCAACAAAAAGGCGTTGTGACGCAAGCGGTCATCTATGATCCTACGCGCAATGAACTGTTCACTGCCTCAAAAGGTGCCGGTGCATTCTTGAACGACAAACGTATTCGCGTCACCAAACTCGACAAACTAGCTGATGCACTAATCGGCACAGGCTTCTCCGGTCGTGACATGAGTAAGATCGACGAATACATGGAGATGTACAAACTGATGACGCAAAAATGCCAAGGTCTACGTCGCCCGGGCTCCGCCGCTCTGGATTTGGCTTATGTTGCGATGGGTCGTCTCGATGGCTTCTTCGAAAAAGGTCTCGCACCTTGGGACATCGCTGCAGGTTCTTTGATGGTGACAGAAGCTGGCGGTATTGTCGGCACCTTCGCGGGTGAATCAGACTACCTCTACAAAGGTGACGTTCTTGCTGGTACTCCAAAGGTGTTTGGCCAAATGGTCAATGCCTTGCAAGCCTACGCAAAATAATTTTTTTGCATCCGTTTTACCAAGTTTTACCCGGGGCCTCATCACAAGTGAGCGCCCCACTTCATAAAGTTAAGCATGACCACATTTTCTGAACTCGGCCTCTCCGAGTCTTTGGTTCGCGCAGTAAGCGAACACGGCTACACCACACCCACGGCGATTCAAGCGCAAGCGATTCCAGCAGTGATACAAGGCGGCGACCTATTGGCAGGCGCTCAAACCGGCACCGGCAAAACTGCCGGCTTCACCCTCCCCTTGCTCGAACGTCTACTGCGTAAAGAAATCGTCCCCAAGAATAAAACCGACAAACGCAAGATTCGTGTACTCGTATTGACGCCAACGCGTGAACTCGCAGCACAAGTTGAAGAAAGCGTGCGGACTTACGGCAAACACACGCCACTCAATTCCGGCGTGATTTTTGGCGGCGTAGGCATTAACCCGCAAATCAAATTATTGAGAAATGGTGTTGACGTCTTGGTAGCGACGCCTGGGCGTTTACTCGACCACCACCAACAAAACACGATCGACCTGAGTCACATCGAGATTTTGGTACTCGATGAGGCGGATCGCATGCTCGATATGGGGTTCATCCATGACATCAAAAAAGTCTTAGCGATATTGCCGACACAACGCCAGAATTTGTTGTTCTCAGCCACCTTCTCCGATGATATTAAGGCGCTCGCTGATCGCTTGCTGAACAATCCTGCAATGATCGAAGTAGCGCGTCGTAACTCGACCGCAGAGGTGGTCGCGCAAAAAGTTCATCCAGTTGACCGCGACAAGAAACACCCGATGTTGGCACACTTGATCAAGACGCATCAATGGTCTCAAGTTTTAGTTTTTACGCGCACCAAACACGGCGCCAACAAATTGGTGGAGCAATTGGCTCGCGACGGCATTCAAGCCATGGCGATTCACGGCAATAAAAGCCAATCGGCGCGCACCAAAGCCTTATCAGAGTTTAAGGATGGAAGCCTGACCGTACTTGTCGCTACCGACATCGCCGCGCGTGGGATCGATATCGACCAATTGCCGCACGTTGTCAATTACGATTTACCCAACGTACCAGAAGATTACGTTCACCGCATTGGCCGAACCGGCCGTGCTGGCGCCACAGGCGAAGCAGTTTCTTTGGTTTGTGTCGACGAATTCAAGCTTTTGGCCGATATTGAGAAATTCATCAAGCGCCAAATTCCACAAGAAATCATTGATGGATTCATCCCTGATCCAAACGCCAAAGCCCAACCAATTCAGTTGCGCAGTTTTGGACATGGTCACGCAGGCAGAAACCCAGCTGGAAAAGCTAACGCAAAGCCAGCACGCCGCCCAAGCAACAATGCCAACGCATCGTCTAACCAACGCCCTGCCAACAAGCCAGGAGGCCGTTCACAAGCCAGACCGCAAGCTCAGCACCGCTCAGGCTCGCGCGGCAACCGAGGTGGTCATTAAGTCGCTTCTTAGTCGTTGATAGCGAGAACGAATGCTACGGGTAATAAAAAGGTGACCATCGCGTCACCTTTTTTCATGGATGAGGCAAAAATGCATAATCAGGCATGACCGTTTGCACGAAACAGGATTCTCAACTGCCTGCCTAACTAAAGACATTCAGATCATCAACGAATTGCGCTATGATTTCACTCTTGCGCCAATTGCTTCAAGCTTCAAGAGCGCACTCAATTACAAATCGAATAAAGTACATTTTCTTATGGCAGCCGTAGAATCAAATCACACCCCCATGATGCGCCAATACCTTGCAATAAAGGCGGATTATCCGAACACCTTAGTGTTTTATCGCATGGGCGATTTCTATGAATTGTTCTACGAAGATGCAGAGAAGGTGTCACGTATTTTGGGCATCACCTTGACCCAACGAGGCAGCTCCAATGGTGTACCGATCAAGATGGCTGGCGTGCCATTTCACTCTTTGGAGCCCTACCTCGCCAAGCTCGTAAAGATCGGCGAGTCGGCCGCGATCTGCGAACAGATTGGCGATCCGGCGACAAGTAAAGGCCCCGTCGAACGCAAAGTGATGCGCGTCATCACACCGGGCACACTGACTGACACCGATCTCTTACCAGAAAAATCTGAGCGCCCATTATTGGCCATCTATTTGAGCGCACAACGTAAGACCTACCAAGTCGGCCTCGCATGGCTTTCACTTGCCAGCGGTGCACTCAAATTGATGGAATTTAGCAGCGAGGAAAAAGCACTGCGCACGCGTTTGCAACACGAATTGGAGCGGATCTCACCAGCCGAGATTCTGTGTTCTGCAGGTGCTTTGGTGCTAGACGAGTTGCGTCAAGAATCGACCGGGAAATTTTCTGAAGTTCCGGATTGGCACTTCGATCTCAAGCAAGGACAAAAAGCCCTGCAAGATCAACTGGCAACCTCAAGCTTAACGGGTTTCGGCGCAGAAAACATGAGTGTAGCAATTGGTGCAGCAGGCGCTCTTCTCCGCTACGCAGAATCAACCCAAGGGCGTGGACTCAAGCACGTTAACGCCCTGAGCGTAGAAAACGAGAATGAGTTTATTGGCCTCGATAGTGCCACGCGCCGCAATCTAGAACTTACAGAAACCTTGCGTGGGCAAGAGTCACCCACCCTATTCTCTCTGCTTGATCATTGCCGTACCGCGATGGGTTCGCGCTTGTTGCGCCATTGGCTGCACCATGCACGTCGAGATCAAGAGATTGCTCGCGGTCGTCATCAAGCGATTGACGCTCTATTGCAAGCCGATGCGACAGCTGGCTTATCAACAACGCTCAATGCCGTTCCTGATATCGAACGCATCACCACACGGATTGCCCTGCAATCAGCACGTCCACGTGATTTAGCCGCCTTGCGCGATGGTTTGCAGCATCTTGGTACGGTGCGCAGCTATGTAGCCATGTGCATCAAGAATCAGCAGCCGCCCTTGCTTCAGAGTTCACTCAATGACCTCGCCACGCCAAGCGACTGCCTCGATCTTCTAGAACGTTCGCTGATGCCGCAACCATCAACCATGGTGCGCGATGGTGGTGTCATTGCGACTGGCTTTGATCCTGAACTTGACGAATTGCGCGCGCTATCTGAAAACGCCGGACAATTCTTGATTGATCTCGAAACTTCCGAGCGTGCTCGCACAGGCATCGCCAATCTTCGTGTTGAATACAATAAAGTGCACGGCTTCTACATCGAAGTCACGAACGGTCAAGCGGATAAAGTACCCGACAATTATCGCCGGCGCCAAACATTGAAAAACGCTGAGCGTTACATCACGCCGGAACTGAAAGCTTTCGAGGACAAAGCCCTATCGGCACAAGAACGAGCTCTGGTTCGCGAGAAAGTATTATATGAGCAGCTACTCAATGATTTGCTACCGTTCATTCAAACGCTACAAGAAATCGCACACGCTCTAGCGCAAGTGGACGCCTTAGCGAGCCTCGCCGATCACGCTTTAAAGAATAATTGGTGCGCACCACAATTAATCGCCGAGCCATGTCTCGACATCGCTCAAGGTCGTCACCCTGTCGTCGAAAATCAAATTGAACGTTTTATCGCCAATGATTGCAAACTCAGCGCGGACAAGAAAATGTTGTTGATCACTGGCCCAAATATGGGCGGTAAATCGACCTTCATGCGCCAAACTGCCTTGATCACATTATTGGCTTATATTGGCAGCTACGTTCCTGCAAACAGTGCTGTGATAGGACCAATTGATCGCATCTTTACCCGTATTGGTGCAGCAGATGATCTGGCGGGTGGACGCTCGACGTTCATGGTCGAGATGACTGAATCCGCCGCCATCTTGCATGCAGCAACCGAAAACTCCTTGGTCTTAATGGATGAAGTTGGTCGCGGCACCTCGACCTTTGATGGTTTAGCCTTGGCTTGGGCGATTGCGCGTCATTTAATTACCAGCTCGAAAAGCTTCACCTTATTCGCAACCCACTACTTCGAACTCACGCAATTGCCCGATATTCATCCAAGCGCTGAAAATGTGCATTTATCGGCGATTGAGCACAAAGAGAACATCGTCTTCTTGCATGCGGTTCAGTCTGGCCCCGCTTCTCAGAGTTATGGCTTACAGGTCGCTCAACTTGCGGGCATCCCACAACCGGTCATCCGCGCCGCGCGAAAACACTTAGCGGATCTCGAAGCACAATCGCTACAGAGCACTCCTCAATTCGACTTATTCGCGGCCAACAGTACGCCGATGGCAGAAGAGGAAATCGAGGCAGCTGTTCCCTGCGTTGAACTCGAGTCTCAGCAGGAGTTGGTCGACGCCTTGGACAAGATTGATCCGGATGCAATGACACCACGTGAGGCTCTGGATGCTTTGTATAAGCTCAAGGGCTTAGTCAAATAAGTTGAGACAAACCAGCCCCTAATCAAACCTAAGCTTAGCGTTTATCCGCCTCGGAAGATAAACGCGAAATGGGGAATGGCGAGCCTACCGAAATTTGCCTGAGTAACTCGCCATCTTTAAACACACGCCACCCTTGAATATCGAAGTCCACGGGAAAGCGATCGAGCTGATTCTGATACTCCCAACTTCCATACAGGCTTTGAAAACGTTCATCGCTTGTACCAGATCGTGCACGTTGAATCTCGATACTGTAGGTGACACGAATTCGATCAAGCAAAGCTTCACGTTTCAGACTGCCGAAGAATTTTGGCGTTGAAGAACTGAGACTGTCGGCATGCAATAAATCGCGTTCATTCACAGCGACACTCTCGCCCTCCGGAAGTAGACATGGCGCAGAAAACTTACGAAAGCTCGCTGTCGATTGAGACCACATAGGACTTTCAACGGCCGTCTCAAAGTTATCAAAACTTTGAGGTGTAGTTTCTGCGGCGCCGGCAACAAGCTTCAAGCCATTCGACAACTGCAGCATTGTCATCACTTTGCCATCTAGGGTCTGAGAAAACCAAGTCACGTCTTGATATCGACGCCATTCTGCCGAACTAGAGATGCTACCGTCTACCGCAACTCGTTTAAGGTAGGTCGCCTGCGACCAAGTCGGTCGAGCTTTACACAGACTCGATATCTTTTGTGCGGAGGCGGTCGCCGCCACCGCACTCAAAAAAAGACAAGCGAGGAGATACATGAGACCGAGCCTAGCAAGGCTGACCGATTTCTTACCCACAAAAAGCACTAACATGTTTGCTTAATTCGAAGGAGTTAACAAACGAACGCCTGGAAAAAAAACTCCATGGGCAAACGCGCATGGAGTTCTTATTAACTTCAGAAAAACACTTGTGGTTGATCGACACATCACACTCGTCGAGCCATCACATGTCATTCTGATTAATGCAAGTGAACCGTACGGAATTCGCCGTCTTCATCATCTTCGTCATCGTGATGATGACCATGCTCACCATGGACGTGTCCATGGGCGATTTCTTCCGCCGTCGCCGGACGCACATCAACAACTTTCAAGGCGAAACGCAATGCGATACCTGCCAAAGGATGATTACCATCCAAAACTACCTTGTCTTCTGCGATTTCCGTGACGGTAAAAATGATGCTATCACCATCTTCACTCTCTTCAGGCGTTCCCTCAAATTGCATACCAACCTCGATTGGCGTAGGAAGGCGATTGCGGTCTTCAATCTTCACGAGTTCAGCATCATAGTCGCCGAATGCATCTTCGGGTTCGACTTGAATCACATCATTAAAACCAACTGACTGACCGTCTAAAGCCTCTTCGATCTTCGGCAAGGTGTTTTCATAACCACCATGCAGATAAACCATCGGTTCTTGACCTTCTTCGATCAGATTACCGAGTGTATCGGACAAAGTGTATTCGACCGTCACCACGGTATCTTTGGCAATTTTCATACTATTTCCTTAAATATTTCATTTCTTTTGCGCTAGCACAGGCATTATACCTTCCTCAGACCCTCGCTATGCTTTATCCTGCCGGAAGTTTTTCTCCCCTTATTCCAAATCATGAAAAAAAACGCCGCTCTCGAACTCCTCGGTGGCATCACCGTCGATGAATTCTTTAAGACCTACTGGCAAAAAAAACCTTTGCTCATTCGTCAAGCCATTCCTGGTTTTAAAGCTCTTTTTAGTCCAGAAGAGTTATTCGCTATGGCAGAACGCGACGATGTCGAGTCCCGTCTCATTTGCGCCTTTGATAATCATTGGGACATGCAACATGGGCCGATAACGAAACTCCCATTGAAGCAAAAGAAAGACTGGACTCTGCTGGTGCAAGGCGTCAATTTACATCAAGAAAAAGCCGACGCGCTCTTGCGTCAATTTCGATTTGCCCCGGATGCGCGTCTCGACGATCTCATGATTAGCTATGCCCGTGACGGCGGTGGCGTCGGCCCCCATTTCGACTCTTACGATGTATTTTTGTTGCAAGCTCATGGCCAAAGACGTTGGCGCATCAGCGCACAAAAAGATTTGACCCTGATCGAGGGCATGCCCTTGAAAATCTTACGTAATTTCGTGTGCGAACAAGAATTTGTATTGGAGCCCGGCGACATGCTGTACTTACCGCCGCAATACGCACATGATGGTATCGCCATTGGCGAATGTATGACCTATTCGATAGGCTTCCGCACCCCGTCATATCAAGAACTGGGCGAAGGCTTTTTGCAGTTCATGGTCGACACCATTGAACTCCCCGGTCGCTACGCCGATCCCGACTTAAAACCGTCAAAAAATCCTGCAGAAATCAGTGGTGCAATGCTCGATCAGGTGATTGGGGAACTCAACAAAATCAAGTTCTCAAAGAACGATATGAGCATCTTTCTAGGCGAGTACTTGACCGAACCGAAAGCCAGCGTTTTTTTCGACTCACCGCAACCGGTCTTGACGCCAAAGAAATTTAACCAATCTGCGCTAAAGCATGGTGTTCGTTTATCGCTGAAATCGCAAATGCTTTACCTTGGCAAACATATCTTCATTAACGGCGAGTCCTTCGCGGTTGGCGCCGCTGACAAGACGATCTTGAGCTTGCTCGCGAATCAACGTCAACTAACTGCCGAACAGCTCGAGCGTGCCTCTGAAGATGTCCTCGAAGCCTTCTGCATTTGGTATGAGGATGGCTGGCTAGAATTTAAAGCAAAATGAAGGATTTACTACACCGCAGCTCTATGAAAATTCAATAAATCACCGCTTTTTTGGTCTCGAAACAACGAAGACTAGAGGAATTGATCGGTAAAACACAAAATTAGTTCACTTTTTTGGAAAAAAATCAGCGAAGGTATATTCGATTGCCAGAAAACTCATTATAATTCCCGGTTAGGAAAGTTTCGTAGGCTTGGCATTCATTTTGATTTTCAACCGACGGCTTAACCTATTGAGCGATAATTACCGGTAATTATTCATCGCAAGTTTGTTGTTTTTTTAGATCTATTTATTGAAAGTAAAAACATGAAAAAATCACTTTTGCTCGTTTCTTTGTTGGCTGTAGCTTTGGTAGCATGCAACAAACCAGCTGAAACATCTGCATCTGCTTCTGCATCCGCTTCTGTTGAAGCAGCTCCAGCATCTGCTGCAGCGACTCCAGCATCTGCACCAGCAGCTGACGCAGCAGCATCTGGCGCATCTGCACCAGCAGCAGCTCCAGCAGCTGAAGCAGCAGCTTCCGCAGCATCTAAGTAATTTTCATTACTTCCAAGAAAAGCCGGTCTCTGACCGGCTTTTTTTGTACTTTCAATTTCGTTTTTGGCGAGAAAAAACGCATTTCAAGACGCAAGTCCAACTAGCGAAAAAGCAAAAAGGCAGATCTCAGATCTGCCTTTTCTATTAAATAATCAGATACTTATTTCGATCTATTTCAACTGCTCATTCAAGACTTTGAGGATTTTCTCAGCCACTGGTGTCGATGCGACCTTGCCATCCTCACCGTGAACCGTGACGTGACTAACATCGCCACTTTCCTTGACCAAGATACGATACTTCTGACCATCTTTGGCAGCATCACTGGAACCCCATGAGAATAAACGCGCGAAGAAGCCTTCACTGGCGCCTTTCTTTTTCGCATCGATATCTTGATCGATGTACTGAACATAATAAATGCCCTTGGAGCGATCACGATCTTCGATTGTGAAACCAATTCGATCGAGTGCCAAACCTACGCGGCGCCAAGAGCGATCAAAGCCCTCATCGGTTTGCAAGTAATTGAGATTGTCGACAGACAAAATCTTAGAACGAGGGGCGCCGGCACTGCTATTTGCGCTAGCTGGAACATCGGGAGCTGCGGCTGCAACAGCTGCTTTTGCTTTCACTTGATCACTACCCAAACGAATCATCAAGCGCGACAAAAATTCAGCCTCCAGTCCTGGATCGTTTGGACGTGAAGTCCACGCCGTCGTGTCTTTTTGCATGCCTGTATAAATTTCTTGCGCACCGCGATGACTAATATAGACCTCAACTTCTCCATTGGCAGCGCGCTCAACACGTGTACGGAACTTGTCTCGCTCACCAGTCGAATACAAAGAATCAAACACCTTACCCAAAGTCGCGCGGATCATGTCTTGCGGAATCTTGCCGCGATTTTCAGCCCAATCGGTTTCCATCACGCCAGTGGCTTCATTCTCGACATTAATAAGGAAACCATTGTCTTGCCAGAATTCTTTCAAGATCGGCCAAATAGTTTCGGGACTCCCCTTTACGGCCAAATATCTCTGCGCCCCATCGCGGGCGATACGCGCATCTTTCAGTTGATTTGGTGCCACAACACCACTCGCAACAACTGTGCCTCCGTTACGTTGCTGCTGGTAGCTCGATGCGGTTGCGCTGCCCAAGTCATTCTCCGGGATCGCAAATCGACTATCACGACGAATCTGCGTCAAATCAGGTGGAACCTCCAACGATACCGTCTTAGCTTTCGCCGCACTTTTGTAATCCACACGATTTTCAGACAAATTGCTGGTGTACGTACATCCTGTAACCGCACTCG
The DNA here is from genome assembly GCA_964459555.1 of uncultured Burkholderiaceae bacterium. Lineage (GTDB taxonomy): Bacteria > Pseudomonadota > Gammaproteobacteria > Burkholderiales > Burkholderiaceae_D > Undibacterium. Next base: position 7,523 of record CAYWNE010000052.1, on the reverse strand, counting down.
AAAAACCAATAACGCCTGCCCAAGTTAAGACTTGTACAAGCTTTTTATTCGCAACTACGCTTTTTACCATGTGAAAAATTCCTACGAATTGTGATCAATTACCGTGTTTTGAATCAGGCATTAACTCGCAAACTAGTCGATTTCTTAAGCCAACAACTCCGCTTCGCGTAATGCGGAACGAACAATATCATGATATTGGGTAGAAAGGCTAACTAAAGGCAAACGAATTCCGCTAGGAATCATGCCCATTTCGGCCAAAGCCCATTTCACTGGCACCGGATTAGGCTCGATAAACAGCTTCGCGTGCAATGACAGCAGCTTGTTATTGATTGCTTTTGCCTTCGCCAAGTCGCCATTCATCGCAGCTACGCATAATTCGTGCATGGCGCGTGGGGCTACGTTCGCTGTGACCGAGATATTACCCTTACCACCCAGTGCCATCAAAGCAATCGCCGTCGCATCATCGCCTGAATAAACGGCAAAACTGTCTGGCACCATACGCAAGAGCTCGATATCACGGGCAATGTTACCACTCGCCTCTTTCACGCCGATAATACCAGGCACTTTAGATAAGCGTACCATCGTTTCATTCGACATATCTGCCACTGAACGTCCTGGCACATTGTATAAAATAATTGGAATATCAACCGCTTCAGCAATTGTTTTAAAATGCTGGTACATGCCTTCTTGCGTTGGACGATTGTAGTACGGCACCACTTGAAGTGAAGCATCTGCTCCAGCTTCCTTGGCAAAGCGCGTCAAAGCTATCGCCTCAGCTGTGGAATTGCCGCCAGAACCTGCAATAATTGGGATACGCTTATTGGTGTGTTCAACCGCGATGCGAATCAGCTCGCAGTGTTCTTCCACACTCACCGTTGGTGACTCGCCAGTCGTTCCAACAATCACGATGCCATCGGTGCCTTCGGCGATATGCCAATCGATCAATTTCTTGAGACTTGGTACGTCGAGGCTACCATCAGCGTGCATAGGGGTCACGATCGCGACCAGACTTCCTTGAATCTTTGTCATGTTAGTGAGAGTGAAAAATAAAGCGCATATTGTAGCGGAACAGTATCGTACTGGGTGAGAGAATCGTCGATTAAGGCTAGGAAAATAATGGATTTCCCAAGCAAAATCGCTGAGCTAGCAAGAGATTGCGGAAATAGATTGAGGGGCTACACATGCGCTATTGGTTAGAGGAAATTCTTTTCTGCACAAACGACGGTTTCACCGAGAAAATCATGAAATGCGACGCGCGCAAATACTCTGAACGATCGCGGGATTAGTTCGGTTGACAAATCCATGCTCGAACGCCAAACATTCATATTGATATGTTGATGCTGCTTGGGGCAGACAGTGACGCAGCAATTCATTCGGTTTCAGCAGAAAATCAGGGTTTCGAGGTCGCCCCAACGCTTGATGTCCCTCAGCAAAGGTTTCGTAGATGAGAATTCCGCCAATCTGAAGCGAATTTAAGATAGAAGGAAACAAAGGACGATGGAGATAGTTCGTGACAAGTACGACAGCAAAGCTTTGTTCTTTGAATGGCCAACGGAAGCCTTCTGGAGAGGTTTCGAAATCGCATTGCACGCAGTCGATACTAAACAGCTGCAGACTATCGAAGCCACTGGGATCACGATCTGCGGCAATCACTTCGAAGCCCAATTGATGCAAGAAGCGCGCATGGCGCCCCGTGCCACAAGCCAGATCAAGCGCTCTTCCTTGCAAATTTTTTAGATGGGGGATTTGTCTTTCAACCCAAGGCGAAATTCCGCTCACAAAAACATCGTTCAAAAGATGACTCATGTGATGTAAGTCGAAGATTTATAGTCCGAACACTGAGACGTCACCACGACCTTGACGGACCAATTCAGGCTCCTCAGAAGTCATATCAATAACTGTGGTAGGTACCAAACTACAAGCGCCACCATCAATTACTAAATCAATCAATTTTTCCAGTCGTTCTCGAATTTCTTCGGGATCGGTCAATGCCTCCTCATCTCCGGGCAGTATCAGAGTAGTTCCGAGCAAAGGCTGTCCGAGTTCATTAAGTAAAGCATCGACGATGGTATTTTCAGGCACCCGCAGCCCTATGGTTTTTCGTGATGGATGACTTAAGCGACGAGGAACCTCTTTGGTCGCCTCGAGGATGAAGGTATAAGGCCCCGGTGTTGCCACCTTAAGCATGCGGTATTGCTTGTTATCGACTTTTGCGTACTGTGCAATTTCCGACAAATCACGACACAACAAAGTGAGATGATGTTTCTCGTCGACGCCACGTATGCGCCGAAGGCGAGTTACCGCATCTTTATCATCGAGATGACATACCAAGGCATAACACGAATCGGTCGGCGCGGCGACGATACCACCTTGGTGAACAATTTGAACCGCCTGCTTAATCAAACGAAGTTGCGGATTTTCTGGATGTATTTGGAAAAATTGGCTCATGCCCCGATTATAAAATACTCAGTGACCGTAAAGCCAGTTCTCCTCATAAGACTTGCTGGAAATCGACAGGATCTCCAGCCAATCAACTACTCTCCATTGAATTTAGCTTAAGCTTTGCAAAGCACGTATCCGTTCTTCCATCGGTGGATGGGTAGAAAACAATGCGCTCAGTTGAGAACCATCGCCTATACCTGCAGCCGCGAGATCACTCGGCAACGCACCTGGCTGAAGACCTCCGAGACGTGCTAAGGCATTAATCATCGGTTGCTTATGCCCTAGCAAGCGGGCAGAACCTGCATCCGCCCTAAATTCGCGCTGACGAGAGAACCATGCCACAATCAACGAGGCGCCAATCCCGAACAAAATCTGAAAGATGAAACTAGCGATCTCAAAACCGATCCCCGGCCGATGATTTTCATCGTCCTTTGACAAGAAACTATCAACCAAATAACCGGCGACACGTGAGAGGAATACGACAAAAGTGTTAACGACGCCTTGGATCAAAGTCATGGTCACCATATCGCCATTGGCTATGTGAGCCACTTCATGCCCCAAGACCGCTTCCACTTCTTCTTTGGTCATCGAGTCAAGTAAACCAGTTGAAACTGCAACTAACGCGGAATCGCGCGAAGCGCCAGTGGCAAAAGCATTCGGCTCACCATTGTAAATGGCCACATCGGGCATACCGATACCAGCGCGTTGTGCCAAGTTTTGTACGATCGACACTAACCATGCCTCGGTCGAACTTTGCGGCTGATTAATCAAACGCGCACCAGTGGACCACATCGCCATCGACTTACTGATCAACAGGGAAATAATCGAACCGGTGAAGCCGATAACGGCAGAATAAACCAGCAACATCCCTAGATTCAAGCCATGCGCGGTTAGGAATCGGTTGACGCCCAATAGGGAAACAATCACGCTGATCACCAGCATCACTGCAATATTGGTCGCTACCAAAAGAAAAATTCGGCCCATTTTTGATCTCCTCATTCACACAATGTTGAAGATTCTCAACGACGGGTATATCGGGATAGGTTTAATAATTTCAAGAGCCAACAACGGTTCAAACGACCGATTTAAAGCGGGTCCAAACCGGCTGCAGCTCCAGCGTCAATGGCGGCAATTGCCCTAAGTCAGGGAGATTTTCATCGGGCGCATGAAAATCTGACCCACGTGAGGCGAGCAAACCATATTGATTGGCGACTTTGGCATATTCAAGATATTGGTCTGGCGTATGACTGCCAGTAACAACTTCAATCCCTTCACCGCCGAGTTGTTTAAATTCTTTGAGGAACTCGTCATGAGCAATCAATGAGAGGTCGTAACGCCCGGGATGAGCCACCACAGCGATACCACCGGCGCCACGTATCCATTTGACCGCATCGGTTAAAATCGCCCAACGATGCGGTACATAACCTGGCTTGCCTTCGGTCAGATACGATTTGAAGACCGACGACACATCAGGGCAAATTCCAATTTCGACTAAATAACGCGCAAAATGAGAACGCGAGATCAGATCAGGATTGCCGACATATTTCAAAGCCCCCGCATAGCACCCTTGTATGCCAACGCGCGCCAAATCTTGGGCCATTTCCTCTGCACGTTGTTGTCGCCCTGACCGAGTGCGTTTCAAACCTGCCAATAGGTCGGCATTATTCTCATCAAAATCGAGACCGACGATATGTATGGTTTTCCCTGCCCATGTCACCGAGATCTCTACACCGGTGACGAAGCGTAGTCCAAGATCGTTCGCCGCTTCGCGTGCTCTTGCAATTCCACCGATCTCGTCATGATCGGTTAAGGCCCAAATGTTGACACCGTGATCAAACGCTCTTTGTGCAAGAACGTCCGGCGCTAAGACACCATCAGAAACTGTGGAATGGCAGTGAAGATCGACGTTGAGGTGATGCATAGTAAAGTGCGGCAACTTGCGCCGTTGAAAAGAACTCTTAGCTATTGTACTCCTTGCGCGGCTTACTTGCCGATCACCATACGAGATGTACCTTCGGGACTTCGCAGATCGCATCAATTTACAGCTTCATTTCCAGACGAAGATTAAACAGCGTATATGTTCGCGATCGGCCCGTTTGCAAATAATTAACGCCATTCACATACAAACTACTGCCATTAACAAAATCATTCGCTTGCAAGTTGCTGGCCGATAGACGTAACTTCAGATTTGGCGAGAACTTCCAAAGCGCATACATATCAATTTGCTTCTTAATCCCCGTCGAAGTTGTTTGCGTATCGCTGACTTGATTGGTATAAGCTGGGGTCCAATTGATATTGCCGCCCGTACTAAACGGCGTGCCAGGCAACTTATAGTCAAGCCCAAGATTAGCCGTCATCGTTGGTTGTTGATCCAGTCGATTATTGGGCCCTTTCACATCATCGACATTCGACCAAAAGCGACTAAAGTTGGAACGTACATCGATGGCTGGTCCCTCCGGCCAAAACTCCTGCAGTGGAAACTTTGCTTCAAGCTCGACACCCTTAGCTAAGGCATGACCGATATTGGTTGGCGTGTTAATCCAGCGGGCACCATTGGCGGTGACGAGGTATTCGGTGCGGCGGCGTATCAAATCGTTGATACTGCGCGCAAACAAATTCACACTGATGATGCCGGCATTTTTCAAATAGTGCTCGAATGCCAGATCGATGCCGCGTGATGATTCAGGTTTCAAATCAGGGTTACCGCTACGATCTGGACGAGTTGGGCCATTCAATGGCGAAATCGTTGGCACTGCAATGATGTCATTCAATGATGGGGCGCGATAACTACTGGTTAACCCCAAACGGATCTGATCTTTTCCCCAGTCCGGAATACGATAGACCGCATGCACGATAGGATTGGTCACACTGCTGGCATTATTCACGACATAGTTCGATTTTGTACTATGGGTTTTGATGCCTTCCCAGCGCACACCGGCATAGGCTGACCATTGTGCATTGATATCAAATTCATCTTGCAGATAGGCGGCAAGCCTACGCGTATTCGCTTCAAGGTTATCACCTGAGTCAATAAATTGAGGTAAGCCATTGTCGAGTGAGGTACGGGTTTGGCTTCGATGACTATTTTCTATTTCCCAACCCGCAGCAAGGTTCTGTTTATCCCCAAAAGGCATCGTGTATTTACCGCCGCCACTCCAAGACGTATCACGCGTATCGTTGACATCAACGATATAGTCGAGCTGACTGCCAGAGCGGTCGAATTGTGTTCGTACACTGTCGCTATTCGAATGCCCCACGCCATATCCAAAACGCAAAGTCAATTTGGATGTATCTTCGAACTTATGCTGGAAGTTAGCATTAGAGCGGAAAAAGAGTGATTCTGTGTTTCCACTCGAATAGGCCCGCGCGACTGGTGGTTTATGTGTGACTGGATCTAGACTCTGCGAATTTTGCTCAACGCTGGTATCGCTATTCGAATGACTGCGATTATCCATCACGAACGGTTGCCACGTCAGGTTATCACCATTCTCAAAACGATAAGTAAAACGTGGTGTGAGATGAATACCTGTTGACGAGCGCCGCGTATGATCTATTTGATCTTGGACTAACTGCACTACCCCACCGTCGGCAATCTCGGTCTTGTGGGTATTGCTTTTGTCGGCTTGACCATTATGCGAGATCGATCCGCTCAGAGCATAGTTCAACGCATCCCACTGTCCTGGATAAGTAATCGAAATATTAGGTGCGACTCTACCCTGCTCCACACCTAAAGCCAACTTCAAATCTGTGTCTTTTGGATGAAATTCCTCACGCAAAACGATATTGATAGTACCAGCGATAGCCTGCGTGCTGAATTCGGCAACAGGTCCACGCATTATTTCAATGCGTTCGATTTGATCAGGCGCCAGCGATTCCATAGAAAATCCGCGCGGTGGCCGTTCGCCATTGACGAGGATTTGTGTATAGCCGTTCCCCATGCCACGCATACGAATATCGCCACCTCGCCCTGGTCGACCGCCTGCGGTCACACCCGGTAGGCGTTTTAAAATCTCGCCGACCGTTGAATCACCATCGCGATCCAACTCTTCGCGCCCAATGATAATTTTCCCTGCGATTGAATTACGGCGTTGATCGATGTCGGTTTGCTTCGCTCCGTTGACCGTAACTTTTTGGACGCTCTCATTTTGCGCTGGTGGGTTTTGTGGAGTTTGTGGCCGCTGCAAACGACGACGCGATTCAGGGTTCGCGTTTTTGTTAGTTGATGGCTCCGCTTGTTTTTTCTCGCCCTCTTGCTCCTGTTGTTCTTGTTTCGTTTTTTGGGTTTCTGACTGCGCAAAGGCAGGTTGCGCAATGATGCTCGCCGTCACCAAAGCACAAATGAGAGGATGGAGAGCGAAATGAGGTTTCATACACATCGAAGAGGTACAGTAAAAGTTGAGCGAGACTTGATTTATGATAAAAATCAAATCTCGCTTCATCGTCCAAAAAATATCATTCAGAGCACAGTGCTCACTGTTCAGTGATCAATGCAAAATCTATGACCATTTCACTGGCATCGCCTATCACATAAACAATAACAACATTATATGGACTTCACCTCTTCCAAAGAGTTCCAAACCCAGACAGATTTGTATAGAAATGAAACAAAGTTCTTCGTGATGTTGCATTCCCCCACAAAGTACTGTCAGATTCTCCTACATCGCCATCTGGGCGCGTTTGAACTTCCACTGTGCTAAAGCAAAGAAGATGAAAGCGAAAACTAGCAAGGCACCCGCGCAAGGCAAGGCGGCATCGAGGCCGAGGCCACGCCAAGTCATCGCATCAAAACCATCAACCGCCCAACGGGTAGGAATAAATACAGTCAATTGCTGCAGCCATGCGGGGAACAAGAAAGAAGGCAACCATGCACCGCCCAACATCACCATCACCAGCGTCGCAAAGATCGCGACACCACGTGCGGCTTCGGGAGTCTTGCCGAATGCCGCAATCAAAAGACCGAAACTCGCCGTCATCAAGGAAAATGCGATTGTCACAGCACCAAAGCCCAGCGCGCTGCCTAGAATTTGCACTTTAAAAATCAACATCGCGATCACAAAAATCGTGCAGGTCAGTGCTGCAGC
>CAYWNE010000051.1:0-23547 GCA_964459555.1 uncultured Burkholderiaceae bacterium | reverse complement strand
CTTTCGCCGCACTCGACACCGAACTCAAACATCGTTTGCGCGACGAACTCGCCCAACATCAAGCCGAGCTCGACATCGCCATGATCTTGATTAGTCACGATGAAGCCGATCTGCAGCGCTTCGGCGACCATGTCGTACGCATCGAGCAAGGACGCGTGTGTCAATGAAGAAATCGAAAACTCAAATAGACGACGCGCACAGCCTCAGCCTGCATGCCGACATCAAACTCCAAGTCGGCAACCAAGCCTTTGGCGGCAAACAACGCATCGCCTTACTACAAGCGATCGCCGAATGCGGTTCGATCACACAAGCGGCGAAGAGTATCAAACTGAGCTACAAAGCCGCGTGGGATGCCATCGAACAAATGAATAATCTGGCAGGCGAACCCCTACTCGAACGCGCCTCGGGCGGTAAAGGTGGTGGCGGAACACGCTTAACGGCACGCGGACAACAATTGGTCGACAATTTTCTGCTACTCGAACGCGAACACCAAGCCTATCTCGCCCATCTCAATTCGCTTGCGACGGGCTTAGCGGACCACATGCTCTTGCTCAAAAAAATGAATATGAAAACCAGCATACGCAATCAATATCATGGCCGAGTCAGCGCGATTAAGCGTGGGGCGGTCAACGACGAGATCAGCGTCAGCATCGCCGGCGAACAAGAAATCGTCGCCGTCATCACGCACGACAGCACCAAAGAGATGGCGCTCAGCATCGGCAGCGAAGTGTTCGCCCTCATCAGCCCCTCGTCCATCATCCTCATGCACAATGATGAAGAGGTCAAACTCTCAGCCCGCAATCAACTCAATGGCAAAATCAGCCGCATCACCAAAGGCGCGATCAACACCGACATCAGCCTCAGCCTCCCCGGCGGCGCGGTGTTATCGGCGGTGATTACGAATGAAAGTTGTGAGGAGATGGGGCTCAAAAAAGGTTTGCAGCTAAGAGCTTTGTTTAAGGCTTCGGCTGTGATTTTGGGGGTGGCGGTGTGAGAGTTTCGAACTACTCTCAATGTGTACCACAAGCTTACTAGCATTGTGTTTGGTGAACAAACCCAGAAGCGCACTTAGAAATGTAAACGAAATTCGTCTCGATTTTTGGTTCTCGCTGGTATACATTTTTTCGCAGCTATCACAAAAAAAGAACTAGTTAGCATTCGCGTTTCAAGGTGCTTGAAACTTTGTTGCTTATTTTTTATGGGCATGTTAGCTTCGGTTTCTTTTGCGTTAACATAAATTAGCCTAACTATGAAGATGTCGCAGCTCGCGCAAGCGCTCGAAGAAAAGAACATATCGTCTCGTTACTTTCGCTTCGGCCCATTTGGGAATGGTTACTCTGACGACTCCTTTCTTATTGAGGAATTGAATGGTGCTTTCGTGGTCTCGTATATTGAACGCGGCCGCGCATCGCCCATTCAATCGTTTCCCTCCGAGGACGAGGCTTGCGATTTTCTCTTTTCAGAACTTACTAGTAAGGAATACTACGTTCGGGGTTGGAAACGTTCGTGAACTTCAGCCACGTAGGGCGGGTGCAACCCGCGCGGCACATCGGTTGAGCAAAAGAGAAAAGTGTTCAAGCATCGCGAATCGCATCCTTTCCTACAAAAGGCTCAAGACCAATTCTACAATTTCAGATCGAAATTTCTATGAAATGCTTAAAATCTATATTGCTTTCATTCTTGTTTGCCATCGCAAGCTCATCTGCAATCGCACGGTCACCTCAAGAAAACTTAGGGACTCTTGAGTCCGCAAAGACCTTCATGGCCGCATATGCGAATGATCTCAATAGCGCCAATCGTACCGCGATCATTCAACGATACGATCCTCGTGGACACTATCAACTTGGGAATGGCAGAAAGACTTTTCTGAGCCAAAACGAGACCACTGCAAACTATCTTGAAAAATGGAGTCCACCAAGTTCCTTTGCGTGGCATGATTTATCTTTTGAAGTCCTTGGACCAGAAGCGATAGTCGTGACAGGCTTATTTGATTGGGTGACCACTAATGGCGAGAAACGCACTTACTCCTATTCCTCTCTGCTGTTACTTCGAGACGGAGAGTGGAAAATTCGTGTAGAAGATGAATCAAGAGCACTGCCTGATCCAAAATCAAAACCGTGAATCATGTAAGTTGCGTGCAAGCCGTACGGCAAATAAGCTAAGCAAGAGAAAATAGTGTTTATGCAGCGCGGGTTGCACCCGCCCTACGAAATCGATATCTAAAGATAGAGATAATTGGAGGCATATGACTTACAAAAAATTAGGCGCATTTGCGCTAACCTTGTCTTTTTCGTTCAGCGCACTCGCTTCCATTGACGAAGCAAGAAAAGACATTCTCAATACATATAACTTTGACCCATCGGCGATGACTTTCGATGAACAGGCCAATCGAGCCCCCTCACTTAGTCAGTTATGGTCTCGGTTTAACAAATCTCCCGATTCGTATCGCGACGCCTTGAGAACACTCTTAAACGAAAAAGGGCAGAAAGAAATTTTATACTGTGACGGCGGTATGCTATTTCTCGCATATGCTGTTTTGCCGGCAGACAAACATTTAGGTTTGGAATCAATCAAGAAGTGCTCTTTGGCAGAGATACAGCATTCGCCGTTTTTTTATACCATGCATGAACAAGCAATTCGCGGTGTTGACACGATTGATCTGTAGTTTAAAATGCTGATGAAACCCAAATATCAAGTCACTGTTCCAGCACACGCCCTGAAATTAGCTCAAGATTATTGCTTTGTTTACCCATTGTTGGTTCAAGAGGAAACAAAATATACGTCGAGATTAATTGAAAAGACCAAGATCGAGAGGGATCCCGTAGCTTTAAAAACGCTCCTACTCGCGCTGTATTATTCAGCCTTACCAGACTCAGAGGCCACAATTCACTTCATATCTCAATCAAAAAAATATCCCGAGGATATACAAGCGCTCGCGAAAAATATGGAGTTGAGTATTGCAAAAGCACGCCAAACAGATTCGGCAGAAGCTTACAACTGGCTTAAAAAGAATGGTGCTACCATCAGCCCAAATGCATCAGAAAAGGAACTACGTGACGCCCGCCGAGCAAGGATGCACGCAATTAGTGACGAGGCCTTAATGGAACTCGGTGTCTATACACTATTGATCTACAACACTCGAAAATGACTTATGACTTGATGCTTTGCGTACTACCGCGTGAACTCAAGTCACGTGAGGCGGATGCAACCCGCGATTCTCGAAAATTATCGAGGCTGGAAACCGCGCGGTTTGCACCCGCCCTAAAAAATAAACGCCTTCAAGATTAAAGTCCCAAACGAGCCGCTATCACCATGACCAAATACCTCATCTCCTTCCCCGCCACGGCGATGAATATCGCAGCCGAAGACTTGGCTGCCGTGAGCCATGATTCGCACGCAGTGATACGCGAGGCCAAGCGTGCTGGTGTTTATGTGTTCGGCGGAGGCATAAACGAAGCTGCTGGTGCTGTGATGGTCGACCGCGATGGGCAAGTGAAGAACGAGACCTATCCAGAGTCTAAAAATCTCAACGGTGGTTTTTGTGTTCTGGAACTTGCTACGCGTGAACAAGCGATTGCATGGGCAGCCAAGCTGGCTCAAGCTTGTCGCTGCGCACAGGAGCTGCGTGAATTTGGTTTTGATCCTGACAGTTGAATCACGCTTGAATGGAGAATTGAGGTCACGCAACCTCCCTAAAGAAAACTTCTTCTTAATCAAAAAAAAGCTTCACTACAGTGGTGCGTAACGCTGTCAACATATATCAACACAGAAACTTCCATGAACTCAGCTGTCCGCAAAGCACAAGCGCAAGACCTTCAAGGCATACTCACTCTGTTTCGCGAACTGCGTCCGAATGATCCCGAGTTAGCGCCGCACAATGCCGCTCGCTTATTCGAACATTTGTTGCAGCAAGAGTTTGTGCATATGTTCGTCGTTGAGGTTGAGGCAGAATTAGTTGCGACTTGCACGCTCGCGGTGATCCCTAATTTAGCCAGCGGTGGTCGTTCTTATGCTTTGATCGAGCATGTTGTCACCCTCGCCGCCCATCGCGGCCATGGTTATGGACGTGCGGTACTCAATCACGCAATAGACTTTGCTTGGAACTTAGACTGCTACAAGGTGATGCTTCTCTCAGGCGCGCAACGACCAGAGGCGCATAAACTATATGAATCCTTGGGCTTTAACGGCGATGTCGAACGGGGCTTTGTCAAAAAACGGCTCTCTTAATCGGCTGTGCTCATGCTCTAAATCATGGTGCTGAATACTCGATTTCGAGAGTACTAAAAAAACTAGAAATAAGCATACAAAACCGATTACACTAGGTGCCTCAATCATAGCCTCTGATTTTAGGAGTAACGATGAATCGCACAAAACTAATTAGCGTCGCAACGATGTTTCTGCCTTTGTGGTTTGTTCTGGTTTATGCACTCGTCTCATTGCAGCGCCCTGACTTCCGGCATTTCAATATGGCGGTGAGCGAACTTGGGGCTTGGGGTGCGCCCAATCTGTGGGTGTGGAATGTTTTGGGTTACTTCTTGCCCGGCGTGCTTATTTTTCTTTTTGGCGTTGCGCTCAAAAACAATTTTCAAACCACAGGAAAAGCCTCGATTCCTTTCGTGACTTTGGCGCTGTCGGGCCTATTTATGGCAATGGCGGGCGTGTTCCCGGGCGACTTTGAAAACCGTCGTTCATTGACGATGTTACTTCACACCATAGGTTCATTTGGCTCGGGCTTGATGTTTATGATCTCCGCCTTTTGGTTGCCCTCAAAGTTTAAACAATCAGCGTCGTGGAAATGGCTTTATATCCCGCTTCTTCTGATCGCTGTTGTCATGGTGCTCAATGCAGTGTTCGTGACGACAGGGCCGATGCCAGGGCTCGGTCAACGTATTGGCTTTGCCTGCTATTTTGTTTGGCTCGCTCTTGCGGCTTTTGCACTTCGAAAAGAATCCAGCTTAGCAATGTAATTAGAATGCCACGCAAGAGTTCAATAAACGCCTCAACAAACACAAAATGCAAAATCTAAGCAAGACACAAGCTGAAGAAATCAGTTCCGAATTACTCGAACAAGAAAGAGCGCGCTCGATCTGGGTAAAAAACCAACTCGCGCAGCGCGTTCCCGCTCTTTACGCAAACACTGAACTCAAAAAACTTGAAGCGTTTGAACAAGCGCTACTTTTCGAACAAGCGAAAGCACAATTTCAACGCGACTGGAAAACCACTCTATTTTTCTTAGTCGTACTTATCGTCGCTTGCACTGCAATGTGGTGGATTAGAACATCAATCTATCCAAAGGATCTGATGTTACTCGTCGGTGTGATCGCTGGCACCATTTTTTTTATCTCTAAAACGATCTATCTTCGGCGCATATTGAAAGGAATGGCGACGGAGTTATTGGAGGGGCGTAAATCACAATAGCGCCTTTCCATATTGCCCTTTGGACTATTCACTTTGATCAAACGGCATCGTTCTCATTTCTAACGCGGAACCGCACCCAAACTATGCAAACCGCAAAAATGAGCAAGTGCACCCCTGCCGAGAGCAATGATTGGGAAGATCGATCAAGCAAGTTGATATCTGCGACTTGATCACTGATGCCCCCAGCAAAATTCCATCCCCAATGAAGCCCAACCGCTGGCCATAAAGACCGACTCGCGGCCATCACTGAAGCGTAAGCCAATCCAAAACAAAAGAGCATAAGCCACTCGATCGGACCATTCGCCAGTCGATATATATGATTTAGCACATAAACAATCGATGAAATAAATACCAGAGCTAACCAATGCCGTTCACGGGGAAAGACACGCATCACAAATCCTCGAGTCACAATGTCCTCTGCGACAGAAGGAAAAAAAGTCATCATCAAGGCAGAGCAAACTGCCATGAGTGACAATGAAAAATTAGTGCTTAGAACTTGATAGATGCCAAGATGCATGCCAAGGTAGACTGCAAATGCCTTGGCACCAATCGCGGCGGCAAAACATACGAGCAAGAGCACCATGGTCGAGCCGCGCACATCCAAGAACCAAGCATCGAAGCCGCGAAAACCGAGTGCCCGTCCGGCCAGCCAAGCAACTGGGAAGAAAAGTAGCATCAGGATCGAAAGCACGGGCATACTTTGCAGCAGGCGCATGCCAATGCCCTCTGGCGCTTGATAAGACAAAAACAAAACGAGAAAGACTATCGCCACTCGTTGCGTACTGATTTTCTCACTGAGATTATTCATTCTTTATGCCCCGACATGTAGATCCAAGAGGTATGAAATTTCGGTAGCCATTATGATCCATTAGACTCAACGATTTCATGGATCGACTTAATTAATGTGGTGTTTGCGTTACTACTTTGCCCCCCTTCATCACCCACTTCACGCGTTCGAGTTCGGTAACGTCTTTCAGTGGGTCGCCATCCACCGCAATGATGTCTGCGAATTTATCTTTATCGAGGGAACCAACTTTATCTTCCCAGCCTAACAATTTGGAAGCATTAACGGTTGCGGTGCGAATTGCATCGACGGGACTCATACCGAGCTTCACGAGGATATTGAACTCACGTCCATTCAAGCCATGCGGATAAACCGCAGCGTCGGTACCAAAGGCAATTGGCACACCCGCAGCAATCGCTCTAGCGATATGTTTACGGGCATCAGGTAAGACGACTTTGGCCTTTTCTAGCAAGGGCAATGGTAGCTTAATCGCTTCAGCGTTTTGCACCAGCCAATCACCGAGGTAGACGGTTGGCACCAACCATGTCTTGTGTTCTTTCATCAGCTTCGCGCCTTCTTCATCGATGTAAGAACCATGCTCAATCGAATCGACACCGGCCAACACCGCGAGCTTGATGCCATCACCACCATGGGCATGAGCGGCGACTTTGCGGCCCAAGCGATGCGCTTCACTGACGATGGTTTTCATTTCTTCGAGCGTGTATTGCGAAGTACGTGGATCATCACCAAAGGACAGAACGCCGCCGGTGGCGCAAATCTTGATCACGCCTGCGCCGTATTTAATCACTTCACGTGTTTTCTTCATGACGGCGTCGACACCATCAGCCACGCCGGTGCCAGTCAATTTGTATTCAGGTGCGTGCATAGTGTCATCACAATGACCGCCCGTAATACCGAGCGCCGGTCCAGACGGCACCATGCGTGGACCCGGTACATCACCGGCATTGATGGCATCACGCAATGCGATATCGGTATAGCCTTCTGCGCCAACATCACGCACCGTTGTGAAACCTGCCTCCAATGTGACACGCGCATTCTTCGCACCTGTCAAAGCCACACGGGGCATCGACAAAGCAACCACCGAATAACCAGCACTTTCAGGATCACCTGTGAGATGAGTATGCATGTCGATCAAGCCTGGCAACAACGACTTATTGCCAAGGTCGATGACTTTCGCACCGCTAGGAATGAGCACATTGCTGCCTGCCGAAACAATCTTATCGTCACGCACCACAATCATCGCGGGCGATACCCACTTGCCCGAGCTCACATCGAGCATACGCGCAGCTTTCACAACAACGGCATTGGTTGGATCTGAGGCGAAACTTGGTGCTGCACAAAACGCGGCCGAAATGAGTGCCAAGCTGAGTTTGAGACTTTTCATACGATTCCCTTTTTCCTTTTTTGATATGAATAATTGCATTGTGTGTTGCGCCTGCGGCTGAGCGAATGCGATTGGATCAACCAATAAGATCGAAGTTCCCTATTCGAGCACGCAATAAGCAAAAGCACCATGACAAATATGTTCAAAAAGCATACACAGAAGTATCACCGTGGCGTCGACACAAAAAAAATCCCGTCATGATTTGCTCAGGCGGGATTCATTGGAGGAATTTCAGAGAGCCTTTGATCCGCTCCTTTAAGACGGCGTCAGGCAGTCAAACGCAACAAAGAGGGTTTTGCTGCGACCCGACGGGGACCAGTATGCAAAGGCGTCACGCCCGCATCACGCAATTTGAACGTATTGACCAAATTGGATAGTTCTTGCGCTTGATCTTGCAAAGACGCAGCAGCCGCAGCGGCCTCTTCAACCAGCGCGGCGTTTTGCTGGGTAACATTATCCATGCCTGTGATCGCGATATTAATTTGCTCGATACCAACCGATTGCTCGTTACTCGCTTCACTAATTTCGGTAATCACCGCTGTCACTCTTTGCACACTGGTGACCACATCGTGTATCGTCGCCCCAGCTTGATCGACTAGACGCGCACCCAGTTCAACTTGTTCAACTGAGCTCGCGATCAATTCTTTGATCTCTTTTGCCGCACTGGCTGAACGTTGCGCCAATGCGCGCACTTCCGAGGCAACAACAGCAAAGCCGCGACCTTGTTCGCCAGCGCGCGCTGCTTCAACCGCAGCATTTAAAGCCAAAATATTCGTCTGGAATGCGATGCCATCAATCACGCTGATAATATCGACAATGCGCTTAGACGATTCATTGATCGAGCCCATGGTGTTAACAACTTCGGCCACCACACTGCCACCCTTTTCTGCTACCAAGGAGGCATCACTTGCTAGCTTGGTCACGGCTCTCGCATTGTCTGCATTTTGCCTGACCGTACTGGTTAATTCTTCAAGCGCCGAAGCGGTCTCCTCTAATGAGCTCGCTTGCTCTTCGGTTCGCGAAGACAGATCCATATTGCCGCTGGCAATTTGTGTCGACGAGGTGGCGATGGTATCTGTGGCACCGCGCACTTGGCTGACCACCGTTGCTAAGCTATTGTTCATCTCACGCATATTGAACAACAAGCTCGATGTATCGTGATCGGGTACGTCAAACTCTTGAGTGAGGTCACCACCAGCAATCGCTTGCGCTACCCGTGCGACTTCACCCGGTTCGGCGCCCAATTGCCCGCGTATGGTTCTGACTGTGTACCATCCAAATACTGCTGCTGCGAGCAAGCCCAAGGTGGTCACTATAATTGACGTCAAACGGATTTCTTGATAGCGAGCCACCGCCGCATCAAACTCAGTTTTTGCCACATCCATTTGTAACTGCAAAAGCTCATCGCCAGCGGCTTTGACCGGCATCATCAATGGCGTCACTTTCTCCACCATCAGCCGCCTTGCTGTTTCCAAATCATTGGCTCTCAGCGCTGCTAGCGCAGGTAACAAGCCTTGTTGCACATAGCTCTTTCTATGCTCAGCAAAACGTTTGGCAATTGCAGCTTCTTCTGGCGTGAGGTAGGTCGCCATGTAGGCATCCCACAGTTTGGTGATTGCAGCCATATTGCTCTCGAGCGCCTTAACGCTTGCCGCATTAACCTCCGGCTTTTGCTCTACCAAAGCATTAGCGATGGCGAGTCGATTGCTGACGACTAAGAGTTGGATTCGCCCAAGATCAACCGCAGGTGTGGTGCGATCTTCGTAAATCGTTTGGATCGCTGCATTTGCTTTGATCAAACCAAACAAACCAATGCCGCTCACAACAAAGATAATGCTCGCCATGCATGCTATTAAAACCGTCAAGCGCGTAGAAACTTTCATGATGCATCCTTCTTCAAAAATCCGGTTACAGACATCAACGAATAACACGACGTAATCTCAAAAAAGCACTCAAACTTACTTACAGTTGGGCCGACAAACGATTTATGAGCGCATACAAATCGAGCTTAAAACGAAACCCCGTTCACCGTCACGGCTTATCTCAATTTTCCTTAT
Source organism: uncultured Burkholderiaceae bacterium (assembly GCA_964459555.1). Lineage (GTDB taxonomy): Bacteria > Pseudomonadota > Gammaproteobacteria > Burkholderiales > Burkholderiaceae_D > Undibacterium. The sequence goes on along the minus strand of CAYWNE010000051.1, from coordinate 13,883 downwards.
TTGAAATCAATTTCGTTTCCCAAAAACAACATAAATAGAGTCATAAGTCATTGATTTTAAACATTTACATGTAAATTTTGATTTGTTTTACACAAGCTTTTCTTGCAATTCAAAGGCCTTGACAAGCACTGCAAAAAGCCCGAAACTGCGCATTACTAGGCGCTCGACTAATAATTATTGATTGGGCAAAGGCCCTACCTCAAGAACGGTTTCAACAACCTGAACAAAGTCATACAAGCGTAAGGAAAACATGGCTCGTCCATCCCAAAATATCGATCAACAACTACTCCAAAGTGGGCGTGAACTATTTCCACGTTGCGGTTGCTGCGACCTCTCGCTGCGCGCACTGACTGAGCACGCCAAAGTCAATATGGGCATGTTCCACTACCACTTTCGCACCAAGGATAATTTCCTCAGCATCTTGCTGCAGGAGATGTACGAAGAATTGTTCGCTCAATTGCAAGCCGAAACTCAGCATCCGGGCAATGCGATAGAACGTCTGCGGCATACCATGCAATTGCTGGCGCGCCTTCTACGAGAACATGGCGGTTGGCTTGGTCGCGTCTGGGCTGATGCAGCGCGCGGTGAACAAGTGGCACAAGATTTTTTGAAGAAAAACGGCGCCCGCCATATGCAGCTCATCATTAGTTTGATTATGCAAGCCAAATTCGATGGTGAACTCGGCGATATCGCGCCTATGCAAGCCTTTACGTTTTTGATGGGATCGATCGCTGCACCGATGGTGATCGCACCACGCGTCATGCAACTCGGCTTCGCTCCAGAATTTTTTCATGAACAAATGCAGCACAGCGTGTTGAGCGATGAGGCGATTGTTGAGCGCGTAGATCGCGCCCTATTCGCTCTACAAATTCCACGCGAGAACTTAGTCTCGCAATCTACCACCCAAGATCCGAATTAATTTTTAAGCTTTCGATGGAGTTCACTATGATTTCTTCGCACTACTCTACTTTGCCATCGCAGGGAACAAACAGCGGGACAACGCGCATCATGAAGCAGCTGCCTGTCGTGAAGCTGTCCGTAATCGCGATGACACTGGCACTTTTGAGCGCTTGTCAGCAACAGCCCAACAATGGCTGGACGGGCTACGTCGAAGGCGAATACCTCTACATCTCCTCCCCACTTGGTGGTCGCATCGAACAATTGCATGTACAAGCGGGGCAAGAAGTCCAAAAGGATAGTGCGCTGTTTAGCCTCGACAAAGAAGCAGAAATCGCTAACATCGATGAAGCCAAAGCACGCGCTCTCGCCGCGAAAGCGCAAGCACTGAATACTGAAAAAGGCAAACGCAAGGAAGAGATCGCCGTCACCCGCGCCCAGCTCGCAAGTGCAGAAGCGCAAGCCGCGCTCGCACAAAACGAATTGCAGCGCCAACAGCAACTGGTTGCACAAGGTTTCATCTCGAAAGCCAAAATTGATGATGCGACCACCAATGTCAAATTGACGCAGGCGCGTGTCGCCGAACTCAAAGCTGCCCTCGCCGTAGCTGATTTGCCCGCACGCGTCGATGAACGCGCCGCAGCTTCAGCCAATGCGCAAGCGGCCGAACAAACGCTGCGCCAGATTCAATGGCGAGGCAAACAAAAAGCCGAAGTCGCACCACAAGCGGGCGTGATTTCAGACGTCTTTTTCCGCGCAGGTGAGGTCGTCAGTCCCGGCCAACCAGTGCTCTCGCTACTACCTCCAGCTAATCTCAAACTGCGCTTCTATGTACCCGAAGCCGAACTCACGCAAATCAAACCTGGGCAAGAAGTGAGCGTGCAATGTGATGGTTGTGGCGCCCCCATCAAAGCAATGATCTCGCGTATCGCGACACAGGCGGAATACACACCACCGGTCATTTATTCGAATGCTCAACGCGCCAAGTTGATGTTCTTGGTCGAAGCACGCCCTATCGCCAACCAAACATTATCATTGCATGTCGGCCAACCGATCGACGTCAAGCTCGTGAACGCGAAACCAGCGACGGAGAAGAAATCGTGAGCGCCAACACTTTAGAAAGCAAAGAGCCGCTAACCATCGACGTCACAGGACTCAGCAAGTCCTATGCTGGTCGCGCAGTAGTCGACCGGGTTGACCTGCAAGTCGCGCAAGGAAAAATCTGCGGTTTTCTCGGACCTAACGGCAGCGGCAAGACCACAACGATACGCATGCTGTGTGGCTTATTGACGCCCGATGCTGGCAGCGGTACTTGCTTAGGTTTAGACATTTTCAAAGACGCAGCACAAATCAAACGCCAAGTCGGCTATATGACTCAAAGATTTGGCCTGTACGAAGATCTGTCGATACGTCAAAACCTCGACTTCATCGCCCGGCTGTTCGAACTTCCACATCGCAAAGATGCGGTCGATGCCTCATTGGAGCGTCTTGGCTTGAGCTCTCGCGCTTCGCAATTGGCTGGCGCTTTGTCGGGTGGTTGGAAACAAAGACTCGCGCTCGCAGCCTGCATGATTCACGAACCCAAGCTCTTACTTTTGGATGAACCGACGGCTGGCGTCGATCCCAAAGCGCGGCGTGAATTTTGGGATCAAATCCATCATCTGGCAGCTGAAGGCATTACCGTCTTGGTCTCAACGCACTACATGGACGAAGCGGAACGTTGCCACGAATTGGTGTATATCGCTTACGGCAAAATCCTCGCACGTGGTACAGAAAACGAAATCATCGATCAATCCAAGCTCAAAGTTTGGACTCTACAAGGACAACAATTAGGTCGCTTCTTGGAGCCACTGAAACAAGCCGAAGGTGTGCTGAGTGTCGCCGCCTTTGGTAATGCAGTGCATGTCGCTGGACTGGATGAAGATTTAGTGATGCGGGCATTACACACACTTCCCAACGATGGCTCTCTGTCGATTGCCTCGTGCCGCGCCAATCTAGAAGATGTATTTATCAGCATGATCGCCAAGGCACCAGATAACTTTCAGCATCCACGAGGTCAAGCATGAAGACGCGCTCTCCTCAGCACAACGGTCACGCTTCGCAGCGTTTCTCGATCAATCGTTGCATTGCGATCTTCATCAAAGAATTTCAGCAAATGATGCGCGACCGCCTCACTTTCGCAATGGCGGTGGCAATCCCTATCGTGCAGTTGATTATGTTTGGCTACGCCATCAACACTGATCCCAAAGGCTTACCAAGCGTCTTAGTCAATCTTGATCAAGGCAGCCTCTCTCGAAGTTTCACGGCGACGCTACAAAACACCGGTTATTTCCGGATCGATTACAACTTAAAAGATGAAGCAGAAGCTGACCGATTAGTTGAAAACGGTAAAGTGCAATTCATGATTGTGATACCGCCGCATTTCACGGAAAAGGTCGTACGTGGCGAGAAACCTGCCATCCTCATTTCTGCCGATGCGACCGATCCTTCGGCTTCTGGCAACGCGCTTGCAGCGCTCAGCAGCATCACGCCGCTAGCACTCCGAGCGGACCTGGTCGGCCCGTTACAACGCTTACAAGGCAGTCCGCAACCGTATGAAGTACGGGTGCATAGGCGCTACAACCCCGAAGGCCTCTCGCGCTATAACATCGTACCGGGCTTGATCGGCACAATCCTGACCATGACCATGATTATGTTGACAGCGCTGGCCATGACGCGCGAACGTGAACGCGGCACTATGGAAAACTTATTGGCCACACCGGTACGCCCCGCTGAAGTGATGGTCGGAAAAATCTTACCCTATGTGGTCATCGGCTATATTCAACTCACGGTCATCATGAGCGCGGCCTTCATCATTTTTGATGTGCCGATGATGGGCAGCTTGCCTTTATTGTTAAGCCTGATCGGCATTTTCATCATGGCGAACTTGGCGGTGGGTTTTACCTTCTCGACCGTGGCCAAGAATCAACTGCAAGCCATGCAGATGACTTTCTTTTTCTTCTTGCCATCGATTCTGCTGTCCGGTTTTATGTTTCCATTCCGCGCCATGCCGATGTGGGCGCAGAACATCGGTGAGGTCTTACCGCTGACGCATTTCCTGCGAATTGTGCGCGGCATTTTATTAAAGGGAAACGAAGTAAACCAGCTAACGCAGGAACTTTGGCCGATGTTAGCGTTCTTATTCGTCGCTGGCTTTATTGCATTGAAACGCTATCGTCAAACCTTGGATTAAGATCGATCTGAAAACTATCGAAAACGGCTTGCGCACCGCCACAAGCACTTGTTGACCTTGATATGATGTCGCGCAAGCCTGAATAGCTGAGCTCCTAGTTTTCTGCATATAATCCGTATCGATCAGCTCTTGCGATACAGTACTTACACCACTCTCGTTTAATCGAATCAAGCATGTCCAGACTTAGTTTCTACCTCATCATCTCTACAATGTTTGTATGTGCTTGTGCTCGCTCTAGCGAAGAAGAATTGAAAATGTCAGAAGCAGATGTACAACAAAGTGCGATACAGCCGACGCCTTCAGAGAACACTGCGGCCCGAGTAAATATTCCTAAGACACACGAAAATTCCGAGCGAGAAAATTACGATTCTCCCCCTGAAAATCTCGAGTCGAAAATGAAAACAGCGGAGGAAGAATGTCACCAACAAGGCAAAAAACTTCAGCTTGATCTTACGCTGATAGAGAGCGAGGAAAAGAAACCGCCTGAGTTGAGTTTCCAGTGTGTGGAGGATCGTAAACCTGTCGAAACACCACAAATCAACAAAAGCACATCTCAAGACCAATTCAAATCAGAACAGAACATGCCTTGAGAAAATTACACAAGCTGACGACAGTAATTCGGATCGCTGGCGTCACTTAGAAAATATCAATAATCAAGCCGAGAACACTATGATAAAACCGCTCATACTCACTTTTTCTATACTCACAGCACTGTCAGCCTGCGACTCCAATCGCTCTTCTACAGAACAAACAACGGTGGTTACTGCAGAAGCTGAAATGAAAGACCCCATCGCAAATGACGATCCAGTCCGAAAATTGGAAGAAAAAGAATGCCTACGCAAAGGGGGGCGCTTTGTGGAGATCATTTACATAGAAAAAACACCGAGCGACAACAAAAATAAAGGCACGCGAAAATGCGAATTCTGATCCCTTTCAACTCATGGGCGATCTAGAGGCGATTTCAGTATGATTGCATCGCCTCATTGAACTGCTTGATGCAAATTCACTGAAGATAGGAAAACTCACGTGGTTTGATAAAAACAACGGGCGCAAACATGGTGGTAACGATCATTGCCGCCAATCGAAATCTGCTCACCGGCCATCATGCGTTTGCCCTGCGCATCAACACGAATATTCATGGTCGCTTTCTTGCCGCAAGTGCAGATGTTCTTTAATTCCTCAATGGTGTCGGCCAGCGTCATTAAATAACTCGAACCCGGAAATGGTTCGCCTAAGAAGTCACTACGCAAACCATAGCAAATCACTGGGATACCACGTACATGGGCTAAGCGATGCAGTTGCCGTACTTGCGCTGGCGACAGAAATTGCGCTTCATCGACGAGGATGCAACTCACGGTAGGCGCTCCTTCAAAGAAATCGAACTCAGCGTCGAAGATCGCTGCTTCACGCTGCGGACCAAGGCGCGATGTAATTTTCCCTGTACCGTAGCGATCGTCAATCGCCGCTGTATACAGACACACTTTCTGACCTTGTTCTTCGTAGTTATGCGCGACCTGCAAAAGCGCGGTGGATTTGCCGGCGTTCATGGCCGAATAACGAAAGTAAAGCTTTGCCAATTTCTTAGTCCTGAGTATGCGATCGTGCCGAATTCAATACCTTCCGGCACCATCAAATCAAAGCGAAATTATAACGGAGGGAATGCGGCGCCCGCGGTCTTTTTTAAGAAATCTGGCTGATATAACTCAGCGGACTCAGTTGATCTCTTTATTTTTTGGCGGGATTATTGTGGCGAGCGGAAGATGATATCAAATTGAGTATCACCATCAGCATTGGTTGCCAAACGATGCTGAAAATGATGCCTTTGCAAGACTTCGCGCACGAACATCAGGCCTATCCCTTGTCCGCCTTTCTTGGTGGTAAAGAAAGGTGTGAAAAGTTGTGAAGTCGGAATGTTTTGCAATCCTTGACCCGAATCGATAATCGATAAACAAGCTGCCTTGCTTTCCGTATCGAGTACGAATTTGATCTTCACAAAAGCCGGAACCTCAATTCCAGAGGCACGCAATTTTCGCGCTTCCGCAGCTTCAATCGCGTTCTTCAAAATATTGATGATGACCTGCTCAAACAAGGAGGCATCGAGCAATTGAGGCGCGATCTGCTGTCGTTGTTCCCATTCCAGAACAATCTGTTTGTCATGACAGGCTTGGCGATACAAGACCATTGCGCTATCCACCAATTCACCCACATCGCTTGGATGCAAACGCGGCTCAGGCATTTTGACCACTTCCGTGAAGCGCGCAATGAACTGCGCCAAACTGTGATTACGACGCTGCACGGCGCCGATCGCAGTCGCAAAATCGACGCCATCATCGGCATGTAATTGTTCGCGATAAAACAGCAAGGATTCCAAAACAGACGAGGTGGCGGCCACCGTGTTATTCACTTCGTGTGCGAGCACGCGAACCAGCTTTTCATAAGTCGCGCGTTCTGAACTCGCCAATTCTTCGGTGATTTCGTCGATCAGCAGAAATTCACGTCGGAAACCGCGATCCACAAATTCGCTACGTTGACAACGAAAGCGTCGTCCCGCTGCATTCCCAAGTACGCGACTCTCACCGACCAACACCTGTGTTAGATCCTCGATCAGGCTTGAAGAGTTTGGCTGTGATGGTCGCGATGCTAAATCTTGCGTTTCACCAAGGCGTTTTCCAATTGCAATCTCGTGCCCAAATAGATCAGCCGCAAACGCATTAAACAAACTCACTTTGCCGTCAAAATCGAACACCACCACGGCACCTGGAGTTGCCTCAAGTAGCTTTTCTAGAAACCCACGCTGCTCACCAATGCGCAGCCGCTCTTGATACAAGGTTTCGAGCATGCGATTAAACAAACCGGCCAAGTCATTGACGTCTTTATCGCCACTCGCCTTCATTCTTGCGGCATAGTTTTCATCATGGAGCAAATCTTTGAATTGGCGGGCAAAATCGAGTGGAATAAGCGCTTTGCTGAGGACGCGATAACTGAGTAAGAAACTCAAAATCAGCGCCGCCTCCACGCCCACGACCAGCAGCGGCTTCTCGCGTAAGAGAACCAAGGCGAGCGCAAAGAAAGCCGCGTGCAGCAAAAACAAAAACAACTGCAATCGGCGTCGCAAACTCACTGGGGGTTCTCCGTCAATGCACTGCTTGTTTCCGGCTCAGCACTGGCAATCTGATGCTTTTCTAAGCGGCGATATAAGGCAAATCGGCTCAAACCAAGCGCCTTCGCCACGCGCGAGAGATTACCTTCGTGTTCTTGCATGGCTCTCTCAATCAACTGCTTTTCGACTTGATCAAGTGTCATACCAGAGAACATCGAAGTTTCACGGCACTGCTGCGCCCCACTTTCTTCTTCCACCGAGAGGAAATCGCTCTTTTCAAGCACTGGCTTACCAACTAAGAGCAAAGTACGCTCTAAAGTTTGTTTGAGTTGTCGGATATTGCCTGGCCAAGCTTGCTGGCTGAGCCACTCAATCGCCGATGCTGCCAATTGCACCGACTCCATGCCATAGGTATCGCACAAACTTTGAAGCAAACGACGAGCAATCAGAGGAATATCACTGCGTCGTTCGCGTAATGCAGGTAGACGCAAAGTGATCAAATTTAAGCGATAAAACAAGTCCTCTCGAAAATCACCCGTTGCAACCTGCTCGGCCAATTCACGATTGGTCGCAGAGATGATGCGCACATCGCACTTCTCCGTTTTACTTGAACCTAAGACTTGATAGGTTTGAGTCTGTAATACGCGCAACAATTTCACTTGATCGGCGCGATTTAACTCACCGATCTCATCAAGAAACAATGTACCTTGATGTGCTGTGGCGAAATGACCTTTGCGATCGGTCTTCGCATCGGTAAAGGCGCCACGTACATGGCCGAACATCTCGCTCTCAAACAAAGACGAAGTAATAGCACCCATATTCACTTTGACCGCCTCTTTCGTCGCTCGCGGGCTATTGCGATGAATCGCATCGGCGATCAGTTCCTTGCCCGTGCCGCTTTCGCCCAAGATCAAAACCGATGCGGTGGTCTTGGCCACGCGTCCAACCGTCGCCAGTACTTTAAGTAAGTCAGGATGCTCGCCCACGATTTCAGAAAAATCATATTGCTGATCGAGCGCTTGGCGTGTCAATCGTGTACTGATTTCCTCAGTACGCAAGGACAGCGTAGTCTGAATCAATTGCAGTAAGCTCGCGTTATCCCATGGCTTAGTAAAGAAATCCGCAGCACCCGCCTTCACACCGCGCACCGCCAAAGCGATTGAACCCCACGCCGTCATTAACAACACAGGAAGCTCGGGCTGACGACGATGGATCTCCGCCATCAGGGCCAACCCTTCTTCACCGGTTGTTTCGAGTGAAAAATTCATGTCGAGTAAGGCCAAACTGAACGTCTCTTGTTCAAGCAAAGCCAAAGCTTGACGCGGCTCATCACAAGTCGCTGTTGCGTAGCCGTTTTGCTTCAGCAGCAAAGCCAGTGAGATTTGTACTGACTCGTCATCATCAACAATCAAAATCTTAGGTAGAGACACACGCTTCCTCGTTCAATCTATTCATAGTGCAAAGCATCAGTTGGATTCATGCGACTTGCCAACCAAGCCGGATACAAAGCACAAACGATGGTCACCACATAGATCACCGCCATCGCGATCGCAGCCGATAAGAAAAAGCTGCTCCAATCCATGAACTTTGCAAAAACCCCAGTAAACGGCAACTGTACCAGAAACACCATCGCAACTGCCATCGCCATACTGCTTAACAACACTTGCTCACTGATGATTTGACCGTAGATTTGTCTACTGCTAGCGCCAATTGCACGACGCAAACCGATCTCAGGAATACGGCTGTTGACGTTCTGCCACAGCACGCCGAACAGACCGAACGAAACCATTAACAATAAGAATGCCGTGATCAAGATCGGTGGCGCGAAGAATGTTGCTTTTTGTCTCAACATTTCATCGCGAGATTCGCTAAGTACAGAAATATCGTACTCAATGTCATTGCGAACCTGACGTAATTGTTGGTGCAACTTGATTTCAAAGTTGCGTGGAGTTCCCGGTTTGACTTTGATCACGAGATTGCTCAAGGGCGTGTCGGTCATCGCGGAATGGCGCAAGATCGCAATATTTTCACGTCCCATAAATTCACCAAAATAGCGATAGTCTTCGATCACACCAATCACCTTGTAAAATTGAGGATCTTTCTCGTCCGGCTGAGAATTGGTGATGAGCTTACCCGTAGGATCTTCGTGACCAAACATCTTTTGCGCCAAGCGCTGATTGATCAAGGCCACGCCTTCAGCTGCCCCTTCATCTTGCGTTCCAAACCAACGCCCTTTGACCACGGGTATAGCCAAAGTCGCTTTCGCCGCATCGTCGGCTTTCAAAAAGTAAGTACTAAATCCTTGATTCTGCTCTGGGCGGCGATAGTCTCCGACAAAAGCTGAATTACTGTATGGTTCATACTGAATAAAACTGATCGTTTCCACTTCTGGCATACTTAGTATAGCTCGACGGAAGTTGTCCAAGAGCTGAGGATTCGCTTTATTCAAAGCCTCACCATCGGTTTCTAAACTCACCCGCCAGCGATCTTCATAATCAAAACCACGCGTCATTTGAAACAAACGTGTATTGTGTACAAAGCCCACGACGACACCAAAAATAACCACAAATATCAGCAAGATCTCGGCGCTAATCATCAGATTCTTGCCCTTGCGTTTCCAAAGATATTTCAACAAATGTTGGAACATTACGCATTCCCTTTCAAAGCAAAGACAGGATCAAGTTTCGCCATTCTCCATGCAGGCGCGACACCTGAAATAATGCCAAACACGACAGTGATCAACAGACCATAAGCGAAGATCTTGAAATTAATGCCGAGATCCAAACTCGGTAAAAATCCTGTGTGATTGACCCACATCAGAAATCCCTGTGTCAGTAACAATGCCACCAAACATCCGAGCAGGGAAAGCACGACGTTCTCGATCAAGAACTGCTTGACCAATTCCATGGTCGAGGCACCGAAGGCTTTGCGCACGCCAATTTCTGCACTACGTTCCATCATCCGGCCCAAATTCAAATTCACCAGATTCAAAGCAGGCAACAGCATAAACAGAAACATTAATACGATGATCCAAGCCATCACTTGTTCCGCTCCAGATTCTTCACCGCGTGAGTTGCTAGAGAAGCCGCGTGCAAAACTATCAAATGCCGTATTTGCGAGCAATAGCGTTTTTGTCCATTTAGCTGGATCGTCCTCAACGATGTGACCACCATTCTCGAAAACAGCCTTCTTTAGAGCAGGTAGATCTTCTGGAGATTTCGCCAGCAGTACCGCATTAAAGTCACCCGTCAGACTGGTACGATAGCTACTTGACGGCAAACTAGTATGGGGCGCCCACATCAGTGGCGCACCACTGGCTTTCTGACCATCATCCACCACACCAACCACTTCATATTGATGGCTGCGCACATTCAATTTATTACCAATCGCATTCGCATCACCAAACAATTTGTTGGCAATCACTTTGTTCAAAACCACCACAGACCTTCCCTGCTCCAGATCCGAACTTTGCAAAACGCGACCGCTTAAAATGCGATATTGGTATATTTCCCAAAATACCGCATCGGTGAATCTCATATTGAGTTTTTCGACTCTATCGTCTTGATAAACCGCCACTGGAATGGAATTAGTGACGGCACTTACGTGCTCAGCCAAAACAATCGGCTTGAGATATTGCTCGATCAACTTAAAACCGAGCCCACCACTCATGGTCATATTTTTACCGAACTTTGTGTAATGTGAAACAGTGACGATACGATCACGATTCACATCCACTCCGGACGGTGCAAAACTATGCTCCATCACGGCAGTCACCACCAATAAGACAACGAGCGTCAAAACGATACAGGCGAGATTAATCAGCGTAAACATCTTGCGCCGCATGTAAACCTTGCTCGCCATCAGCAAATAATTTTTTAACATAGCGATTCCTAAGCAACCAGCTGACCGTCGAACACGCGCACGATACGCCCACTTTGTTTGGCATGCCGCTCATCGTGCGTCACCATCACCACCGTGGTTCCCTCACGATTGAGCTTCATCAGAATCTCCATTACTTCCGAGCCCATATGGCTATCAAGATTACCGGTGGGTTCGTCGGCCAAGAGAATATCGGGGCGACCTACCATTGCGCGGGCGATGGCGACGCGTTGCTGCTGACCGCCTGAAAGCTGATTGGGATAATGCTCCATGCGAGCACTCAAGCCGACACTAGCCAAGGCTTGCTCGGCCAATTCACGACGTTCTTTCGCGCTCGATTTCCGATACAAGAGCGGCAATTCGACGTTATCGATCACGCGCAAGTCATTGATCAGATGGAAGCTCTGAAAGATAAAACCAAAAGTCTTATTGCGCATTTGCGCTAAGTCTTTGTCACCCCATTGATGCAGTTCTTGACCAGCAATTTTGACTTTGCCTTGACCGGGGCGATCGAGCAAACCCAAGAGATTCAGCAAGGTACTTTTGCCGCAACCACTGGGTCCCATGATCGATACAAATTCACCTTTACCGATCTGCAAATTGATGTCGCGCAAGGCGATCGTTTCGACCTTATCGGTCATATAAGTCTTACTAACATTTTCGAGTTGTATCATGTTTTTCTTTCTTTCGGTTTCATATTTAGCGAAGACGGAAGTAATCAAGATGCTTGTATTTTGCAACGTCAGAGACGATAACTTTGTCGCCTACCCGCAAACCACTGCTCGCTACAATTTCAACTTGTTTTCCATCTCCCAAGCCGACTTCAATAGAACGTTTTACCGCCTGTCCATCCTGCACAAGGAATACTTCCTGACGCCCTTTGCCATTAATCGCGGGGCCCGCATCAATCACCAGCGCCTGCTCTTTTTGATCGGTCACGATATTGGTTTCAACGCGCAGCTTATGGCGCAATGCAGAGTGATGAGGCTCAGCCAAGGTGACGATTAATTTCACTGTCCCATTTTGAATTTCGGGCAAAATCGTTTGTACTTCGCCTTTGATGATTTGGCCACTGTACTCAACTCGCACCGCTTGACCGGGATTCAAATAACGCGCATAGAAATCAGAGACACTAGCCTCAACCCGAAAATTATTGAGCTCCGAGACTTTGGCGATGAGTTGTCCGGTATTCACACTGGCGCCCTCATCGGTCATCGCCCACGTCAGCAGACCGTCAAACGGTGCTTTGACTTGCGTCTGTGCGAGCAAACTTTGCTGTAATTCCATTTGCTTTTGGAAGATGGAACGTTGCAATCGCGCGCTCTCAATATTATTTTGCGTGGTTTTGCGGGTATCTACTAAGGATTCTTTGTGCTGGCGCAGTTGCACTTCATTGCGCTTGACCGCGAGTTCAGCCGCCTGCAAATCAACTTGCGAAGTAATGCCGGTTGCACCGAGTTTTTGATAGCGCGCCAACTTCACTTTATTGCTTTGCAAATCGAGTTCTAATAATTCGATTTCACTGGCGATTTTTTTGAGTTGGGCCTCGAGCTCGCTACTCAAAGTTTGCACGCGAATGTCTTGCTGAGAGATCTGCTCGCGCAGATTGTCGATTGCCACACGCACCGCTTGATCATCCAAAACCATCAGCAACTCGCCGGCCTTCACTGTTTGGCCGGCTTTGGCGACAATCTTGGTAATCCGTGTTTGTGCTGGGCTGGAGATTTGCTCTTCGCGAACGGGAATCACAATCCCCGATGCATTAATGGTATTGTCGACGCGACCAAGACGCACTTCGGAGACGCGCAAATCAGACAATACAGCGGACTGCGTCGCAATACGGTTAATGCCCCAAGCGGCGCTCGCAAACAGCGTTAAAACTCCGAGCGCCACGAGCCACATGCGACGACGGCGAACTTGTTGGACCTCAAGGCTGATTTCTCTATCCATCTTGCGAACTCATCGATTCAATTCAAATGAGACCTGTATTGCAAGTCTTGTGCCTAATCTAAAAATTCAAGAATTTCCCATACAATTCAACGGCTTAAACATAAATCCATGATGCCAAGTCGCTCATTGGCGAAGGAAATACGTGCGCCGCCGAACAGCGATGTGCGATTTCGCACCTTGGTCCTAGGAGGGCATTCACAACACGGCTGTGAAGCTCACACCAGCCTTAGAGCAAATAAAAAACCGCGCCGGACTTTCATCCGACGCGGTTATTCGTTTGATTGATTTTCTCCGTTGAGAGAAATTTCAATTATTTTAGATTTGCATCGACCCAAGCTTTCACAGCAGGGGCACGCTCTTCGCGAATTTTCAAACGTGTCTTGATACCGCCAATAACACGCTCCATCTCACCACGGGAACTTGGGTCGAGATTGTCTTTGGCATAGGCTTGCAGTTTATCAATGATTGCCAAATTATTGGCATTGGAAGCTAAGCCTGGGAAGTAACGGCTACGTGAAGTTGCATCAACCTTGCTATTGACCGCAGCCAAGTTGGCCATGGCAAAGTCAAACGCCATGTCGGTATGTTCACCTGCGACCGTACGGATCATCGACGCACTCGTTGTAAGCCCTGGTTCTTCTGTGAGCGCCAACTCTAAGGCACGTTTCGCCAAGTTCTTATCTTTCGCACTCGCCAACAAGGTGTAGAGGTTATCTTTGACCATCGCAGACTTTTCGTTTTGCGCACGCAGACGCAAAGCATTCCAAGTTGTCTCGTCCGCACTGTGGGCTACAATAGACAAGATCAAGATCCGCAATGATGCTG